>JAUZQK010000063.1 GCA_030951025.1 Mariprofundus sp. | reverse complement strand
TCCGATGCCTGATCCATTTTACCCAAAGAGACACTCAAGGCCTGAACATCTGCGCCCAGGATATTATCGTGTTTCAAGCCACTTGGAAAAGATGTGCCTGCTTTGAATACATAAGCTGCAGTTTCATCCATCTCAGCGCCTGTTACAGGGTTCTTTTTCAAAATCACTTTAATCGGCTTATCATCCCCATGCAGGAACAAATCACCATAATCAAACCCATTTACTTTACCATAGGTTAATTGTTTTTCTAATGCTGTAGCTGTAGATGATACACCAGAAATATCCAGACTAGGCATATACATAGTGATCACCATAGATGTAGATAACGCCACACCAAACAGAATCGATCCAACTCGGTACTCTCGGAATCCCATTCTAACTCCTCCCTCTTTATTAAATAATTTCTAAACTTTAAATAAACTGGAGCCCCGAAGGGCTCCAGCCCGAATACTTAGCGTGCGTAAGCGACATCCTGCGGCTGAACACCGTCGGCGATCTTCTCACCTGCTTTCACAGTCATGTACATATTGTACAGCCATACGAAGTTACCCAAGAATACCATCGTACCACCAAGCCACCTTACGATCATGTAAGGATGCTCTGCGATGACCACATCCATATATGGCACTTCGTAGATCTTGCCTGCGCCCTGAATCAAGCCCGCGATAGTCATAGACACCCAGTACAATGAGAAGCCGATCAGCAACATCCAGAAGTGGAAATTCGCCAGGCTCAAAGAGTACAACTTACGACGTGTAAGTGTCTGAATACCGTAGTACACCGCAGCAGCTTCAGCAAAGGTTGAGAAACCAAGCAGTGCGAGATGCGCATGCGCCACGATCCAGCCAGTACCATGTACATACCAGTTAATGGCACGTGTCTGCTGGAAGCCACCTTGCATATTCAATGGAATCGCCAGCAACACACCAGTGATGGTGTATTTAATCTCGACATTCTCAACGAACATTGCCCACTTACCCTGCATGGTCAGCAAGATGTTACATACATAAGCAACAGCAGGAACCAGAATCAACACACCTTCCACCGATGCGAATGACTTGAGCCATTCAGGCAGTGGTGAGCTCATCAGGTGATGCGCAGCTGGTGTAGAGTAGAACACCACGATAGACCAGAAGTGCAAATGACCAACACGATGTGAATACAACGGGTTACCCGTGATCTTAGGTACGATATAATAGGTAATCGCAGCTGCCACCGGTGTAATCAATAGCCCGAGCACATTATGTGCAAACCACCATGTCATATACGCTTCGTTCAAGCCAGTTAAGTGGAAGAACTCAGGAATATTACCGATCAGGAACACAATAATCAGCATAAAGAACGAACCGGCAAAGAACCAGTTGGTTGTATAAATACCCTGTGTGCGACGTGTAACAATCGACATGAAGATATTAATGAACAACGGTGTCACCATTGCAAAAGCAATATACAAATCGATAGGCCAGATAAAGTCTGAATACTCACGACCCGATGTCATACCGAACCACAATGTAGCCAGACCCAGTGCCAGACCAACATTCCATAACATACAGTTCCAAACGCCCAACTTCTCAGACCATAACTTGGTATTACCCAGAGCCGGAACAACATACATGGCCGATGCAGCAAACGCGCCTACAATCCAGCCAAAAATGACAGCATGCACATGCACCTGGCGCATATGGCCAAACTGCAACGCATACAAATGTGTAAACCAATCAGGATACGCCAATTTGGCCGCATTAAACGAACCAATCCCCGTACCAATAATGAACCACATAATTGCGGAAAAACTGAAGAAGATCGCTGCGGTACCGCCAGGAATATCCTTCTCTTTCGCAAACAGATATTTAATCATGTATTACCCCTTTTAATACTAATCTCTTTTAGAAACTTCAAACTAATCATTACTGAGATCAATCGTCGTGTTCTTCATCATGTTGGCCCGGCATTAATAAATACCATGCAAACCACATGCTTGAGAACGCTAATATAATACCCAGTACAGATGCAAAACCAGCCATATTACTCTCCCTTACCTCGATTGTTATTAATTAATCTTTTTGATATCCCTCTAGAACCGAATGCAACTTCAATGCTGACGCAAGAATCCACACAAAAGCGATACCGAAGAAAATCATTACCCAGTTGCCAAAGCCCTCAAACGTAAACGGTGAATACGCATCAGAACCCCACAAGCCCGCTTCTGCAAACGGCCCGCGACCAATTGCCAACTGTGTTGCAATCGTAAACACAGAACCATTACCCATTCCTGTAACAAATCCTGCAACGATAATAAGCCATACTGAATTTTTCATGCCCTCTCCCTATTAAAAAAATATGAATTTATTTTAATACTTCGCAAGTATTGTGAACTTTCACAGCACTGTCAAGCCCATAAATTGGCCAAGGTTATTGATCCACACCATTGCCCAGCCATAAACATGGGAACACTCAAATATGCTTTCATATTCCCAAAAACGAGACTGAAATTGGTTGTTTATTGAGCCTTAAACACAATGAAACAGAGCTTAACTATTGCCAGAAAGATAAACTTGTTCATGATTCAGGCATGCGTGAAATCATTATCTACGGCATCAGCGGATGCGCTTCTCTCTTCATCTTGGGATACACTGTGCACATTTTTATTGGTGGACTGGTCGAGGAAAATACTGAAATCATCAGCATTATTATCGCAGTAATGATCGGCGCATCCGTGATGGCATGGATGGTATGGGATATCCTTAAAAGCAAACGCTTAAAATAGCATCTGCAAACGACACGATGTTGCAGCGATTATTTGTAAAATTCCAGCGCCTTTATAACTGCATCATAGTCCTGCTTTTGGAACTGCCCCTTGTGAAAGACATATTGTTGTTTTGCGCCGGATTCATCTGTCCCCGTCAAACCAAACGACTTACCCGCTTTATCTGCAAAGAAACGCAAATTACGCATCAACAAACGCTGTTTGCCATTCTTCAGCCGCATACGGATTTGCTCCTTACGAATATCCAAAGCAACCGGCACCGACGGCAACAGCAATAGTCGGCGACAAATACGACTCCCGCCAACCATCAAGAAAAAGAAACCCAGAAACATTAACCCTTGCCCCATCCACTGATCATCCGTGCCATACCAGACTTTCAGACCCCACAGCAGCAAGAACAACACTGTTGGCACATACAGCACCAAATCCCAGATAATCCCAGATTTATCCGACTGCAATTCACACTCAACTTCACGCCACGATTTAGCCACCTGGTTTTTCTCCAAACAAGCGCGCCAGAACCGGCATCATTTCACTATACAACATACGCCCAGGCGCAACATAATCAACCTTACCCTGGGCATTGATCACAAACGTCCACGGCTCGCCACGCACTTGAAATGCATCATAGGCTTCAGGATTATAATACTGATCCATATGCAGAAAAATCACCCGATCTTCATATTCATCCATCACCACTTTCAACATTTGCAACTGTTTATCACATTGTGTGCAATGGCCCGGCGTGGCGAATTCCATAATGATTGGCTTGCCAGTTTTTAATGCATCATCAAAAGACAGCTGATACATGCGAGGATCAGGATAGCGATAACTGGTGATTTTAGACATATCACCACCGACATCTGCCAGGGTTTTTGTTTTCAATGATGGCACAGCCTGACCAATTGCAAATACGCCGCCACCACCTACATCACAAGCTGCCAAGGCGAACAACGAAAGCATCACGATACATCTTAATAAATTCATGCCCTAGACCTCATCACGATTGGAACAAGTGCGGAATAAATTATAAGCCCAAATAAAATTGGCCAACAAAACCAAACTGCCGAAGATGCCCATAGTCGCAAGCCAAGGCCTCACAATTGCTTCAACTTCAGCCGGAGACATAGTTTCCGAGGCAATACCACCAGCCACACCCGCTGCAGTAAAGAACACCACCATGCCAATCAGACCAAAGTTATGCACCCAGAAATGCCATTTAACCAGCTTCATGCTATAGATTGGGCGTTTTACCAAGCGGGGAACGATATAATACACTGCTGCAAAAATTGCCATCTCGACCCAACCCAACAGGTTGATATGAGTATGAGCGCGCACAATTAAATTACCATGCATACGATGGTCTACAAAATGACGAAACTCATGGATACCACCCATCAGAGCGCCCCAAGTAAAACCAATCATACTATATATAATACAGGCATAGATGAACCACAGGGTATATTTGACATATTCTGGATCTTCCCACGGCTGACGCTGCATTATTTCACTCCTGTTTGTTCATTTATTCGTTCGCTTGCTGTAGCATTATTTGGCTTATCACGAATATCAGTATATTTTTCTTTCCATTCATCCGGAGCCCAAGTCTTCACCATCGAATCAATGAATGGTGACTCACCCTTGGGTGGCACAGGTGATGAAGCAGAACCTTGTTCTGAAATTAATTCAGACAAGAACACAGCCATCAAATGACGCTTCTCCTCCGTCATTTCAGCTACAAAAAACGCTTGTTTAGGCTTGGGGCCATGATCCATGGTGACATGACCATAGGTTGTTTCAGGATCCCTTAAAAAACTTTCAATCCAGGCCAGACTACGCTTGCTACCAATACCATCGAGATTATTACCCATATTGGTGCCGCCGCGCATAGCGCGATGACATTCCGTACAAGTACTCACCCGGAAAATCAACGAGCCCTTCTGCCCTTCTGCCGAAAGATCATAATGCGTTTTCTGTTCAAAAATAGGTTTATCGCTAGTTGCCATCACATACTGCATAATGCCGAAAGCAATCGTAGCAAACAGCAGGAATATCCCTGCCACTATAAATAATAATTTTTCGCCGGTTTTTAATGGTTGTTTATTGTCTTCTCTCATAGGAACGGCATTATCCGGCATCAAACACGCTTTGCAACAAGGAGTCTCACATGTATCTGCGCCCCATCATTATAGCCATTACTCTTATCAATCTGGCAGGCTGCATCATTCAAACCGACAAACAACGACAAGCAGACCAGATCATCAATCAATTCCACACAGCTCTGCAAACACAACAATGGGATCAAGCAGCCAACCTGTTTGATGCCAAATTTTTCAAATCACAATCACGCGCCGCATGGCAGAATGAGATTGAGCAGGCTCAACACATGTTGGGCAAGATAGAGAGCTACGCCATCTCTTCAAAAAGCAAAGATCCGCGCTTTAGTGGCGACTTCTATATTTACACTGTCACCGTTCAACATGAACATGGCTTCAGCACTGAAACCATCACCATTGTTAGAAGTCTGGATAGCGATTCACTCGCCATTGTCGGTTACCAAATAAAATCTCGGAGAAACCAATGAAAAAAATGATCCTACCTTTGTTGTCTGCAGCATTGATTTCTTCATGTCTGCAAGCAACCGATGTCACACCGGTAAGCCAGAACACCATCATGCAGTTATCCGGCTCATGGCTTATTGATGATGGCAACGGAAGCATTCGATTCTACAGCGATGAAACAGTTAAAATCGACATGCCCAAACACCGCCCGCCCATCAAATTACTCTCCCCTTATGAAGCCGTAAAAGACAACACTCTGGGCATCGCGTTGGGCGGCTTCTGGAGTGGACCAGTCTTAATCGACACCAGCGATATTACACGCAACACAATCACCGCAACCTTCCCTGAAGAAGAACCAATCCAGTTGCATAAAAAACCCTGAGCATCAATCTCTCCATAGACACCGTATTGGGTACTGCACGGCAAAACGCCCTATCAATGACGCAGAACAGCCATAAAAAAAAGCAAAAAAAACGAGAGGCAAAGCCTCTCGTTTTTTTATTAACAGTGTTTAAACTAAATCAATGACGTGGTGCTGAAGGATTACCCGCCGTTGATGGTCGAGATACAGTCAAGAACGCCGCCACATTAGCAATATCCTCATCAGTCAAAAGCACTGCAACTTTCCGCATCTGAGCCATTGGATCATTATCACGAGCGGCCTCATCATCCGAAGACTTGGTAGTTGCACCCAAACGGAACGCCTCCAACTCATGTTTTAAATAATTATAATTCTGCCCACCAATCACCGGATACATATTACCGGCCGAACGACCATTAAATGCATGACAGCTTTGGCAAGCAGGGATATTACGTTCAGGCACACCGAATTTAACAATAATCTTACCTTTATAAACAACGCCAATATCTTCGCCGTCCTTGCGCATCGCATCCAAATCCGAACCCAGGCTTGGAGTCTTCAAGGTATGCACATAAGCCGCCACATCACGGCGCTGCTCTTCAGTCAATGCCTTGGCAATATCATTCATCTGATACATTGCATTGTCCATACGTTTATCACTGGCAAAGTCTTCCAACTGCTTCCAAATATACTTCTGAACCTGATAGGCCAAGCGAGGTGTGCTCATTTCATCCGAGCCCATACCTGCAGAACCATGACAACCGGCACAAGCAGGCACATCATCACCTACACCGTTGTCAAAAATAAGGCGACCATTCAATACATTACCTACACCTTCTTTCATTGTATCTTGTACACCGGCAACGGCTGACGAGGCCGTCCAGCCCATAGTCAATAGTGCCACAGCACCCATTAGCATCATAAAACGCTTCATTCCAATCCTCCCTTTATATTAATAAACAAAATCAATCGTCGTCTTTCAGTGATGCTCTAAACATCCCCACACAGATGACAAGAGACACAACAAGAATCACACCGTACATCTTCCAAACATCAGCATTCGTAAAGTTAATCGAATGTTCAATAAATTCACCTAACATAAAAGCCTCCCAGCATTAGGAATATCCCTAAATAAATTCAGGTCGCCAGACTGACCTATTTATCTGAGCAACTCAAGCAATTATTAACCAAGCATTAAAATAAAATCATAAAGTTTCATGGCAACAGCTGAATGCGGCTGAGTTTGCATGCACAAACAACAAAGTCACAGCTTAAATCTACCCCATACAAAAAAAGGGAGCCAACGGCTCCCTTTTTTAATCATATCGCCAATCAGGCGGCTTTATATTTAGAAACGACGCTCGCGAATACGAGCTGCTTTACCACGCAATTCACGCAAATAATAAAGCTTGGCGCGACGAACGCGACCATGACGAATCACTGCGATGCTTTCCAACATGAGTGACTGCAGCGGAAACACACGCTCAACACCGACATTGCTGGAAATCTTACGCACGGTAAAGCTGCTTGAGATGCCATTATTATGACGCGCAATCACCACGCCTTCATAAGCCTGCAAGCGCTCAGTTTTCACAACACCGTTTTTGGTATCTTTAAAATCGATAATACGAACATTCACACGGACAGTATCGCCCTCACGAAATGATGGGATATCGTCACGCAGTTGGTCTTTGGTTACATCATCCAGTGCACGCATGGTTAAGCCTCCGAAACTTGTGTCAGTTTTAACTTAGCGCCGCAAGCGATCCAGATAGATCGCCAATGCACCCCTGACAGAAAGGTGGCGCACTCTGCCTACACCTTCGATGGGTGACAACCATCCATTTCCTGGCGGCAAGTTCTTTACATCCAAGCCCCAGCCTGTGCCGAACACAATCAGGTGATTCCCTTCTATTTCCAGCAACTTGGAAGGATCAACGGAGCCAGCCTCGGGCGCTTCGGCTGATGTGTACCACAACTGATAATCAGCCTCATCAAGCGCATCCTGCAAGGAATACACACACCTGATCGACTCCAGCATGATCTTGCGGGCTGGCTTTTTATCACCACCGGCTCCATTGATATAATAATCATTCATATCATCGATCAAGGCATGCATGGCCGGAGCCGGATGCACCAGATAAACAGGATCCACATCATAAAAAGCACAGCTACGGGCAAAGTCATGCACATCAATCGAAGTAATGGCTGTTGTACTTGTCTCGCCATGGCGATTCAAAATCGGATAATGCAATAAAGCGACAGCGATTTTTGACATTATCTCCCCCTTCTTAACGCTTTATTGCTGATGCTTATGTATTGAAGCACCGCGATAGTGCTTGTTTTTAGCTGTCCGAGTCGCATAGATTTGATGCAAGGCATTAAAAAAGGCCAGCCCCAGCAGTATACCAAAACACTGCACCAGCCAATCCGCATGCAGCCAACTCATGCGTAGGCCATTCACAAACAACCCATTCACAAACAACCCGCCCACATGATGATCCGCATGCGACAACATCAGCCAGGTTTCCAGCCCTACCTTGCCCACAAACAACAGCAACATCAGCAAACCCAGCCAATATGCCAAAGAAAATCGTTTATCCTCTACAATAAGAAACCAGACGGCCATCATCACCATCATTGCCATCACACCAAAAGCGCCTCTATAGGCAATCAAATCCGGCATCAACAACAATAACAGCCCAGTCATGATCGGCATGGCAATCAACAAGCTTAAAAGCACCTGCCATAGCTTGGTAAAGCGAGCCAGCAGCAAGCCCATCAGGGCAATCACAGCACTATTTAGCATTAACTGAGAAAATTTAAAATGCGTAAAATGCGCAGTCCACAAGCGCCACCATTCACCTGCTGCTATCGCTTCTTTATCAAATGCCAGCAGCGCCACATTATGCGGTGATAAATACCAAACAGCCCAACATAAGGCTGCAAACAATAGCCCCGCCATGGGTCAGAAGCCTTATGCTTCCTGTCTATCAAGCCCAAAAGCGGTGTGTAGCGCGCGCACAGCCAGTTCAATATACTTTTCTTCAAGCACCACCGTAATTTTAATTTCACTGGTGGTAATCATCTGGATATTCACGCCTTCTACTGCCAACACATCAAACATTGCTTTGGCCACACCTGCATGTGAACGCATGCCCACGCCAATCACCGAGACTTTTGCCACGGTATCATCGCCCTTCACATCGCGCGCCTGCATCTGCTTGCATAACACTCGCATAATTTCCATGGTCGGCAGATAATCACTGCGCGGCACGGTAAAGGTAATATCGGTAAAGCCCTGCTCCGACACATTCTGCACAATCACATCGACATTGATGCCCGCCTCAGCCACCGGGCCAAATACATTGGCCGCAATACCGGGCTGATCCGGAATCTCCATAATGGTTATTTTGGCCTCATCCCGATTAAAAGCCACTCCGGAAATCGCTGCTCTCTCCATTGTTTCATCCTCCCCGACTACCATCGTACCTTGCACCAAGTCAAAACTGGAACGTAAATGCAAGGGCATTTCAAAACGCATTGCCAGCTCAACTGAACGTGTCTGCAACACCTTGGCTCCCAAGGATGCAAACTCCAACATTTCTTCATAACTGATGCGATCGATCTTGCTTGCCTTTGGCACCATGCGTGGATCGGTTGTATAAATACCATCGACATCAGTATAAATATCACAAACGTCCGCCTCAACAGCAATCGCCAACGCCACTGCCGAGGTATCTGAACCACCACGCCCCAGCGTGGTCACATTACCATGCTCATCCACACCCTGAAAACCAGTCACCACGGGCACTTCACCGGCCTGCATGTGCACCAGCAAATGCGCACTTTCCACGCTCTTGATGCGTGCTCGCACATGATCACCATCGGTCACAAAGCCAGCCTGACCACCACTGTAAGAATAGGCTGCAATGCCACGGCTTTGCAATTCCATGGCCAGCAATGCCGCACTGACTTGCTCACCGGTTGCCACCAATGCATCCAACTCACGCACTGCGGGAGTTGCACTCAGTTCACGCGCCATCGCCGTCAAGCGGTTGGTTTCACCACTCATAGCAGATACGACCACGGCAACTTGTTTGCCCTGGTTTAATTCAGACTGAATAATATCGGCTGTTTTGCGGATACGCTCAATGGAAGCCACCGAAGTACCACCAAACTTTTGCACAATACGCATCAACGACCTTCTTCTGCCGGCGCAACAGTCGCGATACCAATCTTGCTCATGTGCAGACCACGCAAGGTATCGAGCACAAACACCACCCGTTTATGACGTGTCTCCGCATCAGCCCGCAACACCACCCGCATATTCGGATCACCTTTGGACACATTCAAAATGCGTTTACGCAAATCGGCATCATCCACCAACTCATCTTTAATATATAGCTGACCCTTGGCATTCAGGCTGATTGTCACCTGCTTGAGATCCTTTTGCTGAACAGTGGCTTTACTCGAAGGTAAATCCAATTTTAGACTGGAGCTGACATTAAAGCTCGTCGATACCATGAAAAAGATCAGCATTAAAAAAACGACATCGACCAATGGCGTAATATCCACCAGATAATCAACCCGCTTTTTGCGCCGCAGATTCATGCACGCTCTCCCTTAAGCAACTCAACAAAGCGCATCGCATGTTGCTCAATCTCCAACACAAAGCTATCCACCCGCGACTCATAATAACGATAAGCCACCATTGATGGGATCGCCACAGACAAACCAAATGCCGTTGTATTCAAGGCTTTGGAAATACCGCCGGCCAACACATCGGCCTTACCCACCCCAACCAATGAAATCTGCTGGAACACCTCGATCATGCCAATCACTGTGCCGAGCAAACCCAATAACGGGGCAATCGCAGCAATCAAACCCAGCACACCTACAAAACGATCCATGTGTGCCACTTCCTGCCGGCCTGTCTCTTCCAGAATCTCTTTCATCACCGAACGGCGCACACCACGATTCGACAAGGCCACCCACAATACGCGACTCATGGCTGTATTGTTGACCTGACAAGCCTGCATGGCTCGCTTCACATCACCCTCACGCACCGCTTGTTCGATTTGTTTCACTTCAGCCAACGGAATCACCACCGAACGGCGCAAGCTCCAGGCACGTTCAAAAATAATGGTGAGCGATAACACCGATGCGCCCAATAAGACATACATCACCACGCCGCCCTGCTGGATAAAGTCTAACACTAAAACCTCCACGACCAACGTTTAACGCATTTGCCGTTTGATTCAATCCGAACCAATCCAAGTCTCAAAACCAATCAAAACCAAACCGAATCAATTCAAATCATTATTAAAAAAACAACCCATCATGCACCCGCGCATGATCAAGCGCGGCAATTATGAATAGGCCACAGCAAAAGTCATCATCAAGACCTACAACGCATGCCACCATGCCCGCGCCATATCACGCCGAGAGCTGCTGTTTGCTGACCATTGCAATAGATGATCGGCTGATTTTCCACTCTCATACCAGCTCGACAAATCCAGCATAAGCGCTCCATTGGCAGTATTATAAATATGCGCTCCAATGCTCTGATAGCGTTGTTTCACCACATCGGCAGGAAAACCATAACGGTTACCGACCCCCGTTTGAGCCACCACCAGATCAGGCTGCAAGGCCTGCACAAAAGCCCTGTGACTGGAACTGCGGCTGCCATGATGTGGCATCAACATCAGATCAACCGGCAGCAAACCTGTTGCCAATAAAGCACGTTCAGCCGCCACTTCAATATCCCCCGGCCATAACAAACGCTGCTCTGCATTCAGTTCAGCCAATAACACCAGCGATGTATTATTGGTCTTGGCAGGGTCATGACCTCGAGGCGGCCACAACACCTGCAGCGACATACTGCCTCCAGCACCATGGTGCCATGATTCAACATCACCAGCCGCCATCCAACGCACCACCGTGCCATGTCTTGCCGCATACGATTCGATCTCTGCGATACGCTTATCAGCATGTGCATCGGGCACATCCGGCAACCATATTTCTCCGATTTTATTCACGCTGCGCAGCAACGACAATGCTCCACCCAGATGATCAGCCTGCGCATGGCTTAAAACCAACACATCAATATGTGACAAACCCAATGCACGCAAACCCGCTGCCACCGTCGTACCTCCATTAAATCGACTGCCCGCATAACCCGGCGCATCCACCACGATCACCTTGTTATCTGGCAACAACAGCGTTGAAGCTGCCCCTTGCCCAACGTCCCAGACTATCCATTGCGGCTGCTGCACATCGCTTTCATGCAAGGCACAAAACAAATAAACGCCCAACACCAGCATGGCCACAATCGCAGCCTGCATTCTTTTCTTACGCCACAACAAATAACCACCAGCCGACATACCCACAGCATACAATAAACCCAAAGCCGTAGATGGACGCACTGCCCACAACTCACCGCCCGGCAGCGCCGCCAGCATCGACAAAGCCTGCAAACCATGATCAACTGCCATACTGGCAAGCGACATAAAGCCTGCCGCCCACGCATCCAAGCCGAATAGAGCAAACAACGCTCCCAACACAGACATTGGCATGATAAAAAAGGCATACAACGGCACCAGCATCATATTTGCCGGCAAGGTGTACACAGGAATGCGCCCGAAAGTTGAGACAATCAATGGCAGTGTTGCCAAGGTTGCCAGCAACGACACCCACAAAAGCGTGCGCCCGCCAATCAGAATATACTGAGGCCATGCAATAACCTCTTCAGATCGCCTCTGCCCCGCCCACAACAACAACGATGCCGTCGCCACAAAGGACAGCCACAACGATAACGATGCAATGGCCGACGGATCAAACAACAAAATCAACGCCAAGGCTGCCAACAAAGTGTTGATCGGCTCACTGTGCTGAGACCAACACCAGGCCAGCGCTGCAGCCCCCAACATCATCGTCGCCCGCATGGCTGGCAACGGCCAGCCGGCCATTGTCCCGTATGCAAACGCCGCTAAAAAACCACTGATCAAAGCTATATTACGCACCGGCAACTGCACTATCCAAGCTTCCCGCCGCGTCAATGCAAACCAGACCAGCGCAAACACCCAAGCCGCCACCATGCCGATATGCATGCCAGATATAGCCAGCAAATGCGCCGTTCCCGTTGCCGCAAACATGCGATTGGCCAATGCACTGACCTGAGCCCGTTCAGCCAACAACAAGGCCGACAAAATACCATGATCTGATCCAGACAGCCCTGCCAGAACAACGCGTATTTTTTGACGTTGCTGCTCCAGCCACGACAGCGAAACATCAAGCACCAC
Organism: Mariprofundus sp.; assembly: GCA_030951025.1. GTDB lineage: Bacteria > Pseudomonadota > Zetaproteobacteria > Mariprofundales > Mariprofundaceae > Mariprofundus. The sequence goes on along the minus strand of JAUZQK010000063.1, from coordinate 3,679 downwards.
CGGAGCGCCACGCATACTCCCGATCAAGGCGATATGTCGATCAAAGCACCAACTGCGATAATCAAACGCGCCCGGATTTTGATAATTGCGCGGCAAGCGCCAGCGCACCTGAAAACGAATAGTCTGCCCGGCCTGAATCAACTCTTGCCCGGGCTTTAAGCCAGCCCTATAACGATAAAGCAACGCTTTGCCCGGCAACACAACCCCATCATCACGCCTGATATGCTGCACGAGATAACGCCAGGATGAAGTCAATGATTCGGCTTTTTCAACCCTTGCATTCACCGTCATCGTGCCAGCAAGCCATGTCTGATCCGCCCCCACGACTGCTATACGGTTTGCATCAAGCATTAAATCGCCCGCACCCCACAAAGCCCCCAACAACAAACACACTGCCGGCAAGCGTTGCCTGAACAAATATAATATAACAACAAGAAAAACCAGAATCGTGCCTGCCACAAACACTTGAAACACATCAGTGCGCGCCAGAGCCAAACCCGAAACGGCAGCCAGCAGCGGTATAAACAAAGGCCAACGCCGCAGGTCAATCATCTAAAGCAACCATTCTCTGGCCCGAACTAAAGCCTGCATCAGCGCCTCGATGTTCAACGGGATGTCAGTCGGGGTAAAACACAGTACCGCGAATCATTTGATCATCACCCATATTTTCACGTTTCACATCATGCAAACGAATGGCCTGATCCACTGTCTCTGATCCCTGACTGCCCCATAAACTCACCGCATCGCGGCCACCGATGATGATGGGCGCCTGATACAACACCATCTCATCACTATATTGTGCTTGCAAAAATGACGTGTGCAGAGCGCCACCACCCTCCAGCAGCAGACTCAAATAACCATCTCCAGCCAAAGACTGCAATACAGCCAATAAACTGGTTGATTGCTGCACCTCAACACCGGCCTCAATCCAGGCCGCCGCATGTTCATTGATACTGCGCACATAAAATCGTGTCGGCGCATCCTTCGATAATAATTTACACTGATCAGAAAATACCGGTGTTTCAAAACACAATACCACTCGGAGTGGCACATTACCGATTGTATCCGCATCGCGCACAGTCAGCGATGGATTATCATGCAATAATGTACCTGCACCCACCACAACCGCATCACATTCCGCCCGCAGCTGATGTGCATGCTGGCGACAAGCAGGGCCACTAATCCATTGCGAATGATGGGTATGCGTGGCCATCTTGCCATCGAGTGAGATGGCAGCCTTGGCAATCACATAAGGCCGTCCGGTGCGCACATAATGAAAAAAAGCTTTATTCAAGGCATCGGCCTCTTCTCGCAACACACCTGCCGTCACATCAACACCCAACACCTGCAATACTTTTGCACCACCTGCCATATCCGGATTCGGATCGCTTGAAGCAAACACCACATGGCGAATACCCGCCCGATGAATTGCTGCCGTACATGCCGGAGTACGTCCATGCGCAGCGCAAGGCTCCAATGTCACATACAGCGCACCACCTCTGGCCTCAGCTCCTGCCTGCTGCAAAGCCATCACTTCCGCATGCGCTTCACCCGGGCGCACATGCCACCCCTCACCCACAACCGCACCATCTTTAACCACCACAGCACCCACACGCGGATTCGGATGTGTTGTGCCCATGCCTTTTGCAGCCAATTCAATAGCCCGTCGCATCAGGGCTTCACTAGATTTACGCAGTTTCACTCAAAAAACCATCCTCACGATTGTTCTTATCAGATGCAAGCATAGTATATGGCCATGCTGATTGCCATCTCACCCGCTAAAAAACTCGATTATAATAGCCCTGCCCCGCTCACCAGACACAGTCTGCCCATGCATCTCGACAAGGCCACCGAATTGATTGAAATCATGCGCCAGAAAGACAGCTTTGAAATTGCCAGTTTAATGAAATTATCCATGAATCTGTCCGATTTGAATATGCAGCGCTATCAGGACTGGCACACACCATTCACGCCCGCCAATGCCAAACAGGCATTATTCGCTTTCAGTGGTGATGTCTATCAAGGCCTCGATGCAGCCACACTCAGCATCGATGATATACACTATGCACAAGAGCATTTACGCATACTCTCAGGCCTATACGGCCTGTTACGACCACTTGATCTGATGCAAGCCTATCGCCTGGAAATGGGTACCAAGCTAGCAACCGAGCATGGTAATAATCTGTATCAATTCTGGGGGGATACGATCACCAACAGCATCAACCAGGATCTGGCAGCCCAAGGCGATGATATTCTGATCAATCTCGCATCGAATGAATATTTTTCGTCCATCAAGCAACATAAACTACAAGGCCGCATTATCACCCCTGTATTCAAAGAGCTGCGTCAGGGCACATACCGCATTATCAGCTTCAACGCCAAAAAGGCACGTGGCTTCATGGCTCGCTACATTATTGAAAACCACATCAGCAAGCCTGAAGACATCAAATCATTCGATCTGGCCGACTATCAATTCAATACCGAGCTATCTACAGATAACAGTTACACGTTCACCCGATCATAGTCTATAATCATAGGATTAGGTTCATCGGGAGGGCTCTATGGGTGTAAATCAAGACGATGGCGATGGCAGCGGTGACGCTTGGAACCGCGATTCAAGGCCGGGCAGCGAGGGTGACTTTCACGGTATCAATTATATCGGCATTGCCATCGTTGTGATTGGCATAGCGTTATATTTTATCGTCACCAGCTTCGATTCGAATTAAACACGGCGCAAAACATCAGCGCACGTAAGAAAGCCAATCCGCGTATGAGCCACCATCTTCATTTAAACGGCCATGCACAGCATCAAAGTATTTTTTCTGCAGCACTTCAGTAACAGGCCCGCGTGATCCGCAACCAATAGTGCGGCCATCAAGCTCTCGGATCGGTGTGACTTCTGCGGCTGTGCCGGTAAAAAAGGCTTCATCGGCAATATAAACTTCATCGCGCGTAATACGTTTTTCACGCACTTCATAACCGGCCTCTTCAGCCAACTGAATCACCGTCGCGCGGGTAATACCATCGAGTGCGCTAGATAATTCCGGTGTATAAATCACACCGTTATAGACCATGAAAAAGTTTTCTCCGCTGCCTTCAGCCACAAAACCATCCACATCGAGCAGCAAAGCTTCATCATATCCATCACGCAAAGCATCGGAGAGCGCCAACATGGAATTGATATAATTACCATTGGCTTTGGCTTTGCACATGGCAATATTAACATGATGACGGGTAAACGAAGAGGTACGAATACGAATGCCTTTCTCCAACGCATCCTGCCCCAGATAAGCGCCCCAATTCCAGGCTGCTACAATCACATGCGTTTTCAAATTATCCGCTCTTAAACCCATGCCTTCAGAGCCATAAAACACCATCGGTCGCAGATATGCCGAATCCAGATCATTCTCACGCACCGCAGCCAATTGCGCCGCATTGATCTCATCCTTGCTGAACGGCATATCCATATTCATGATTTTAGCCGAACGAAATAATCGATCAGTATGTGCCTGCAAACGGAAAATCGCCGTGCCTTCATCAGCATGATAAGCCCGCACACCTTCAAACACACCCATGCCATAATGCAGCGTATGCGTTAACACATGCACCTTGGCCTCACGCCAGTCCACCATTTCACCATCAAACCAAATCACACCATCACGATCTGCAAAATTCATTT
>JAUZQK010000062.1 GCA_030951025.1 Mariprofundus sp. | reverse complement strand
AGAAAAGGAGCCTTTTTACCCATCACCGAACAACCGTGGTTACGGGCACTGACACTGATGGGCGGTGGGGGTAGTAGTCTTTTGCTGCTACAACTGCTTGCGAGTTAGCCTGCCCTTATTCATAAACACTGCCATGCCTTTGCTTGTTCCTTTGTCTACCCCGAATGCTTTTGTCAGGGGGATGCCCTCCACTCTTGTCCAACAACGTCACGCCTGCTAGCAATGACAACGGAGGAGCCACCATGTCAGAGACCATCACCAGCATTCTCGAAGAACACCGCAGTTTTGAGCCACCGCTCGGACATAGCGGCAGCATTGCATCGCTCGATGCCTACCAAGCCTTGTGTGCCGAGTTTACCGAGGATTCAGATGCAAGCTGGGGGCGACTGGCCAACAAACATTTAAACTGGAATAAACCATTTACTGAAGTGTTAAATCGCCAACACGCACCGTTTTTCCGCTGGTTCGAAGATGGCAAACTGAATTTATCGGAAAACTGTCTCGACCGTCATATCGCCAATGGACTCGGTGAGCGCAATGCTATTATCTGGGAAAGTGAAGCCGGCTTGGTGCGCCACATCTCATACAATGCGTTGCTAGCTGATGTATGCCGTGCTGCCAATGCCATGTCTGCGCTCGGCATCGAAGCAGGTGATCGGGTGATTATTTATATGCCGATGATTCCCGAAGCCGCCATTGCCATGTTGGCCTGCAGTCGAATCGGCGCGATTCATTCTGTCGTATTCGGTGCCTTTTCCGCACAAGCCTTACGCGACCGTATTGAAGATACGGCAGCACGCTTGATCATTACTGCCGATGGTGGGGCGCGCCGAGGCGCTATTCACGCACTCAAACCGAATGTCGATGAAGCACTAAGCAAGGGCTGTGCTAGCATTGAACATGTACTGATTGTGAACCATGCGGGCAACAATGTGGACATGCGCGCTGGCCGTGATCTCGACTGGCATGATGCTTTGAAAGCTCAGCCTGATCAGCGCCCTCCCCTATCAGTCGATTCCGAACATCCTTTATTTATTCTCTACACCTCCGGCTCTACCGGTAAACCCAAAGGCATACTACACAGCACTGCCGGTTATCTACTGTGGGCGCGTTTAACCATGTTATGGACATTTGATTTTCGTGCCGAGTCTGATGTGTTCTGGTGCACTGCCGATGTCGGATGGATCACCGGCCACACCTATTCTGTGTATGGCCCTTTAGCCTGCGGCGGCACCACAGTGATGTATGAAGGCGTGCCAACCTACCCTGATCCGGGGCGTTTGTGGAAACTGTGCGCTGATCATGCTGTGACTATTTTTTATACTGCTCCGACCGCCATTCGCGCCCTGATTAAAGCCGGTGATACATGGCCGGAGCAACACGATTTATCAAAGCTGCGTGTGCTGGGCACAGTCGGTGAACCGATTAACCCGGAAGCATGGATGTGGTACCGCGATGTCATTGGCCAAGGCCGTTGCCCGATTGTTGATACCTGGTGGCAAACCGAGACAGGCGGTCACATGATCACCCCACTCCCCTTTGCCACAGCCACAAAACCGGGCTCTGCCACCCTGCCCCTGCCCGGCATTGATGCAGCCGTTGTCGATGAATACGGCAATGAGATCAAAAAAGGCAGTGGCGATGGCGGTCTATTGGTGTTGCGCCAGCCATGGCCATCAATGCTGCGTGGTATCTGGGGCGATGATCAACGCTATATCGATACCTACTGGCATAAGTTCAATGGCTCTTATTATTTCGCCGGTGATGGTGCCCGCTGTGATGAAGATGGTTATTTCTGGATTATGGGGCGTGTGGATGATGTATTGAATGTCTCCGGCCACAGACTTGGCACCATGGAGATCGAATCAGCTTTGGTATCACATGCAGGCGTGGCAGAAGCTGCCGTTGTCGGTCGTCCACATGATATTAAAGGCGAAGCGATTTGTGCTTTTGTCACCATGAAAAAAACTATCGATGATAGTATGGCAACTGCATTGGCGGCTGAATTACGCGCCCATGTTAGCAAAGAGATTGGCGCCATTGCCAAACCGGACGATATTCGTTTTGCCGATAATCTGCCAAAAACACGTTCGGGTAAAATCATGCGCCGTTTACTCAGAGATATCGCCGCTGGTCGCGATATTGTATCCGACACATCAACACTGGAAGATCAGAGCGTCGTACAACAATTGCAGCAGCGCAGATAAAATATGAGCCCTATCCGTGCACAGCTGAGTCAGCCCTGAAACGCCCCCATATATTTCACCATCCTGTCGGTATTTTTCCGGCCGGAGCACGTTGGTATCTGGCGGGTCTGGCGATCTTTGCCCTGCTTGGCGTGGCCATGCATTTATCCATTCAGAAACATGCCCATGCCCATGCTGAGGTGCTGGTCAAAGCCTGGGGCAAACAGGCGCAAGTGCAAATCAGCGCCGTGCGTTATCATATTTTACGCAATGCTTTAATTCTAAAAGATATTCACATTCAGCGTGACGATGATCAAATCACCATTCAGCACATGCTGATACGCACCAACCCGGCATTATTGAACCAGCCAGTGCTGCACATCGACTCAGTTGAAATATCCGGCCTTAAAGCCCGCCTGCATATATCAAAAGCCCTGCAATCAGATTCCAAACATGTATGGCAAGATGATCCACAGCTGATGAAACTATGGCAGGCAACCAACTCACTGAAAGCACAAGGCGGCCAACTTCAGCTGTACGTGTCAGCACCGGATACAACTCCGCCGAGCTCAAACAAACCAACAGCCACACCATTAATCATCAACAACATCTCCATTCAGCTATCCACACAATCAACGCAACGCAGCCTCATAGCTTCTGGCCGCCTACATGAAGGCAGTGTGCAATGGCAACAGACCAGTGATACGCAACATAAAACATCGAATGGCCAACTGCACTGGCAGCATATCAACACCTTGGCACTAAGCCATGCCCTGTCCTTACAACCCATCGCAGGTCATTTACAAGGCGATCTGACATGGCAGCGAAATCATCAAGATCCAGCTCAACCACAAAACAGCGCCAGCCTGAAAATCCAAAGTAAACTGCGATTCAATGCCAGCGATACTGATCCACTGCCCTCCACCAACAGCGCGGCGCAAGAGGATAATAACTCCACTCAACAACTGGAGTTCAGCGCTACCGAGCAAAACAACATCTGGAACATTGATCTACACGCCATAGCGTGGCCACTCGCCCCCTGGGGGCAGATCATTCCAGCCATTGGATCGCATCAACTAACTACTGCGCAATGGAGCGGTAGCAGCCATTGGCGGCAAGTAAGCAACGGCTGGCAGATCAACGCCGACAAGGGCATATTGAAAGATGTCGTATTGGCGACAGAAAACAGCGGCGACAATACACACTGGTCATGGCGTGAGCTCCACTACGATAGCTTATTGATCGACAGCGCTCGTCATCAAATGCACCTGTCCCAACTCAAACTGAACGATGGCAATCTCATTTTCAACACCCAATCAGCAAGTAACAACGAGATTGCCGCAGCACAGCCCTGGCGCACCAGCATCGATCACATTCAGGCCAATGGCATGCTATTAAGTTTTATCTTAGCCAACGGCCAACTCGATATTAACGACCTTCAAGCTCAGGCAACATGGCCGAAAAAAAGCTCCCTGGACTTTAAAATCTACACTACCACCCCCGCCAGCAGCACATCAAATAAGCCCATCACCCCACAATGGCGTTTGCGTGGCAGTATCAATAGAGCAACAGCAACACAAAACAGTAGCGCTGATTTTTCAGTTGGCGTTAAACATGCAGCACTATCGAGCTTGCGCCTGCTCATGCCCTTACAGGATGACAGCAATAGCCCGGTCAGCCTGAGCGGCAATATGGATTGGAGAAGTCAAATATCGCTGCATCAGGGTATGTGGCGCATACAAGGCAAGGCCACAGCCTATGATGTGCAGCTATCTCATGCCGGCGACCGGTGGGGAGCGAAACAAATCGATACACGCTTTGGCCCCATAGGTACGGGTTTAACGCTGCAAACAATCTCGCGAATAACTGTCGCAGACTGGTCATGTGTTGCTGCTCTCGAACCTCTGCAACCCCTGCTGCTCAATGCTCCTGAAGCCCAGCCCAGCCCAAATCGAAATCGCAGTAACAATGCTTGGTGGGCATTGATTTTAAACAATAATAATATGCAAATTCAACAGCTGCGCTTCAACAACGGCAGCCTCAGCATTGGACACGATGAATCACTCTGGGCAACTGACATCAATATCATGCTGGATCATTTAAAAACCAACCACTGGGCAGATCTCAACATCGAAGCCGATGTAAGCGGTGGCGAATTTAAGTTGGTCGGCAAATGGAACCCCTTGTCTGACATACCACGTTTTCGTGGTACGGCCTCGCTCAATGAGGCCACACCTTTTTTCCTGCATGAATGGATGACTGCATCCGGCATGCCGCGCCTGATTCGAGGCCGTTTGAATGCCAGCTTAAATATCAAACATCAGTCAAAAACAGATAGCTATCAAAGTAAATGGCAGCTCCAGTTTAGCCACGCCATGCCTGAAACAGGTTTTTTTAGCCATGACCCCATGCTCACACGCAGCGGACTGAACACCGCATACCTGCTGCGCCGTTTATCCGGTGAAAACAATAACATCACCTTGCAAGGGAAGCTGCATGGATCATGGCAACAACAGCCCTTAAACCTCAATCGATTAGGCGATTCATTGCAAACCGTATTGCGCGCCACCGCCTCTGAGACTCAAACAAGCGAAACCGGCAAAGCTGAGCCTCCTGCCAATATTGTCGCACATATTCGGTTGCATGAGCGCAAATCCTTATCTCTCAATGAACGCAGCCGCTTATTCAAAATCGTACGTCAGCTACACGACAATCCGAACATGAGTGTCGAGCTCAAGCCGCAGTGGGCAGGCGACGAATTGAACAGCGCTTTATTGCATCGCATTCAACACACCCAACAGTTGATCGAACGTTTTTTACGTCACCGAAAAATCAGCCGACAACGCATCTTCCCTCGCTGGCCGACGACTTCCGAGCAAAACAACGAAGTCAGTTTCATTCAAATCGAACTCAATCCATAAACCCGTTCTGGCTCAACTTTGCGCTAAAGAATGCCATGCTAAGATTGCACCGCGAAGCCGATTGAGTCGGCATGCAAAAGCTGCTCAAAAAATCTTCATAGGCTGATTCTCTCTTCGGCGCTATGCTTGGCCTATGTCGAATCCTACTGATCTTTCTATATCTTTTGCCGGCCTGAAGCTGCAAACCCCCCTCGTACTACTCTCCGGCTGTGTCGGTTTTGGTGAGGAGTACACACGCCTCGAAGGTTGGGACAATCGCGATATTGGTGCGGTCATCCTTAAAGGCACGACACTCGAAGCACGCATGGGCAATGCCCCCAGCAGGCTATATGAAACACCATCCGGCATGCTGAATGCCATTGGCCTGCAAAATCCCGGTGCACGTTATGTGATCGATCATATCTTGCCCGCACTGCCCCATCATGAAACACAGTTCTGGGCCAATGCCAATGGCACCAGTCCGGCAGAATATGCGGAAGTGGCACGTATCTTCGATGATTCACCTGTCACCGCGATTGAAATTAATATCTCCTGCCCCAATGTAAAAGAGGGCGGTGTACATTTTGGCAACAACCCAGCCATGGCTGCACGCGTAGTTGAAGCCATGCGACCGATGACCAGCAAACCATTAATCACCAAGCTCTCACCCAATAATGCCGATATCGCTGAAACAGCGCGTGCGGTTATTGAAGCGGGCAGTGATGGGCTTTCCGTCATCAATACACTGGTCGGCATGGCCGTTGATGTCGAACAACGCAAGCCAGTCATTGATAATGTATCCGGCGGCCTGTCAGGCCCTTGCATCAAACCGGTGGCACTATGGAAAATTCATCAAACACGTGTTGTCGCAGCCAAACATAATATTCCGATTCTCGGCCAGGGCGGCATCAGCAATGCCAACGATGCGTTAGAGTTCGCCATTGTCGGAGCCGATGCCATCGGCCTGGGCACGGGTCTATTTTATGATCCTTTGATGTGCAAAAAACTACTGCACGGCATGCGCGATTATCTCGACCGGCATCAGATGGCCTCATATGCAGAACTTGTGGGATCACTTGCAAGCCAACCTGCATAAGCTATTACTGTATTGTTTATTGCCTGTGCTGTGTTTTGCAGCACAACCAACACAGGCCGGCACACTCTCGATTGTCGGACAATCGCGCTGGGTACAGGTTGCCAATGTTTTTGATGGTGACACCTTCCGCACCCGTCGGGGTGAAAAAATACGTTTACTGGGCATCAATACACCGGAAATAGGCCATGGCAAGCAAGCTGCCCAAGCCTACGGCATCGAAGCCAAACGCCGTTTAACAGCTTTGATTGGCGGCCAATCTGTACGGCTGCGTTTGGATAAAGAAAAACGTGACAACTATGGTCGCACGCTGGCACAGGTCTATTTGCGTGATGGGCGCTGGGTGAATGATATACTGATCTCCGAAGGACTGGCACATGTCTATACCTTTGCGCCGAACTTCTATTGGGCCACAGCCTTATTAAAAAGCGAGAGCACAGCGCGCAATGAGATGCGCGGCCTGTGGAAATCAAAGCGCTGGCGCATTCTCGATGCCAGTGCAATCAGCAACCGTCATATCGGCCAGTTTCATTTGATACGTGGTTATGTCAAAACAGCTCAAGCATGGCGTTTCAAACTGGGCAAACTTTCCATCAGCATACCACGCAAAGCACGGCGCTGGTTTAGCCCTGCCGACCTGCCCAAAAACGGCACAAAAAGCCTTATTGCCGGCACCATTCGCATCTCATCCACGGGCAATCTATACCTGAGTTTGTACTCGCCTTACGATATCCG
>JAUZQK010000061.1 GCA_030951025.1 Mariprofundus sp. | reverse complement strand
TTTGAGGCAGGTTCTTTTGATTGGGTGATTCTCTCTGGAGCGATGAATGAACAACTGCACGATGAGGGTAAATATGCACAGCAGATGATTGCTTCCATGTTTGCCCTTTGCGCTAAAGGTCTGGCGTTCAATCTGTTGGATGCGCGCAAGATCAAAGCCCACGATCTGCAAAGCTTTGAACCGCAGGATATGGTGGAGTACTGCCAGAGCTTAAATGCTAAAGTGATTCTGCGTGATGATTATCTGCCCAATGATTTTACGATTTATATGCCGCGTTGCGGCTCTTGAATAACAGATTCAAAGGACTTTCACCGCAGAGGACGCGAAGTTACGCAGAGAAAAGACAAAATTTAAACATGGTTTCCTTTGCGTACTGAAGGTGAGTGCGCAGCAAGAGAGACCACCCTGGGGTGTCGCGGTAAAAGAGAGTTATTCTCGGATTGGGAGTCGCGCAGCGGGGTGAGGCGCTCTTGAACTAAAATAAAATGGTTTTATTCTACAGCATCGTGTTCTTGGTGGTGCACGTTTTTGATTCTGTGATTCAATTGTTTCAGCGTTCGTAAAGGAACTCCGAACCCATTTCTACAATAAATTCTACCCGCCGGTTTTTGGCGCGGCCTTCGGCTGTGGCATTGGATGCCACAGGCATGGTGTCGGCGAAGCCTGTGGCATGCAGTCTGTTTTGACTGATGCCGAGATTGATCAATGCTTCAACCACGGTGGCGGCGCGGGCGCTGGAGAGTTCCCAGTTGGATTTGAAGCGGCCACGCCTTAATGGTGCATCATCGGTATGGCCTGCGACTTCGATTTTGCCACGGTAGTTTTTGAGTACCTTGGCGATATTTTTAAGCATTAACATGGCTTTGGGGCTGAGATGTGTGCCGGCAGTGTTGAACAGCATATTGGCATGCATTTGCAGACGTACTTGGCCGGGTGATAATTTATAATCCATCACGCCACCGAGCGAGTTGCTGCCGAGAATGCGCTGTACACTCTCCTCCATACCTTTTTTCTGACCCTGACGTTGCACTGTGGCGTTATCTGATACCGTCACCCCTTCGCTAGCAGATTTCTGCGGCGAAGATGGCGCTTGCATGCGTACGCCAGCTTTGGAATGGCTGATTGCTCCCATGATGATGAACAGGGCTAACAATAAGGTCATCAAATCCAGATAGGCCACCATCCAGCCATCCTGGGTGACGTTCTGGCTGTTATCTTCTGCCAGCATATCCATTTCAGGATCGGCAAGAATATGGCTGCGAATACTTTCCATACTGCTGGCCGCTGGTGATGCAGATTTATCGTGGTTCAAGCCCATTAAAAATCATCATCCAGATTGCGTTGTTTGTTGCGCGACTTCTTTTCTGTGGGGCGCAATTCATCGGTGAAAGAGCTGCTTTCACCACGCAATTCATCATCATGCTGAGCGGAAAATGATTTGAGTGTTTCACGGATAAATACCGGACTACGGTTACCGGCCAGCAGAATGGTGCCTTCAACAATCATGCGCATGATCATGGCGCGTTTTTCGGTGCGGCGTTCGATCTTGATGGCGATAGGTTTGAAAATAAGATTGGAGAGCACAAGGCCATACAGGGTGGTCATCAGTGCAACGGCCATATTATGGCCGACATTGAGCAGATCCGGCCCATTCATGCCATAGAGCATATTGACCATGCCGACGAGGGTGCCGAACATGCCGAAGGCTGGCGCATAAATGCTCATGGTATGAAAAATATGCGCTTCGGCACGCTCTTGTTCACGTAAACGTTTGATGCGCCATTGCAGAATATTGACGATTTCATCGGGCGCTGTGTTATCAATCACCAGCTGAATGGAGGTCTTTAAAAACGGATTGGCGATGCGTTCGAGCTGATCTTCGATACGTGCCAAATCACCATGGCGGCGGAGCCGGGCAGCATGGGCGATTTCAGAAATATCATCACGTACTGAATATTCGGTGTTGCGAAACACATGACCCAAGACACGCCATACCTTGGCCAGCTCGGCTGTCGGGAAACTGACCAGCGTGGCTGCAATCGTGCCGCCAATAACAATCAACAAACCGGGCAGATTAATGTAAACACCGGGCTCGACGGCTGAGAGGAATATCGATGCAACAATCAATCCGAGTCCGGCGATGATGCCTGCAATAGTCGATAGATCCATGTTGCTCTCCTGCGATAACTGAATGTGTGACCGGGAATGATCGAGCATTCATGTTGGGCACGTTTTTGCGGCTCTGTGTGTGGCGACGTTCTAGCAACTGTTTCTAGCAATTTTGCGGCCAATTGTGGTGCTATGGTATGCCGAGTCTCGCCTGCTTGGCTGGATCAGGTTGATTGGCAGGCTATATGCTATGTTTCTTTGATGATCATCAAATGATCATTCGATTGTGTTGAGAATGTCTGTGTTCAAGGAAAGGGGATATATATGTCGCTGCGTATGCTTTGGAGTTTGTTGACGATTTTTCTGGTCGCCACGGTGGCTGTGGTGATGATGGTCAGCATTGCACATATTGAAAAAAAGGCATGGCAGCAAAGTGAACATGATCAGGCCAAGTTGTTGCTGAACATACTCTCTGGTGAGCTGAAGATGCCGATGGTGGCAGTGTCAAAACCGGAAGTGGATAGTCTGATCAGGATGTTTATGCATCAGGCCGCTGGCACATCGGTATTTTTATCCTGGGCCAATGGCGATACGGAAAGCTTTGGTGATAAGGCCATCCCTGCCGACATTGAGCGTTTATCTAAACTGCCTGTCGGCGCAGCGGCGGTGGTGGGGCAAGATAAATGGTATGCCGCCGGTATCAATTATAACGCGATTCATCTGGCCAGCATTGCGGTTAAGTTTCCGGGTAAATCGTGGCGTGAGAATGATTTGCAGATCAAATTGGATTTGACCATCACAGCTGCTGTGATTGCTTTGCTTGCATCGTTGTTGGTGTATGCCTTGAGTGGACGTATGGTGAAACAGCTGCGTTTGCTGGCGATGGCCTCTAAACGGGTGGCCAGTGGAGATTTTTCTGTGCAGCTACCGATTTATTCGTCGAATGAATTCGGCAAATCATTTCATCAGTTTAATAAGATGGTTTCAAAGCTGGAGCATCGGGAAAAGGTGTTTGATTTGTATGGTCGTTATCAGCGCCCGAATCTGGTGGCGGATGAGTATGATCGTAATACCCGGCTCGATAGTCATGATGAACGTGATGTCAGTATTTTGGCGTTTGAAATGGCCAACTTCGATAGTTTTATCGAGCAATGCGAGCATCAGGACGTGGTGGCTGATTTGAATCGTGTGTATGCCCTGTTTCAGCAGGTTGTCTATGCCTTTGGCGGCCATGTGGATCAGGTGGCCGGGGATCGCATGATTGCCGTGTTTAATCATCCGTTTGATTTAAAATCGCATGAGAATCAAGCTGCCAAGGCAGGCCTTGCTTTGCTTGAGGCCAGCACCCGTTTCAATGCTGATCTACCAGCCTCAAAACAGATGATTTTTACGGCGGGGCTAGCTATCGGACAGGTGATTGTGGGTCATTTGGGGGTGGGGCGCAGAAAAGAGTTTACGGTGTTTGGAGCGCCTGTAGCGCTGGCCATGCAATTGGCGCGGGTAGGCAGTGGCGAGTGTGTCACGGCGCAATACGGCACCATGTTATCGCTCGGTCATGGCTTTAAACAAAAAGACCTGGGCGCGCAGATATTGCCTGATGGCAAGCAGCTGCGCTGCATTCATATCCTGCCGGGTGAAGCCTATGTGAGTCAGGAAGTGGATGACGTGGTGAATAAATCATTTAAACGTTCGGAGCCGGAAGCCGGTGATCTGGATGAAGGCTGGTGATAGTGGCTTTTTTTGGGCTAACATTATTTGGGCTTGTCAAAATGGTTTGCGTTGGCAGGGTAAAGACAAGTACAAATTACCTTAAAATATATACATGTATTGATGCGCTTATCGATCATTGCATGAAGGCAGGCTCGAGATGAATTCAGATAAGATGAATCTAAATAAAATGAACCCAGATAAAACCGCCCTGATTTTAATCGGTTATCAGAATGATTATTTTGCCGATGATGGGATTTTACATACTGTGATCCAAAGCGATGCAAAAGCTGTGTTGGCGAATACACTGGAATTGCTTCAAGCATTGGCAGACTCGAAGCTTACCATCATTTCTACACCGATTTTGTTTACCGATGATTACCGGGAGCTGGATCAACCTGTTGGTATCTTGAAAACCATCAAGGATGTTGGTGCTTTTAAGCGTAGCTCTCATGGTGGGGAAACGATTGCTGAGTTGAAACCCTTTGCCGACAAGATTATCGAGGTGCCTGGCAAACGTGGACTCAATGCGTTCGCCCAGACCGATTTGGACGAGGTGTTAAAAGCACATGAGATTGAGCATGTTGTATTGGCCGGTGTGGTGACATCGATTTGCATTGACTCAACTGGCAGAGCAGCCCATGAACGCGGCTTTTCTGTTCACGTGTTAAATGATGTGACATGCGGCCGTACAAATATGGAACAGAGCTTTTATTGTGAAAATATTTTCCCTCTCTATGCCGATGTGCTGGATCACCGTGCATTGATTAAAGCCATTCTTTGATATGAAACCCAGCTTGGATGAAAAAGCCATTCAGACGCAATACCGTCTCATTGAGGCGCTACAAGAGAGTGAAGCGCGATACAAAAGCTTGGTGAATAGCTTGAAAGAGGTTGTTTTTCAAACCGATATGCAAGGCCGTTGGAACTTCCTCAATGACTCCTGGACTGAATTGACGGGCTATGGTGTTGAAGACTGTATCGGCAACCACTTCCTTGATTATGTTTTCCCCGATGATCGGCAATATAACCGTGAGTTGTTTGAAGCGCTCATTGCCGGGGATGAGTCTTGTTTGCGCTATGATGTGCGTTACAAACACCGTGATGGCGGTTTTCGCTGGGTAGAGGTATATGCCAGCCTGGTGTACGATGATGTGGGTCAGGCGGTGATGCGATCAGGCACATTGACGAATATTACTGAGCGCAAGGCATCTGAGAATGAACGCGAGCGATTGTTGTCCATTTTGGATAACAGCTCTGATTTTATAGGTATGCTTGATGCGAATGGTGCGGTAATTTATGTGAATGCTGCGGGTCGCAGCATGCTAGGGCTGATGGCGGACGATGATGTTAGCGGCATGAGCTTAACGGACTTTCATCCACGCATCGAAAGCGAACGTATTTATGATCTTGTTTTTCCGCAAATTAGTCGATTGGGCAGCTATCGAACCGAGGTGGTATTCAGTCATCGGAATGGCCAGGATATACCTGCTCTTGCTGCATTTTCTGTGCAAAAAAACCGTGATGGCAGGGTCGAATCGTACTCTGTTATCGCGCACGATTTACGTGCCGAAAAAGAACAACAGAGGCGGATCGAACATATCCAGCGTTTGGAAAGCATGGGGGTACTTGCGGGTGGAATTGCCCATGATTTTAATAATATTCTCACAGCTATTCTGGGTAATGCTGCTTTGGCAGAACGAAAGAACAGAACCGATCCTCAATCAACCCAGAGATATTTAAACAATATTGTGGAGTCCAGTGAAAAAGCGGCGGAGCTGTGCAAGCAAATGCTGGCATACTCCGGCAAGGGTAAATTTATCGTGAAGCCGGTGAATCTATCTGAAATGGTTGAAAGCATCGTCAAATTGTTGGAGGTCTCCATTGAAAAAGGGGTGACTCTGAGATTCCGGCTGGCTGATCATTTGCCGTTAATTGAAGCCGATGCATCACAAATGCAGCAGATTATTATGAATTTTGTAATCAATGCTTCCGATGCGATTGCAGGTAAAAGTGGCATCATTTCGATCGATACCGGCGTGATTGAAGTGGATCGGGCTTATCTTGATTCCACCTTTGTGTACGATGAATTGATGGATGGCAGCTATGTTTTTCTTGAAGTCTCGGATACCGGCTGTGGCATGGATAAAGCCACCCAGGAACGATTGTTTGAACCCTTCTTTACCACCAAAGAGAAAGGCCATGGCTTGGGTATGAGTGCGGTTATTGGCATTGTTCGAGGCCATCAAGGGGCTATAAAAGTCTATTCGGAGCCTGGCGTGGGCACGACGATCAAGGTGATGTTTCCTGCTTCTCAACAACATGGAGGTGCTATTTCTGTTGAACCATCTTCGCATGAATTACGGCGTTGCTCCGGTTCGGTGTTGATTATTGATGATGAGGAGTCGGTTCGTGAAGTTGCGGCCTTGATGCTGGAAGATATGGGTTTTGATACGCTTTGTGCCGTTGATGGTTTGGATGGTTTGGATGTCTATCGTCAACATCAACAAGAGATTGTTGCAGTGCTTTTGGACATGACGATGCCAAGGCTGGATGGAAAAGGTTGTTTTAGAGAGTTGCGCCGAATCAATCCGGATGTGCAGGTTATTCTTTCCAGTGGTTACAATGAACAGGAAGCCACCAGCTGTTTTACCGGCAAAGGCTTGGCCTCATTTGTGCAGAAACCTTATCGCCCGGAAGTGCTGATGGATGCAGTACATGCGGCTATCGGTGCTGTTAAGGAACATTGATTTTACGATGTCTTGGGCTGGATTAACTGCTTTTGGCCGGAATGATTTCGCAGCGGGTATAGTTGGCTCCGGCAATCATAATCTGTCGAACCTTGAAAGGCTGGTGATGATGGTCGTCTTGTAAGACCATGAAACTCATGTTTTTGTAGATATTGCGGTCGGGAAAAATGGCGATGTGCGATGTCTTCTGTGGTTTGATTAAAATCGGCCAGGTACGTTTTTGCTGTAAACCTTGATTGCCGCCGAGCACAATAGCTTTGGCCAATATGAAGGCTTGCTGTTGGGCGGGGCGGGGCTGAAAGAAAGCGATGCCAATGCGCTGTTCACCGCTTTTGTGTTCTTTGACCCAGCGGATAAAACCCAGCCTGGCGGGAATTGTTTCGGATTGCTGGGCTGATGGTGGTGTATTTGAATCGTCTGTTGCAGCAAAACTCCAGTGTAGTCCGACCATTTTCCCCAGCAGCTCTCCGATCTGTCCAGCCGATTGCCGATCCGATTGCTCACCCGATTTTTCACTACCGGGCTGAGGTCTCTGTGTGGCGCTGTGTATGCGCTCCAAACACATGCCATCAGCCGTGATATCCACGACAGTCCAGCTTGCAGGCACATCGTTGTCCGCATCGGTATTGTTGTCTTGCGGTGTGGGAAAAGCCTTGATGATACTGCTGCATAAATTCTCAAGCAGCTGCACTTTTATATTTTTTTGCGATTGGCGTGCTTGATGGCGCTTTTCTGACTTTAAGGCCAGCAGGATAGCGATGCCGCCGATCATGGTGCTGTTCAGCGCATCTTCGGTATGCAGGGCTTTGTGTTGCTGTTGTTGATCGTCGAGCACTTGTTTGACACTGCGAATGCCTTTACCCAAACGGGCAATGAATGCATCGAGTGGCATGGCAATGCAGTCGAATGCAGCCTGCTGTTGCTTGCTTGGCTGGATGAGCTGGCCATTTTCATGGGGTCGATTGAGATTGATGAATAAGGTGATGCGATTGGCACTGGCTATGTGTTGCCCTTTGCGATAAAAACAGGCTTGAATGGCCTTGATATGATATTGTAATTCGTGCCAAATCATCTGTTGGTGGGCTTGATCATGCTTGAAAAAATCCAGCCGACGTAAAAATTCATGTTTGCAAACGGCTTGCTGTAAACGTGCTGTTTTGTCGGCATGAGCCGGATCGAGCTGGGTGGATATCTCTAAACCCAGCTTGGCCAGTTCGAAAAACTGGCGGGTGACAATAATGGCCGGTGGCCGGTAATGCTCCAGATCGATGCGCAGCAGTTTGATGGCCAGTTCAATCGCATGGCTGATCATGTCTACCAGGTGTGGAAAATACTTCTGATCCAGACGAGCAGCCTCTTGCACCAGTGCCACGCCGATCTTGTGGGCGTTGAGTACAGCGGCAGTCATGTCGGCATCAAAGAGATCGAGTTCTTGCTCGAAGCGATTGAGCACTTTTAGACGAAACTTTAGTGGAATATGCGGATTGGCATTGAGCCTGCCGAGATAGTTTTTCATGCTGCGACGCAATTGACGCTTTTCATCTGTCGTCGCGCCAAGCACATAATGCCCCAAACGACTATCAATATCGGTGAAGGGCAGGGTGAGCGCATCGCTCAATAATTCTGCTCTACCCAGATTCAAACGGCGCGGATGCAGGCGCAGATCGGTATCGAGCTGCAAGCTTGCTGCGAGGGGAGCTTGGCTCCCCTGCGAATCAGTCATTGGCGTGCTGGGTTTCTCTGCTTAACCGTTCGGTTTAATCTCCGCTGCAAATGCGTTCGATGAGCTGTTTGGTGGTGGGCACGAATCCGTTGGCATAAAAAGGATCTTCGGCAAAACGATAAGCGGCATGACCGGCAAACATCAGATTATTATCCGGATCATCACCGTGGGCGATTTGCTGCAGGGTTTTCTGAATGCAAAAACTGCGCGGATCGGCTCTATGGCCAGTGGTGCCGCGATCATTGGCTGCCCAGTTGCTGAACTTACACATCGACAAACAGCCCATGCAATCGAGTTGATCCTGACGTATTTCACTGGCTTTATCGGGTGATACAAAAACAAGCGTGGAATCCGGTGTTTGCAGGGCTTTGGTGAATCCTGCTGCGAGATAATCCTGTGCCTGTTTGAGGCCGTGTTTGGTGAGGAATACTTCTTTGTTGCGTACACCAAAGGCAAATGCTTCGGTGTGATCGTCGGCGGGATGATCGACAAACGCCAATTCCCGGTCGGAGCGGTCATACAATTCCTGCAGGAAGGGGGTGTGTACGGCAGAAGAATAAAAGCCGGTAGGTGAAAAACGATTCAGGCTGATGTCACCCTTTTTCAGGGTTAATAAACGCTTGCGCCACAAATCGGAGATAGGGCTTTCCTGAGTCAGCAATGGGCGGGTACCGAACTGAAAGGTGATCGGGCCGATTTCCGGATTGTTTAACCAGTTCGACCATTCGCGTAAAAACCATACACCACCAGCCATGATGATCGGCACCTCTTGCAAACCAAAATCGTTCATGGTTTTGCGTAGCAGCGCAACACGCGGATAAGGATCTTCGGGTTGATCCGGGCTTTCGGAGTTGGATAATCCATTATGACCGCCAGCCAACCACGGATCTTCATACACCACGCCACCCAGCCATTCGGGTAATTTACGATAAGAGCGCAACCACAGCGCACGGAAAGCGCGGGCGGAAGAAATAATAGGGTAATAATGCACGCCGTGTTTGGCGGCCAAGGGAGCTAAGCGGAAGGGCATGCCAGCGCCGCAAGTGATGCCATGAATCATGCCCTTGGCACCTTCCATCACACCTTCCAATACACGTTCAGCACCACCCATTTCCCACAATACATTCATGTGCAAGCGGCCTTCGCCACCGGCAACTTCATGTGCAATCTTAGCCTGTTTGATGCCGCCGCTAATGCCCTGGGCAACCAGCTCTTCAAAACGCTCCATGCGGCTGCGACCCGCGTATACAGTGCGAATCACTTCACCATTGTCATCCATTTCATCAGCGTTGACGGCTGAGAAGGTGCCGATGCCGCCGGCTGCCGCCCATGCACCAGAGCTCTCGCCGGTGGATATGGCCACGCCTTTACCACCTTCAATCAATGGTAACACTTCTTTACCTGAAATCATCATGGGTTGCAGTTCAAATGACATGGAGTTGTTCCTTAGTTCGCCCGCTGAAGCAGGAGATTATTGGTGTTTGCAAGTGGGGATTCTAGCAAAGGCTGCTGACAGTAGCAAAGCTGGTGATAGCTTGGCGGCATGGGAAATTTAAATTGTTACGCCGTGGTTGTGCCTGGTCTTGAAGGTATTGCAGCCGATGAATTAAAAGAACTGGCTGCACATGATGTGCAGATGGGCGATGGAGGCATTGCGTTCACCAGCACGATGGATGGTTTGTTTCGCATTAATTTGCGCAGCCGCAGCATCACACGGGTGCTGATTCGATTGGCCAGTTTCAGGGCACTGTCGTTTCCGGAGCTGTACAATAAAGCTAAAAAAGTGGCTTGGTCGGATTATATCGGGGCAGATATCGGGCTGAGTGTGCGGGCATCATGCAGTGGTTCAAAACTGATGCATTCAGGCCGCGCCGAGCAAGCGATTGCAGATGCAGTGTGTGATAAAATAGGTTTTGCATGTCCGCAGGCAGCCCATACACAGCAGATATTGCTGCGTATCGACAACAACCAATGCACCATCAGTCTCGATGTTTCAGGTGATCGTTTGGATCGTCGGGCTTATCGCCTGCATTCGGGCAAAGCGCCGCTGCGTGAAACCATTGCGGCATCGATATTGCGCTGGATGGATTGGCAGGGTGGGAAGCAAAAAGACAGTCAGAACAATGAGCCGCTGCTGACACCGATGTGCGGTTCGGGCACGTTTGCCATTGAAGCGGTCTGGATGGCTGAAAAGCGTGCAGCGGGTTTAGATCATGATTTCCCCTTTACACATTGGCCATCATTAAAACAAAAGCGCTGGCAGCGTGGGCTCGATAAAGCGGCCAATATGCAGTCTGTTTGTGAGTCGAAGGTATTTGCCAGCGAATGGGATGCAGGCATTCTCCAGCAAGCCAAAGACAATGCTGCTAAGGCTGGTGTGGCGGAACACATTCATTTTGAGTTGCTGGATGTGCGTAAGCTGACTGTGCCGGATGGCATTACGGATGCCGGTTTAATTGTCTGTAACCCACCTTATGGTGAACGCATTAAAGCGGATGTTGCGGGGCTCTACCGTCAGCTTGGCAAGCAATTCAAGCAGCACTTCCAGGGCTGGCGCATGGCAGTGATTGTGCCGGATAAAGATTGTGAAAAAGCTTTGGCTTTGCCAGTCAAAAAACGGTTAAAAATCAAACATGGCGGCCGTTGGGTTACCGTGCTGCATGTGTGAAAGACTACAGCTATAGACTTACCCTTGAAGACTTTATCGAACGTCATTCTAGGAGTCTGTCGGACTTAGGGTGATCGTAGCGAGCAGGTGGGGAAGTGAGTCAAAAACAGCATGATTTTGAGAATCATAGTGGCAACTATGTGACGATAAATCAGGATATTTTAGGCCACTTACCCTGCCGCGCAGT
>JAUZQK010000060.1 GCA_030951025.1 Mariprofundus sp. | reverse complement strand
AGGCCGGTACTGTCTGGCACGTGATAAGCCGATAAGGCTTTGATATCGCTGCGAATCATGCTGTATCTTTTAAACGTAATTCGAGTGTTAAGGCATGCGCTTGCAAACCTTCACGGTGGGCAAGGTGAGCGGCGGCAGGGCCGATCGCTTGAACCGCCTCACGGGTGGCGCGAATGATGCTGCTGCGTTTCTGAAAATCATAGACCCCGAGCGGTGAAGAGAAGCGGGCTGTGCGATTGGTCGGCAGCACATGATTCGGGCCTGCGATATAATCACCGAGCGCTTCGGGCACAAAATGGCCGATAAAGATGGCTCCGGCATGTTTGATTTTGGGTAACATGCTATCGGGGTCTTCAAGTGCCAATTCCAGATGTTCCGGTGCGATGGTATTGACCACATCGGCGGCTTCATCCCAATCCTGCACATGAATCAATGCGCCATGGGTTTCGATTGAGGCGCGTGCAATGGCTGCGCGTGGCAATACGGCCAGATGCGCTTCAATGGCACCGGCGACCTGGGTTAATAAATGTTTGTCGGTGGAAATTAAAATGCTCTGGGCGGCTTCATCATGTTCAGCCTGTGATAAGAAGTCGGCCGCAAGCCAGGCTGGATTACCGCCATCACTGACCACAACAATTTCAGAAGGGCCGGCAATCATATCAATGCCGCAGGTGCCGAACACCTGACGTTTGGCAGCCGCAACATATTTGTTGCCTGGTCCAACAATTTTATCCACCGCAGGGATGGTTTCCGTACCATACGCAAGGGCTGCAACAGCCTGCGCGCCACCGACTGCAAAACCACGTTGTACGCCGGAGACATAGGCTGCAGCCAGTACCAGTTCATTGATTTCACCACCGGGTGTCGGTACGACCATGACCACTTCATCTACGCCTGCAACTTCAGCTGGCACAGCATTCATCAATACCGATGATGGGTAAGCGGCTTTGCCACCGGGTACATAAAGCCCGACACGATCCAGTGGGGTAACCTTTTGCCCCAGAGTCATGCCGATGTCATCGGTATATTGCCAGTCTTTTTGTAGCTGATATTCGTGGTAGGTGCGGATGCGATTGGAGGCCAGTTGCAATGCTTCGCGATCCATATCCGATACTGCATTCCAGGCCTGCTGCATGCGTTCGCGGCTGAGTTCTATGCTGTCGCCATCGCAAGCCCATCCATCAAAGCGTTCGGTGTAATCACACAGCGCATCGTTACCACGCTGTTTAACATCGGCAAGGATGCCGGCCACTAAACCTTGCACATCATCACCGGTATCGGCCTCGCGCCTCAACAAGGCATCGAGTTGTTCGGGAAAAGCGCTGTCTGTTGAATCGAGTCTGAGAATGTTGCTCATGTGATCACCTTATCCTTTGCTGTTATCGGACTGATCCACAGCCTGACGTAGAGATGTAATAATGGCTTGTACCTTTTGCTTGCTGGTGGCGAAGCTGGCCGGATTAACAATCAAACGGCTGGAAATATGGCACAGGGTGGTTTCTTCGATCAAGCCGTTGGCTTTTAAAGTGCCGCCGGTTTCAACCAGATCGACAATGCGTTCGGCCATGCCGACCAAGGGTGCCAATTCCATCGAGCCGTAGAGATGAATAATCTCTGCCTGTACGCCCTGGGTGAGGAAATATTCCGATGCCAGTTTGTCGTACTTGGTGGCCACGCGAATATGACTGCCGCGCTCGGGTAAGCCTGCTTCAACCAAGGCTTTCGGGCCGCATACACATAAACGGCAACGGCCAATCTTGAGATCCAGCGGCTCATACACATGTGGACGGTATTCGAGCAAGGAGTCGCGTCCGGCAATGCCGAGGTCTGCCGCACCCTGCTCAACATAGGTGCAGACATCGGCGGCACGGATGATGAGGAAGCGAATGGGCTGGCCGTGAAAATCACCATCGACCATCAGTTTGCGGGTGGTCTGTACATTTTCAGATGGATTTAAACCGGCCGCCTGCAATAATGGCAGCGTTTGCTCCAGAATGCGCCCTTTGGATAAGGCAATGGTTAAGGTGTTGGAATCAGCCCGCTTGTCGTGCTCAATCATTCTGTTGTACTCCCTTCATCCAGTCTTCACTGGCACTATGGCGTTCGATACGTGCGCCGAGTTTACTTAATTTTTCTTCGATACGCTCATAACCGCGATCAATATGATAAACACGGGAGATCACTGTTTCGCCTTCTGCGGCAAGGCCAGCCAGTACGAGAGAAGCTGAAGCGCGCAGATCGGTGGCCATTACGGGAGCGGCAGAGAGTTTATTGTGGCCGGTGACCAGAGCGGTGTTGCCGTCGAGGCGAATATCCGCCCCCATGCGCGCCAGCTCCTGCACATGCATGAATCGATTTTCAAAGATGGTTTCTTTAATGACGCTGGTGCCTTCGGCGAGCGTCATCAAGGCCATGAACTGAGCTTGCAAGTCGGTGGGGAAGCCGGGGTGCGGCAGGGTATGAATATCGACTGACTTTAACCGCCCCTGTGCTTTGCAGCGAATGAAATCATCACCTGTTTCAACCAGACCGCCAGCTTCTTTGATACGTGCTAAAAAGGCTTCCAGCATGACCGGTTCCGTGTTGGTAACAGTTACATCGCCGCCGGTAATTAGGCCTGCAGCGAGATAGGTGGCCGTTTCGATACGATCCGCAATGGTGGTCATTTCACCACCGTCAAGCCGGTCCACGCCTTCAACAACAATACGATTATGACCATCGCCTTCGATCTTGGCACCGAGCGCACGCAATGATTCGGCCAGATTGACATTCTCAGGCTCACGCGCGGCGTTATCCAATATGGTTGTGCCGGTAGCCAAGACTGCCGCCATCATCAGGTTTTCAGTGCCTGTTACGGTAACCTGATCAAAGACGATATGCGCACCATGCAAACGCCCATCTACCGTGGCTACAATATCACCCTGCTCGACTTCAATACTTGCACCCATGGCCTCTAAGCCTTTTAAATGCATGTCAATCGGACGAGCGCCAATCGCACAGCCACCGGGCAGACTGACTTTGGCATGGCCGAAACGCGCCAGTAACGGCCCCAATACGAGTGAGGATGCACGCATGGTTTTAACCAGCTCATATGGTGCTTCGGATTTGTCGGCCTTGCGTGTATCGACATGCAGGCAGTGCTGATCATCATAAGTGACATCGGCACCTTGCCAGGCCAATAAGGTCATCATGGTTGAAATATCGCGCAAATGAGGGATGCGCCGGTAGATTACCGGGCCATCAACCAGAATGGCTGCAGCGAGCAATGGCAGTGCCGCATTCTTTGCGCCACTGGCTTCGACGCTGCCGGAAAGTGCTACGCCGCCTTGAATAATGATTTTGTCCATGAATACCTGCCGTTTAATTAGCCTGGATGATTCATGGGTTGATGGATCATCCAGGTTAGATGGCCAATACTAACGGCTCAAAGCAGGCCGAACAATGCCTGTGAGTATCTATTAAGCAGCATTGCTCATGCTCTGTAAATAAAGTTGACACAGCAATCGTCGAGCATTAGCAATGCGTTGTTGCCGGAGCATCTTCCGGCCTTTCGACTTCCCCTCAGGACTTTATTGTCAGTCTTTCGTTGTTACGAATATCATGCAAGCTACTGCAACGGCAATTTATCAATGGGTCCATCAGTGTGTCATTAGTATTTGGAGTAATCTTTTATGTCTCAAACAATTGAACCTGCACAGCAAGACGCTGTTGCACCTGTTGCAGATGAGAAACCACGCCGGCGCGGTCGTCCGCCCAAGGCAGCGGCTGCGAAAAGTGCGGTGGTGACGTCGGCGGATCAGCCGGTTGAGGCATCGACGGGTGAGAAAAAAGTAGTGCGTAAACGAGCGGTGAAGAAGCCTGCGGTTGAGAAAAAAGAAACGGGTGCGAATGAAGAAACTGCTGTGAAGCAAGCAGCCGTTGTGAAGAAAGCTACAGCTGCGAAAAAGCCAGTGCGTCGGAAAAAAGCTGCTGCGGTTGAATTGCCTGCAACAGAAGAACCAGTAACCGAACGATCCAGGTCAGAACCATCTGCAACTGAACCATCTGCATCTGAACGGTCTGCATCTGAACGGTCTGCAACTGAAATGCCTGCATCTGAACCGGCTTCGGTGTCGATGAGCAATGCCGCAGTGGCGCAGAAATCAGCCGCAAATACAAGCAAGTCAGATGGCGCGAGTGCGTCTGAAAGCAAACCTGCTGCTGAAGCTAAGCCGCGCCGCAGGGGTAGGGCACGCAAAACTGAGTCGCAGCAGGATCAGCCTGGTAATACATCGAACAGCAAAGAAGAAAGCCAGCATTCAGCTCAGCAGGAACAGCCGCGCCGCAACCGTTGGAAAAAAGGTGATCGTAACAATCAAGGTGATCGTAACAATCAGAATAACAACAATAATAATAAACGCCCTCGTCGTGATGAGCCGGAAGAAAAGATTTCGGCTGAAATGGAAGGGGTGTCGCTGCATTTGAGAGAAGTCTCTGCCAAAACGCCGGTGGAACTATTGGCGTTGGCGGATACTTATGAGCTTGAAAATATCGCCGGCCTGCGCAAGCAGGAGCAGGTGTCGGCCATTTTACGTGCGCATGGCTTGCGTAGCGGTACGATTTATAGTGAAGGCGTGTTGGAAATATTGCCGGATGGTTTTGGTTTTCTGCGCTCAGCCGAAGATAATTATTTGTCCGGTCAGGATGATGTTTATGTGTCCTTGCATCAGATTCGCCGCTTCTTTTTGCGTAAGGGTGATACGGTTTCCGGTGAAATCAGGCCACCGCGCCGGGGTGAAAAGTATTTTGCGCTTAAAAGTGTGGAAACAACCAACGGTGAATCACCTGAAGTGTCTCGCACCAAAGTCTTGTTTGATAATTTGACGCCATTGTATCCGGATGAGCGGCTGCATATGGAAGTCGAAAACCCGACCAGTAAGGATTTAACCGGTCGTATTATCGATATCGTTTCACCGATTGGTAAGGGTCAGCGTGCTTTGCTGGTAGCACCACCACGCACCGGTAAGACGGTGATGATGCAGTCGATTGCGCATTCGATTGAAGCCAATCACCCCAATGCGGTGTTGATGGTGTTGCTGATTGATGAGCGCCCGGAAGAAGTGACGGATATGAAACGCTCGGTGAGGGGCGAGGTGATTTCATCTACCTTTGATGAGCCGGCGCAACGCCATGTGCAAGTCTCTGAAATGGTGATAGAAAAGGCCAAGCGACTGGTTGAACATGGTAAAGATGTGATTATTTTACTCGATTCGATTACCCGTTTGGCGCGTGCATACAATACTGTTGTGCCATCTTCCGGCAAGATTTTGACCGGTGGTGTGGATGCCAATGCATTGCATCGTCCGAAACGTTTTTTTGGTGCAGCGCGTAATATTGAGGATGGTGGTTCGTTGACTATTATTGCGACGGCTCTGGTTGAGACGGGCTCAAAAATGGATGAAGTGATCTTTGAAGAATTCAAGGGTACTGGTAATATGGAGATCAAGCTGGATCGCAAGCTGACCGATAAACGTGTGTTCCCATCGATTGATATTGCGCCGTCCGGCACACGTAAAGAAGAGCTGCTTACACCGCATGATGAATTACAAAAAGTGTGGATTCTGCGCAAAATCCTGTCGCCGATGAATACTGTGGGTGCGATGGAGTTTTTGATCGATAAGCTGAGTGCAACCAAGGATAATGCCGAATTCTTTGAACGTATGAATCAATAGGACAGTGTGAGAGGGGAGATGTTAGAGCTGTTGCGTTGCTCTTGCTTCTCACCGCTTACTCTTGAATTCTCCCTGCAAGCGCCTCAGGCAGATGATGAAATGTTGGGATGTGATAATTCCAGGTTCCTTCTGCGGCTCCTTTGACTTGGTGGCTGATCCACGCGGTTTTGCAGCCGAGTGCCTTGGCGGCGCGTAAATTATTGGCCATATCATCGACCACCAGCGTGCGCTCAGGCGTGCAATGTTCGGCATCGATTAAGCTGGCTAGCGTTTGCTGGCAGGGTTTGGGGATATAATCATGAAAGCGGATATCGTAGATCGCTTCAAAATGATGACCGATGCCCAGTGTGCTTAAAATGCGTTCGGCATGTTCCCGAATACCATTGGTGTGAATGACTTTGCGACCGGGTAAACGCCCCAACGCATGATCAAGCGCCTCATCACGGTGCAGGATTTCATGTGCATCAATATCATGCACATCATGCAAAAAGGTTTCCGCCTCCATACCATGATGCAACATCATACCACGCAAAGTCGTGCCATATTGCCGCCAGTATTTCACCCGCAACAAATCGGCCTCTTGAAGATCAATGCCCAGCTCACGCGCCACAAATGCAGTCATGCGCCTATCCATGCGCGCAAATACCCCGCAATCAGCGGAGTAAAGGGTGTTGTCCAAATCAATCACAGCCAACTCAAAATTCATGGGCTGGATGTTATCAGACACGGCAATTAAACGCGTTGTTTCTTTAAAAGGGCGTGATTTCAAGTAAACTGAGTCGGCTGGTTCAGGCCTTTGTCCTATGTCAAATAAAGCATAGGATGCCAGCCTAATCCAGTTGTTTTGTTGCAGTCAGAGGTGAGGGAAAGATGGATGAAGCGAGGGAAATGTGAGTGTAGAAATGGAGCGGCAAGATCAATATCGTAGATTGCTTCAAATCATGGAGTTATTAGGCAAGGCTGAAGCAAGCTTAAATCGTAATCGAGTACGTTTGTTTGAGCAGCAAAAAGTGGATGCAGCTTGGATACTATCGGTGAGTGAAGTGCCTGAACGCGAAGATTTGCTTGAATCTTTTGCATCCAAGTTTAATCGTTTTCAGGATATGATGGGGGATAAATTGCTGCCAGCTCTGTTGATTTGGAAGGGGGAGAGGCCAGGAGCCTTTATTGATAACCTGAATCGTGCTGAACGTTTGGAATGGATTGCTTCCGCCCAACTGTGGCTGGAGGCGAGGGCATTACGAAATAAATTAGTGCATGAGTATATGGATGATGCTGAAGTGTTCGCGCAGTCATTAAATCTGGCGAATGAGTTGTCGCTTATGTTGTTAGAGACATGGCAGAATATGAAGTACTATGTTGGGA
>JAUZQK010000006.1 GCA_030951025.1 Mariprofundus sp. | reverse complement strand
AAAGCATCTGCAGGAATTACTAGCGTTACTGCGACCGCAGGAAATGCTCTTTAACTTAAATAATAGAAGAGTCTGGCACTCAGACTCTTCTTCTTTTTTATATACCCAGAGGACTAAACACGTGTCTGACAAACAAAAAGAAACAGGCTTCACCTTAATTGAAGTGTTAATCGTGGTTGCCATCATTGGCATTCTGGCAGCCATCGCGATTCCTCAATTTGCATCATACCGTACCAATTCCGCCAATTCCGCTGCAACTGCAGATTTAAACAACATCATGTCGGCTGAAGAATTGTATTACACCAGCAATCAAGTCTACGTGAACCTTAGCGTCATCGCTGGCTACCAAGCTTCATTGCCCAGCTTACCCGGCATTCGCCTTTCCACCAATGTATGTGCAAAAGTCAGCAATGCTTCATCCACCAACTTTACAGCTCAAACCGAAAGCTTAATTGGCGACAAGACTTATTCAAATTCTCAATCCTCCAGCCTCACCACAAGCACCAAAAACACAGGTAGTTACTCCATCGGCTGCTAATGGCACCCTGCGCAGCAATACATAACAAGATCATCATTGCTGCTTGGTCTGTCTTTTTTCTATCTCCCTTTCTTTGGCCGGATATCATGGATTCCTATATCGCCATGGATCTGCTTGCTTTTGCCTGTGCTTTAACTGCTGCAGCATTCATGGCATGGCAACACCCTGAACACCAACAGACCCAACGCATGGCATGGGTTTTTCTCATTCTGCTACTTTTGCCCATTCTGATTCAACTGTTATGGCTGGATCTGCGCAATCCCTGGAAAGCCGTGCAAATGGCCATGTATATCAGCTCCGCATGGCTGGTTTTTCGCATGGCACAGGGCTACGCCGCAGAGCTATTGGAAAAACAATCCTGGTTCATCTTGCTGGCGATCATGGGCAATGCCTATGCTCTATTTGCCACGCTCGTAACATTTGTACCACAGCCAGATTTTGTAGCCAGTCTATTCCCGATCTGGACAGGACAAGGAGCCCGCTTCGGTGGCGTGTTTATGCAAGCCAATATGCAATCCCTGTTTCTCAGCATCATCTGCATCGGCCTATGGGCGCGCGCTATATCCACCGAGCGTTACATTCCCTGGTTACTGGCATCGCTGCTACCCTGCGCCGGTGTATTCGCCACCAGTAGTCGCAGCAGTGCTCTGGTATTGCTGATTGGAGTGCTGGCGCTGCTGTTTTTATGCCAACAGCGCAAGGTTGCGAGTATCAAATTGCTGGTCGTGATTGCGCTGGCATTTGGCCTGTCTGAATACTGGCTCAGCTTTGCCCAACACATGCCGGGTTACGATCATAATCTACTACAGCGTTTTGAATCGTCCGGCACTCAAGCGCGGCTATTTATCTGGGATATGGTGTGGCGTTTGTTCATCGAGCAGCCCTGGTTTGGCATCGGCGCAGGCAATCTCATTTCGTATGGCACTGAAGGCCAAATCGCCACATTAGCGGCGCATCCGGAATGGTCCTCTATAGCAGATGGTTTCAGCGGAGGCCACGCCTGGGCACATAATCTCGTGCTGCAATTTTTCTGTGAATGGGGAATCTTTGGAGGATTGGCCATCACAGGCCTTGTCATTGGCGTTTTTTATCGGGCATGGCGCATATTGTTCATCTATAAAACAGAACTAACATCCGGTTCGGCGCAAGCAGCCTTCGGGGCAACACTGATGCTCATGCACGGTATGGTCAGTATTTCGATGATGCAGGGTTTTTTCCTGGCATTGTTCGCACTCTATGCCGCAGCACTTTTTCCAGTCTCACAACGTCAAACCTGCTCAAAGCAATCCACAACAGCACAACATAAAGCCCAATACTTACTTTTACTGCTTCTGCCTGCTGTGTTCATGTTCTATCAATGGCAGTTATTCATCAACAAAGAATTAGCCATCGAACGCGTCATCAATCTACCGGTAAAATCCGAAGCCTTTATTGCAGGCGCATCAGAAGCTATCACATCACCATGGTCAGCCCGGCCAGCCCTGCAACTGTATTTCAGCAGTTTGCTGGCCGAACATGCAAAACCAGGCATATTGATTGGCAGTGAAAACTTTGCCTACCGCTTCTGGTTTTTACATCAAAGTAGCCTCTCTCTGCGTTACCTCATCTTAATCGCGCATTTAAAGGATGATGTTTTGAGCGAACAGCGCTTGATCAACACCTATAGGCTAGCCTATCCTGCTCTCTTTCAGCGCAGCCCATTGGCTCGCCATACTGCCGCAAGACATCAACAGGGAGAGAGCATTGACCTCAATAACTAAATACAAAACATATTCAATCGCAATATTTGTATTTGGCCTAACACTGTTGTCAAACACCATGCTTGTTTCCAGCAATAGCCAAAATGCTCAAGCGCCAACAGCACCACTGCCCATCAGTATTCTCAAAGTCGCGACCTTGGGCTATTCATACTTCTGGTCGAATTTTTTATGGATGCAGACCGTCAGTTATTTCGGTGAACATCAAGACAACGTGGATTACACCTTGTTAACTCAAAAACTGCATGCTGTGATTGCGCTCAACCCTTATGCCGAACATGCTTATTATATGGCCGCCAGCACCTTGCCCTGGGGTACGGGCAACACCGATCTCAGCAAAGATATCGTACAGCAAGCTATTCACCGCTTTCCGGATGACTGGCGCTGGCCTTATTACCGTGGTTTTAATGCCTATTGGTTTGAACATGATTTAAGCACCGCTGCCCATTACTTGAGTTTGGCAGCATCCATTCATGCTGCTCCACCGATCATTGCCTCGATTGCAGCAAAAATACAAACAGCACAAGCTGGGCTGGATACTGCGCTGGTTTTTCTGGATCGCCTCATCCGTGAGAAGCAAGATCCCCATCTACGCCAACAGTTGATGACACAAAAAAAAGCACTGTTAACTGAGAAGAGTTTACGTACAGTTGATCTATGGTTGAGCAAACTACCCCACCCCACTCACGATCAGCGCGATTTGGATCGTTT
>JAUZQK010000059.1 GCA_030951025.1 Mariprofundus sp. | reverse complement strand
CAATGCTGCTGCTTTATGAAATAGGCGTGGCGTTGTCGCGCTACACGTATGAGAGGCATGATGTCTCTCTATCGGTTGAATAGATGAAAAAACCACATTCTGCACAGGGCTTGTTTGATGGCATGGCTTTGATTTCATCGCCACCGAGCCAGGAAGATTTCGATCTGATGGAGGCTCAAAAAGAGGCCATGCTTCCACTCTTGCTGCAAGAGCTAAGGACTTTTGCCGCTAGCCCTGAAGTGATTCAGAAAAAAGGTGAGACGTATATCCGTCATGTGGTGAGTATTTTCATGCTTGCGTATTTCCGCAACAAAGATGCCTACCCGCTGCTCATTCAGCTAGTTTCCCATCCGGGCAATCAGGTATTGGGGCTTACCGGTGAAGTGTTTAGTGAGGCACTGGGGCGTATTTTAGCATCGGTGTATGATGGTGATCTGGAACCTATTAAAAAGGTCGTAGAAAACTCCAGATTAAATCCCTGGATTCGTTCCGGGGCGCTGGATAGTTTGATGGTACTGTGGAAAGAGGGTTTACTGCTCCGCTCTGAGGTTATTGCTTATTTGCAGCAGCTGATGCAAAACAAGCTGGAGCGGCATCCGGGTTATGTGTGGGATGCGATCGCCTTGATTGCTTATGATATTCATCCGGCAGAGCTGAACGAATCATTAAGCAAGGCAATCGATGACAAGCTCATTGAGCCGGTAGTGCTTACGCATGCATCGTTGGCGTTATGCCTGAAAGAACCCTTCCCTCAAGTAGGTGAACAGAAAGAACCGCTTGTAGGAGGGGTGATCAAATCACCAGGTCAAGAGCTTGCATGGTGGTTGTATCCAGATCGAAAGACGCTACAAAAGGGCGAGGATTATGCCGCGCTGGACGTGCCTATTGTGGATAAAGAAGTAATTCCCGGAGAACGCATTACACCCATGGGATGGCGTTCTAATACGGTTGTGCATTACGAGAAAAAAATTGGCCGTAATGCCCCTTGTATCTGCGGCAGTGGGAAAAAATATAAGCGTTGTTGTTTAAGAAAAAACTGATCGACTCCGTGCGGTCTTTTGCTTTGCATTGATGCAACAGGGCGATGTCGATATAAATATCAGGATTTTATGAGTCGAGAATGAAAACAATCGCCTGTGGAACATAAGTTATAAGTCTGTGAATTCTCTAAATTGAAATCAATGTTTCCACTCTTATGGGTGATGTGGTTACCAAGCAGCCTAAAAGAGAGATGGTATACTTAGGCTGTTAAAGGCTGCTGCTGCTTAAAAAAGGGATTCAAGGGCAAAGAATAAACCCGATGCCCTGATCCCCTTAACTGCCTGTTAATCAAAGAATCTCTATAAAAACAAGCAGCAGTCCAATGATGGATGATCCGATAATCATTTGTAAACTATGTTGAATTTTATACATATTAGCACTCCTTGTTTGGCTGATTTGCTTGTGTTGTTAGCGCAACCATCATGCCAGTGAATCACACCTGTAATGCTATCAAGCTATTGCTACTTTGACGTTAGTCTCAGGCTGCACTGGGGTGGAAACTCAGTAATCACTTGCAATCAAAGTGGTAAATACACCTGGCATTAAAACAACATTAATAAATAATAACTTATTGATAATAAAGGATTTAATGCTTTGGCATAACGATTGCTCTTATAGCTGTGACGGGGGGGAAGCACCTTATAACCATTCGTGGTAATTCCTCGTAACCAGTTTAATTAGGAGCAGCTATGTCAAAAGTAGAAACTTTTTATGAAGTAATGCGTCGGCAGGGAATTACACGCCGTAGCTTCCTCAAGTATTGCAGTTTAACAGCAGCATCACTGGGTTTAAGCCCAGTATTTGCATCGCAGATTGCCCATGCTATGGAAACCAAGCCGAGAATTCCGGTGGTCTGGTTGCATGGTTTGGAGTGCACCTGTTGTTCAGAATCATTTATTCGTTCAGCGCATCCGCTGGCTAAGGATGTCATCCTTTCCATGATATCTTTGGATTATGATGATTTGATCATGGCTGCTGCGGGGAAACAGGCAGAAGAAATCATCGAAGAAACGATTAAAAAATATGATGGTAACTTCATCCTGGCCTGTGAAGGTAATCCGCCACTCAATCAGGATGGTATGTCCATGATCGTCGCTGGCAAGCCGTATCTGGAGCAATTGATTCACGTTGCCAACCACTGCAAGGCGATTATCTCATGGGGCTCATGTGCATCATGGGGTTGTGTGCAGGCTGCCAGTCCAAACCCAACCAAGGCTGTGCCAATTCATAAAGCGCCGGGCATGCCCAATAAGCCGATTATTAAGGTGCCCGGTTGTCCTCCAATTGCCGAAGTGATGACAGCTGTCATTACCTATATGCTGACATTCGACAAGATGCCTTCGCTGGATCGACAGGGTCGCCCATTAATGTTTTACAGTCAGCGTATCCATGATAAATGTTATCGCCGTCCTCACTTTGATGCAGGTCAATTCGTTGAAGAGTGTGATGATGAATACGCTCGCAAGGGTTATTGCTTGTATAAGGTCGGCTGTAAAGGTCCAACCACCTATAATGCCTGCTCCACGATTCGCTGGAATGAAGGCACATCCTTTCCGATTCAAGCCGGTCATGGCTGTATCGGTTGTTCCGAAGATGGTTTCTGGGACAAGGGTAGCTTCTATAATCGCCTGACAGATATCCACCAGTTCGGTGTGGAGGAAAATGCTGCGAAGTTGGAATCTACTGCCGAAGCTGGACCAACAACGTCCCCTGTACCTG
>JAUZQK010000058.1 GCA_030951025.1 Mariprofundus sp. | reverse complement strand
ACCGATGATGTGATTTTTAACCATCTATCCGGCAAACAGACTATCGGCATTTATCCCTTAATGCATGATGATCATTGCTGTTTTCTTGCCGTTGATTTTGATAAACAGGACTGGCGCGAGGATGCGGGCGCATTCATGCAGTCGTGCTGCGAACTGGATATTCCCGCTAGGCTGGAAATATCCCGTTCAGGTAATGGCGCACACATCTGGATGTTTTTCACAGCCCCTGTTCCTGCCCGTGAAGCCCGGCTGCTTGGAGCGGCATTGATCAGCCATACATGCGAGCGAACGCGCCAACTGTCTCTGGCCAGTTACGACAGACTGTTTCCCAATCAGGATACCATGCCCAAAGGCGGTTTTTGAAACCTGATCGCGCTTCCCTTGCAAAAACTGCCGCGTGAGCATGGATGTAGCGTATTTGTGGATGCGTCATTTGAACCCTATCCTGATCAATGGGCTTTTCTGGCATCCATTCAACCCATGTCCCGGCCTGATTTGGACAAAGCCATCTTGCGTAGTAGCGGGGGCAGGCATCCATTGGATGTCGCCTTCGATTTGAATACGGAAGATGATGAGCATAAAAAGCCATGGCAACGCTCATCAACGATGGCTGCTGCGCTACCTTGCGACTTGCCTGATTCGCTGACGCTTGTGTTGGCCAATCAGATATTTATTGCCAAAGCAGACCTGCCGCAGCCGTTGAGTAACCGGCTGATTCGTCTGGCGGCCTTCCAGAATCCGGAATTTTATAAGGCGCAGGCCATGCGTATGCCGGTGTGGAATAAACCTCGCATCATTGGTTGCGCCGAAAACTTTTCGCAGTATCTCGGGTTACCAAGAGGATGCCTAGATGATGTGCTTTCTTTACTGGAGCAAAACAGTATTCATCCAGACATTCAGGACGAGCGCGTTTCAGGCCATAAGGTCTCTGCCAAGTTTTTGGGTAAGCTGCGGAAGGATCAAAAGGCGGCAGTGAGATCGTTGTTCAAACATGAAACCGGTGTTCTTTCTGCGCCCACTGCATTCGGAAAAACTATCGTTGCCGCAGCCATGATTGCGCGCCGTAAAATCAGTACGCTGGTACTGGTGCATCGTGCGGAGCTGCTTAGGCAATGGCATGAACGACTGACCGGTTTTCTTGATCTTCCCAAGGACGGATTGGGTGCGATTGGCGGAGGCAAAAAGAAGCCTTCAGGAAACATTGATATTGCTGTCATGCAGTCGCTTATTCGCAAGGAGAACCTCGCCGAATGGCTGGATGGTTACGGCCAAATTATTGTTGATGAATGTCATCACATCTCGGCATTTTCCTTTGAAACAGTGCTGAAACAGGCCAAAGCGCGTTATGTGCTTGGCTTGACCGCCACGCCAATCAGGAGGGATGGTCATCAGCCTATTATTCACATGCAATGCGGGCCGATACGCCATACTGCTACCAAGTCTGAAGTCGGGCCATCGCAACTGGAGGTGTGGCCGCAATATCTGACAGCGCCAGACATTCCGCAGGACTCACCTATTCAAACTGTATTTCGGATACTTACTATGGATGCAAAGCGAAACAGGAAAATATCTTGTGACATATTGAATGCCTATCGGGAGGGGCGAAAGGTGTTGGTTTTGACTGAACGTACCGATCACCTTGCGCGTTTGCGTGAAGGGCTGGGGGATGAAGTCGAGCGCTGTTTTGTCTTGCATGGCCGCATACCAAAAAAACAACGCGCCTTAATTTTTTCAGAACTTGAATCATTGGAAGCTACCACGCCGCATGTATTATTGGCGACTGGACGATTGATTGGCGAAGGTTTTGATCATCCGCCTCTTGATACCCTTGTCTTGGCCATGCCCATTTCATGGAAGGGGACATTGCAGCAATATGCTGGTCGATTGCATAGAGATCATGCGGATAAGCAGGATGTGCGTATTTATGATTATGTGGAGGCTGATCAACCACAGCTTGCCCGCATGTGGGCAAAACGTCAGCGTGGATATCATGCCATGGGGTATAAAATTATTCAGCCCGAAATCAAGGGTAATTTGTTATAAATCCGAAATTGGTTAATCTGCCTGCACAGTGAGATAGCTAGAGGGGTTGAATAGTGATGCAAGCCGCTTTGCAACTGCCCGAATGAGAATAACGAAACCAAGTAGTTATGAACCCATGTTCGGAAGTGCGGTTTTAGCCGCGCCAAACCAGGTGCGAAATGCGGGGCAGCTAAAGCAGCACTTCCAAGGGTGTTTTGGCGCGTTGTTATTCAAAAAAACTTGATTGCAATTTGCTCGGTGAGATTTCGCGCATCCTTGCAATAAAAAAATAGTAAACTGGAGAAAATAATACATGGCTGAGACATACGATGTAGCGCTTGAGAAGGATATTGCCATCAGTGTCCATCCTGAATTTCCGACCAAACAACTGGGTGCGTATGCCTGGAATGCGCGGGCGGAGGAATTTGATCTGTTGGTGGAATCCAGCGGTTGCGAATTGGTGGAGTCGGTGCGTATCAATGTGCGCAAGATTGTGTCCGCCACCCTGTTTGGTTCGGGCAAGGTTGAAGATGTGCGCCAGCTGGTTGAAGCGCATGAAGCCAAGGTGGTCTTTGTTGATCATCCGCTCACACCGGTACAGCAGGGTAAGCTGGAAGATGCCTTGGCGGCCAAGGTGGTGGATCGTACCGGTTTGATTCTGGAGATTTTTGCATCGCGGGCGCGCACACGTGAAGGTATTTTACAGGTGGAGTTGGCTAGCCTTAATTATCAAATGGGGCGGTTGGTGCGCAGTTGGACGCATTTGGAGCGGCAGCGTGGTGGTGTCGGCCTGATGGGCGGGCCGGGCGAACGTCAGATTGAGTTGGATCGACGTATGATTCGCGATAAAATCATTTGCCTCGAAAAAGATCTGGAAAAAATTAAACGCATGCGAGCCACCCAGCGTGCCGGACGACAAAAGAAAGATATGCCGACCGTGGCTCTGGTGGGTTATACCAATGCTGGTAAATCGACTTTATTTAATCGTTTGACGAACTCTGGCGTGTATGTTGCCGACCAGTTGTTTGCCACCCTCGATCCAACCCTGCGTCTGCTAGAAATTGGAGACAGTTTACGTTTGATGCTCTCCGATACAGTGGGTTTTGTGCAGGAATTGCCGCATGAGTTGGTTAATGCTTTTAAAGCGACACTGGAAGAAGTGATTGAAGCTGATTTGATTTTGCATGTGCGTGATGCATCCGATCCGATGAAAGCAGAGCAAGCCAAGGTGGTACATGAAACACTCGAGCAACTGGGGCTGGTGGGTGATTTTGCGCCACCGATTGTGGAAGTGCTGAATAAAAAAGATATGGCACCTGAACTGCAGAGTTATCGGGCTGAAAGCATTGGTGGTAGTCGGGTGGCGATTTCAGCCCTGACCGGCGAAGGCATGGATGAGTTGCTGGCTCTGCTGATGGAGTTTGTCTGTCAGGATATGCATGAGCTGCATCTCAAACTGGAGCTCTCTGATGGCAAGGCGCTGGCTTTTTGTTATCAGCATGGTGCGGTATTAAGTAAAAGCCATGATGAGCAGGTGATGACTATCGTGGTGCGCTTGAACCCGATGGATGCAGCTAAATTTACGTTATCTGAGGGTATTCATCGCTTGCATTGATGCTGGTGGTTTATCTATTTCGGTTTGTCGGTTTGATTGTCTGGTTGTCGGCATAAATGTGTGACAGCCGCGTGACACAGACGTGACACCTGCGTTGATAGTCAGCCTCTGCTAGGGTGCCCAGCCTTCAATTCATTACGACGATATTGGGACAGGAGAATAACGTGCCACAGGAAACAGCCGCAGCAGAAGAGCAAGTACTACCGCTTGATCATCAGGATTTGTATTTGAATCGTGATTTAAGCATGCTTGAATTTAATCGTAGGGTATTTGAAATGGCCTGTGATGAGTCGGTTCCGTTGTTGGAACGATTACGCTTTCTGTGCATCAGCAGTAGCAATATGGATGAGTTCTTTGAGGTGCGGGTGGCGGTGCAAAAGCATAGGATGGCCTTGGGCTCTTTGCATACGGCTGCCGATGGGCTGACAGCGGGAGAAATTTTGCTACGTGTACGTGAACGTGTGGATGTGTTGGTGGCAGATCAATATCGTTTATTGAATGAAAGCCTGCTGCCAGCTATGAGGCAGGAAGGCATTCGATTTTTGCGGCGGGCGGATTGGACGGAAGCCCAATCAGATTGGATACAAAAGTTTTTCAAACGTGATTTGTTGCCTGTGTTAACACCGATCGGACTGGATATGTCGCATCCATTTCCACGCGTATTGAATAAAATTCTTAATTTCATTGTTGCGCTCGAAGGCAAAGATGCGTTTGGTCGCGAGGCGGAATATGCCATTGTCCAGGCACCACGGTCATTGTCACGCTTGATTAAGCTGCCACTTGAAATTAGCGGCTCTGAACATTGTTTTGTGTTTTTATCTTCGATTATTCATGCTCATGTGGGTGACTTTTTCCCCGGCATGCAAGCCAAGTCCTGTAATCAGTTTCGCGTTTCGCGCAACAGTGAATTGATTGTGGATGAAGAAGAAGTGGTCGACTTAAAGAAAGCGATTGCAGGTGAATTGCTGGAGCGCCGTTTCGGTGTGCCCGTGCGTTTGGAAGTGTCGAATAAATGTCCGGAGAAGCTGTATACTTTTTTATTGCAGCAGTTTAAGTTGCAAAAGTCTGATCTGTACCAGGTTGATGGGCCGGTGAACCTGTATCGTATGGCGGCGGTCTATGATGAGGTGGATCGTGCCGATTTGAAGTTTCCACCATTTGAGCCGGGCATTCCAGCGCGTTTGAAAGTTGAAGAGCATAATATGTTCAATATTATTCGAGAAGGTGATGTGTTGCTGCATCACCCCTACCAAAGCTTTGCTCCGGTGGTGGAATTGATCAAGCAGGCTGCGGCAGATCCCGATGTGCTGGTGATTAAACAAACCATGTACCGGGTGGTGCCGGATTCGCCTATTGTTGATGCGCTGGTGCGCGCAGCCCGTGCCAATAAAGAAGTGGTGGCGGTGATTGAA
>JAUZQK010000057.1 GCA_030951025.1 Mariprofundus sp. | reverse complement strand
AAAAACTATGGGGAAGGTAGTAACGGCAATAATCAGAACCCTTGGGGTAAACAAGGTGGCGGTGGTAACAACCAGACACCACCTGATCTCGATGAAGTGATTCGTCGTCTGCAAGAGCGCTTTGGTGGTTTTTTTGGTGGTGGCGGCAACAACGGTTCCAATTCCGGCGGAGAATTTAATATCAATAAAAACATGGTTACCGTCTTGTTGGCTGGTTTCTTTGTGGTTTGGGCTGCATCCGGATTTTATATGGTGGCGGCCGATGAAGAGGCGGTGGTGTTGCGTTTTGGTAAACATACATCGACGCAGGGGCCAGGTCTGAACTGGGCAATTCCGTATCCGGTCGATAAGGTAGAAAAGTTGCCGGTGACCAGCGTACAGCGTCTGGAGCTGGGCTTTCGCCAATTCGGTGATGGCACGATTCGCAAACGTACCAATGAATCATTAATGCTGACCAAGGATGAGAATATTGTCGATATCTCGTTTATTGTGCAATACAAAATCAAAAGCGCTGAAGACTTTTTGTTTAATATCGACCACGGCACCAAAACTGTACGTGATGCGGCGGAATCTGCCATTCGTGAAATTATGGGGCGCACCCTGATTGATGATGCGCTGACCACCAAAAAAGCCGAAGTGGAAATTGAAACAGAGCAGCTGATTCAGAAAATTCTCGATTCATACAAAGCGGGTATTTCGATCAGCACGGTGAAATTGCAAGATGTACAGCCGCCTGAGCAGGTGATTCGAGAATTCAAGGATGTGGCATCGGCCCGCGAAGATAAGGAACGTGCCAAGAATGAAGCGCAGGCTTACGCCAATGATATTATTCCGAAATCACGTGGTGAAGCCAAGAAGATGGTGCTTGATGCTGAAGCGTATGGTAAGCAAGTGGTTTCTCGCGCCGAGGGTGAAGCAGATCGTTTTGAGTCACTGTTGGCAGCATACAAACTGGCTCCTGAAGTAACACGCAAGCGTTTGTATATGAGTACCATGGAAGAAGTGATGAGCAAGGCCGATAAAATCATTGTTGATGGGGCAGTGGCGGATAAAGTGTTGCCGTATTTACCACTCAATCGAGCTAGCGGTAAGGTAGAGGTGCAGAAATGAGTCCAAAATTAACGATGATGGCTATCCTTTTGGGCGCGGTTGCAGTCGTGCTTAGTATGAGTACATATGTAGTGGATCAGCGTGAGCAGGCGTTGGTGTTGCAGTTCGGTAATCCGAAGGCTGTAGTTCAAACTGCTGGTCTACATTTTAAGCCGCCATGGCAGTCGATTGTAACCTTTGATCGGCGTTTGCTGGAAAGTGATGCGCCACCAAATGAAGTGATCACCAAAGATAAGAAATCGATCATTGTGGATAGCTACACACGCTGGCGTATCACCGATCCGTTGAAAGTATATCAGGTGGCGCGTACGCAGACTGGTGTTGTCGCGCGTATGGACGATGTGGTGCGTGGTAAAGTGCGTGAAGTCCTGGGGCAGCATACCTTGCATGAGATCGTATCCGGTGGTGAAAATGCCGATTTGCGTTCGGCCTTGATGAAATCAATCAAGGAACGCGCTGATGCCGGTGTGCAGGATTATGGTATTAGCGTGGTTGATGTGCGCATCAAACGGGCTGACTTGCCACCGGAAAACTCGAAAGCTGTGTTTCAACGTATGAAGGCTGAACGTGGTCGTATTGCCAAGGAATATCGTTCTGAAGGTGAAGAAGCAGCCAAAGAAATTCGTGCTGAAGCAGAAAAGGTTAGGAAGACCTTATTAGCGGAAGCGTACAAAAAATCTGAAATCATTCGTGGTAAAGCCGATGCGACATCGACTGCGATTTATGCCAAGGCGTACAATAAAGATGCCAACTTCTATGCCTTTACACGTTCGCTGGAAGCGTATCGCAAGTCGATTGATAGCGATACGCGTTTGGTGATCACTCCGGACTCTGAATTCTTCAACTACTTTCAGCAGTCCCGCAAGTAAGGCTGAACGATAGAACCGACAATCATGGATGATTTGTTTGCTGCGGTTGGTTTGGTGATGGTGCTGGAAGGAGCGATTTATGCGCTGTTTCCGACAGCCATGATTGATGCCATGCGCAAGTTGCCGGAGATACCACCACAGGTAATTCGTCTATCCGGCCTGGTTGCGCTAGCAATAGGCTGGTTGATTGTGAAATGGGTGCGCGGCTGAGGTTTTACTTCAGTCGTTGTGATAAAAACAAAAAAGGCTCACTTAGCAATAAGTGAGCCTTTTTGTGCCATGGCATACTTTAATGAGGCTTTGCCATTGCTTTTATTGCGAATGGTGGCTTTCAAAGCCGATTCCGTGCCTTGTTCGATGTCGATATGCAGTTGTACATGATCCAGATAATCGCTGTTTTTTATGCTGATGGACAGGCTTTCAAGCAAATGGCGCATATTGTTTTCCAGTGCGAAGGGAGTGTGCAAAACGGCGGGGATGGTGATGATGCGCTGGCATAGGGGTAAGGCATCGATGGCCTGTTGAACGGAGCTTGAATAGGCGCGAACCAAACCGCCTGCCCCGAGTTTGATGCCACCAAAATAGCGGCTGACCACCACCACAATCTCGCCGATATTTTTATGCTGCAATACATTGAGCATGGGTTTTCCTGCAGTGCCCTGAGGTTCACCGGCATCGGAGCTACCGCGCTGAATCGATTCGACAGGGTGACCGGCAATATAAGCCCAGCAATGGTGGCGGGCATCAGGCTCGCGTTGTTGAATTTTCTGAATAAAAGTCAGAGCTGCGGCTTTGTTTTCAACCTGAGCGATATCGGTAATGAAACGGCTACGTTTGATTTCCTGCTCGACACAGATATTTTCAGCCGGGATATTGTAGCATGAACTCAATAGGAAAGCGGTTCCCTAGGAGTCTGTCGGACTTAGGGTGATCGTAGCGAGCAGGTGGGGAAGTGAGTCAAAAACAGCATGATTTTGAGAAT
>JAUZQK010000056.1 GCA_030951025.1 Mariprofundus sp. | reverse complement strand
GTACCGAGGCTGGCCAGAAACCCTGCCGACAGACCGCGCTCCTTCTGTAACGAATTCAACAAACTGCCGGTCAATACAAAGAAATCATTGCCCAGCGCAATGCCCTCCAACTTTTGATAATCATCATATTCCTCATGCAATAAATTCACACTCAAGGTCATTAACATCAACATCGGCAAAAAGAGCAGCAATAACAATTTATTGCGCAGTGCAAGGCTTGATAGCCATTGTCGTAAGATATTCATTTTTTCTCCATGAAAGGTCTGCTGATCAGTTTCTGACGAGCAGCCCCAA
Source organism: Mariprofundus sp. (assembly GCA_030951025.1). GTDB lineage: Bacteria > Pseudomonadota > Zetaproteobacteria > Mariprofundales > Mariprofundaceae > Mariprofundus. Next base: position 6,208 of record JAUZQK010000056.1, on the reverse strand, counting down.
AAACGCTGCGATACAAAATTAAAACAAACGCATGGCAAGCAAGGTACGTAATCACAGTGACAGCCCTGTGACATCCACATGACAACCGCATGACAGCATGCGCAAGCTTGTGCATATTTTACGAAACTGGTTTTTATCTTGAGCCTGTATAGGTTTTGTCTTCCAATTCAATCATACGTGTAGGGCTAATGATGGTTCATAAAAATTTCATATTCCGTGTATACGTTCACAAAGTATGACACCAACACACACCATGCTGATGGCTCTTTTCCTGCTGCTATTTCATGCTGGAAACGCAACTGCCCAGCCACAACACAGCTTTAGCAACGACTGCAGCCAGATTTCGGTTGATTATGAAAACCGTGCCAACCTCACCCAGCAGGAAAGAATCGAGCTGATGGATCAAGCCTTGTTACGCTCATTAAACAAATACGAAGGCTGCCAAAACATGCAAAAGAATACGGCTGCCGGCGGTGGCGCTGCGGGTGGTCAGGCTGGTGCGGAAAATAGCAACGCTGATGATGGCAGTGGCAGCAGTGGTAAAGGCGCTGCATCTGGCACTTCAACCGCCAGCACAAGCATGACCGGCAGCGAAACCCCTGCCGAGCAAACAATGACAAACGATGATGGCAGTGATACCAATGCAGGCTCAGGCAAAAGCGATAAAGCAGCATCTCAAATTACTGACGCAACAGATGAACAGGCTGGTGTGATGAATCAACAGGCCAATAAACGTATCAAAGGCAGTGGTCGGGTGCCGGGTGACATTCCACCGGTTGATAATGACAGTATTCTTGAAGCGCAAATCAGACAGGCTGCCATGAGTGAAACCGATCCTGCAATTAAAGCGCAATTGTGGAATGAATACCGAAAATACAAATCGTTACCGCTTAAACAGCCCTAGGAGCGAACACCTTGAAAAGCATCATCTGGCTCAAAAAATCACTTGCGATCAGCATCAGCTGCGCCTTGCTTTTATCCAGCTGCGCAAGCGGCAGTGGCTCATCAGGTTTTTCTGTCGGCCCTTCGGGTTCTTCCTCCTACTTTAAATCGAAAGTTAAAGAAGCCCCTGGAGTCGAGAAACCCAAGCTCGATATCATTGTACCGGTATTTGATCCGGGCCTGCCCAAAGACCCTGATAAGTATGAAGAGGCCGGCATCTGGCCTGAACTGCGCCGGGCTGAAGCATCGCGTTTCGCTTATAAAATGAAATTGGCTCTGGAAAAAACCGGTGCTTTTGGCGCTGTCCGTGTCATGCCCGATGCAACGGCAACGGGCGATCTCTATATTATGGGCAAGATCAAAGAATCCGATGGTGAGACGGTTGCCATTGATATCAAGGCTTATGACATCAGCGGCAAACGCTGGTTCGACAAATCATTTGAACATGAAGTCAAAAAATCCTTTTACAGCAATGTGAGAAACAAGGGCAAAGACCCTTATGACCCAGTCTTCAAAAAGGCTGCCGAGCGGCTGGTGAAAGAGCTCGATTATCATGCTGCTAAAGATTTGAGCCGCTTGCAATCGCTGACCAATCTACGTTTTGGTGCCAACTTTTCAGAACAGGCCTTTGCCCAACACATGCAAGTCAAACAGGGCATCACAACGCTGATCAGCTATCCGGATGATAATGATTTGATGCTCAAACGGGTGCAGGCTATCCGGGTTAGAGATCAATTGTTTACCGATCAGATGCAGCCGCATTATGAACAGTTCAATCAGAAAATGGATGACAGCTATAATATCTGGCAAAAGCAGAGTTTCACCGAGCTAGCAGCCAAAAAACAGGCCAACCGTGAAATGGTCGGCAATGCACTGGCCGGTGTTGCGTTGATTGGTCTGGCTATTTTATCCGGTGTGGCTGGCTCCAATTCCAATAGCAATAGTGGTTACACTGCTGGTACAACAGGTGCTGTCGTGGGTGGCATGCTCGGCGCAAAGTTCATCGAAAAAAGCTTTCAAACCAGTCAGGAGGCCAAATTTCACCGCGAAGCACTGGCAGAGCTCGGCCAGTCAATTGATAGTGAAATGGCACCACAGGTAGTCGAGTTTGAAAAAACCACACTCAAACTTACCGGCAGTGCCAAAGAACAATTCGCTCAATGGCGCAAGTTCCTCAAACAGATTTATGAGCAAGAAGCCACACCCGATGTGCAGCTCTGATTTTGGACGGTTCTTATTTGGGCGATTCTTATTTGAACTATTCTAACTTCCGACAAACAATCATTCGGCTTCTTCCATGTTAGAGGAAAAACTACGCCAGGCCAGTCAGGCCAATACAACACATCGCAAACGTTTGTTTGTGATGCTGGGGCTTGCGGCCATCATCACCATAAGCTCTATCCTGCTGATGACATACTTGAGCAACAACAATGGTAACGAAAACACAGCCACCGCAACACTTTCTGCGAGTAAAACCCCTCTGCCGAATATGCCATCAAGCGCACAACAATCAACCGAACAATTAGCCAAACAATCGGATAAACAAACAAATGAACAATGGCGCGAACAATTCAAAACCAGACTAGGCCTGTACGAAGCCGAAACAGCACCAGCACTGCTTGATGCCAATCTCAGCGCCTGGAACGCCCAACAAGATCTGGCGATCAAAAGCTTGAAGGATCATGCCACCGCAGCATTCGCCGTCAGCGATTATACAAACGCAATGCAACAACTCAGCCAATTGGAACACACCGCCAAACAGGTTTTAGAGCAACATGCGGTACTCTTTTCAGCTGAATTTCGTATGGCCAAAGAAGCCCTGCAAGCTGACCATTATAAGCAGGCCAAGTTGCATATCGATAAAGCCTTGCAGCTAAAACCCGGCGATCCGGCCACCTTACAACTCGCCCAGCAAATCGATGCCCTGCCCAAGATCATTGCCCTGTTAAACAAAGCGGCGGTCGCCCGCACCGAAAACAACCTGGACAAAGAATATGCAGCCATAAGCGCCGCTTTCAAGTTGGCTCCACAGCGCCTTGAGCTTCAACAGCGTCAGGTGGAGCTGGCCAAACGCATCAAGGAAAATAAATTCACCCCACTCATTGCCCGTGGTTTGGAACATGTTGCCAACCGACAACTGCGCGCTGCCCGATCCGATTATCAGCAAGCCAAGGCATTGGATCCCAAGCGGTCAGAACTGCGTGTATTGCAGCAGTCCATCCATAAGCTGGCCCTCAATCAGGATTTAAACAGCGCCATTGCACGCGGCAAAACTGCCATCCGACAAGACAACTGGCGCAAGGCGCGCAGCATTTATGCCGCAGCCAGCCAACGTCACCCGGATGATCAAAATATTCGCGATGGTTTACTGCTCTCCAACAAACTGGTCAGCCTGCATGAAACACTCGATGTTTATTTAAAACAGCCAGAACGCCTTTCGGCTAAAAATATCGCAAGCTCAGCACAACAAACACTGCTTGAAACGCGTGTGTTTTCAGCCAATAGCCCATCATTAACGCAAAAAGCAAACAGCTTAAAAAAACTTATTGCAGCGGTAAATATCAACATCCCCGTCACTGTCACATCGGACAATCAAACTTATATTGTGGTCAAAGGCATTGGCAAAGTTGGCCTCACGCTGGCACGCACCATTCAGCTCAAAGCCGGTTTTTATAGCTTTGAAGGTATTCGCAAAGGTTACAAATCAAAACTGCTAAACGTGCGTATCCCTATCGGTTCCAAATCGTTTGCCATCGAGGTCATCTGTGACGAACGCATCTAACACCCTACCCGACAACAACACAGCCATGCACTCAGAATTACAGCGTGCCAGAGTCCGCCAGCGCCGACAACATGTCTGGATCGCTGCAGCTTTGATGATCTGCTCAGCTTTTATCGTTGCGCTGATCACATTCTCCAATGGCACGTTGATTAAAGTACAACCCCAACAGGCGGCCGCCACCGCACAATTAAACGTCAGCAATACTCTCGGCTTTGCAGTTGCTGAAACAGCTTATGCCTTATATGGCAGCCCAACTATTGAAGTCTCTGCTTTCGGATTCAAAGCATTGCACAAAACACTGCTGGCATCGGAAACCGGCGGCACACTAGCCATCACCCTATCCGAACAGCCACAGCTATTGGCGATCAGCACAATCCCTGAATCGGATCAAACACGCTGGTTGATTGATGCCAGTCCGCACAGTCTCGCCACTGAATTCAAGCGATCTGAATTTAAACGATCTGAACTCAAACAAGAACTGCTATCCGGCCAATATCAAATCGGCATTGATAACCCCTACTACGAAAAAAAGAACATCAGCATCACCATGCAACTGGGCAAAGCCTTGCAACAAAATATTGATTTACAGCCTGTCGCCGGACACATCAATATCATCACCAAACCTGCCGGTGCAACTATCTTCATCAACGATCAGGCCATCGGCACCAGCCCGTTATCGCTGGATAAAGCTGGTGGTCAGTACCGCCTTGAAATACGCCATGCTGATTTTCAGAATATTCACGAGACCATTGAAATCACCAACAGCACCCCGCTCATCGAACGCGATTATCGTTTAGCGCCCAAAAATGCTTATGTGCGCCTCCATCTCACACCGGCAGGTGGTGTGTTGCTGCTCAATGGCAAGAAAACTGCTTTGAGCAACGCATCAAGTGATATTTCAGGCAACAAACCAATCGGCAACAAACCAATCGCCATCAAAGCACATGAGAACAATATCCTGAGTTACCACAAAGCCGGTTACTTCTCTCAACAACGGCACATCAAGCTTGCACCCGAAGCCGAGCAACAAGTAAGTTTTCATCTTAAAGCTGAAATCGGTAAGGTCGATGTGCGCTCGCAACCCATCGCAACCATTCTGGTTGATGGTAAAAACATGGGGAAAACACCGCAGCTATTAAAACTATCTGCTCTCACACACCGCATCGAATTACGCCGCAACGGCTACCGCAGCTTCAAAACAAGCATCACCCCCAGCAGCAAATCCACCCGCCGCATTCGCGCTGCACTCATCACCGAATCACAAGCCCGCCTGCATGAAGCGCCGCAGCAGTTCACCAACACAGTCGGCATCGCATTAAAGCTATTCAAGCCCAATAACAGCAGCTTTGTGATGGGGGCACCGCGTTATGAAAAAGGCCAGCGTGCCAATGAATTCTTACGCAGCATCAAGCTAACCCGCGCCTTTTATATTTCTAAATATGAAATCAGCCGAGCGCAGTTTTCCCGCTTTAAAAAAACTCCAGGTGCGCAAAATGAACCGATCACCTCCATCAGCTGGATCGAGGCTGCGCAATACTGCAATTGGCTCAGCGCACGGGAAAAACTCAAACCCTTTTACAATATCCGCCATGGCCAATACCGTGGATTCAACAACACCTCCGGAGGTTACCGTTTACCAACTGAAGCAGAATGGGAATGGCTGGCCAGAAAAGCCGGTAAAAACAAACAAAGCAAATTCAGCTGGGGCGATGCCACCACCATCCCTGCCAATGCAGGCAATATCGCCGATGAATATGCCAAGGGCAGCACCTCACACTATGTGCCCAATTATAGCGATGCTTATGCCGGCATTGCGCCGGTTGGCAGTTATCCGGCTGAAAAGTCGGGTTTGTATGATGTAACCGGCAATGTCAGTGAATGGGTACACGATGTCTATGGGCTAATTCCACCCAACGCACAAAACATCGAACAAAACCCGCTCGGCGCAACATCCGGCAATACGCACACGGTAAAAGGCTCCAACTGGCGCTCTGGCAGCATCACCGAACTGCGTGCCTCCTACCGTGAAGGCGCAACCCAAGGCCGCGATGATATTGGTTTTAGAATTGCACGATATTTGTAGCAACACCGGCACACATGGGAATGAAGTTAAAAGACTTATCTCTCCTTTGGCACACCCAGACTCAGATACTATCTTGTGAACTTTTCCAAAAGATAAAAGAGCGCACAGATTCTTTCCTCTTGGAAAGAGGGATGCTGATTGACACGCATAAAAAAGCAGGCAGAAGGAAAACCTGCTGCCTGCTTTATGATACCAACAACTAAACTTATCGTTTAATCTGCATTAACGATGAGAGCATCTGATCGGTTGTCAGAATGGTTTTCGAGTTGGCTTCATAACCACGCTGAATAATAATCAGCTTCACAAACTCAGCCGCCAGATCCACATTAGACTGCTCCAGTGCAAATGGTGAGATGGTACCCATACCCCCAGCTCCCGGCAGACCCAATACAGGTGTACCT
>JAUZQK010000055.1 GCA_030951025.1 Mariprofundus sp. | reverse complement strand
CATCGGCCTTTCAGTGGTTGTGGGACACCATCAGGACAGGAGAGCCGTGGACCGGCTTTGTCAAAAACCGTTGTAAGAATGGTGACTTTTATTGGGTTCAGGCCAATGTGACTCCGACTTTCAAGGATGGTGAAATCACTGGTTATGTGTCGGTGCGTACCAAGCCGGATCGTGCCAGTGTGGAATTCGCTGGCCAACTCTATGCCGATATCAATGCTGGTAAGGTGGTGTTGGGTAAACAAACACTGCTGCAAAAAGTGAATTTTATCAGTCGCATGAAAATCTGGCAGAAAATAGCTGCAACCTTGTTGCTGACAGCGAGTTTATTGACAGCATCGTGGTTTATCACCCTGCAAGGCTTGGGTCTTATGCACGATGATTTGAATATGGCGTTTAATGATCGTGAAATGGGTGTGGCAGCGAGCAGTATCAATTTGGATATTTTATCGATTATGGTCGATTTGAAACGCACCCAAACCATGATGAGTGCAGAAGCTTTCCAGAACAGCCAAGATTATATGGATGAGCAGCTAACAGAAGTGCGCGCAGCGATGAGTAAGATTAAAGCTGCGGATTTAGGTGAAGTGGAAACGTTAACCTCTGGTTTATACATGGATGCGGCGCAGCAGTATATTGATAGCACTTTAAAACCCGCGCAAGCAGCCATGCAAAAGAATGATACTGCTGCGTTTAAATCCATTGTATCGCAATTGAGTAATGATGCATATACGGAAATGTATTATGCAGGCAAAGGCTTTGCCGGTGTTCAGACAGAGGTGAGTATTGAGGAAGCTGCTGTTGCTGAGCAGAGTTTTCTGGATATCCGCAATCAATCGACGATTGCCGCAGCAGTGTCGTTGTTGTTGGCGCTGTTATGTTCCTGGGTGCTGTTGCGCAGCTTTGTCAGACGTTTGGATTACACCACCGAGAAGCTGGCTCATATTGCTGAAGGCAATTATTTCGATTGGGTGGAGCTTGATTCACAGGATGAGATTGGTGTATTGCAAGCAGGGCTTAAATCCATGCAAATCACCCAGGGTTATTCGATGTTGAAGATCAATGAGCAGGCGCAGGAGGCGTTGCAGATTAAAGCGGCGCTGGATCAGATTTCGTTGCCTGTTCAGCTTGCCGATGCAGATTATCGTTTGTTTTATATGAATGTGGCGGCTGAAAATATGTTCACAAATTACCGTGATGCATTTTCGCAAACATTGAATGACTTTGATCCGGATAAGTTGATCGGCTCCAATATGGATGTTTTTCATAAAGACCCATCGCATCAGCGCCGTATGCTGGATGGCTTGACTGCTCCAATTACAACCGGTGATCTTGTTTTTGGTGATGGTGTAGTGGTGCAGGTAACAGCAAGCCCAGTGCTCAATGAAGCCGGTGATCGTGTGGGCACGGTAGCTGAGTGGAATGACCGCAGTGCGGAAGTGGCGGCCGAGAAGGAAGTCGGTGCTATTGTTGCAGCGGCACAGGCCGGTGATTTGAGTCAGCGTATTGCAATCGAAGGCAAGGAAGGTTTCTTTATTGATCTCTCCAAAGCCTTGAATGCTTTGACATATACAGTCGAGCAGGCGGTGGATGATACCGTTGCCAGCTTGGCAGCGCTTGAAGCCGGTGATTTGACTTATCGAATGGATAACGATTACGCAGGTAAATTCGATGAAATCAAACAATCAGCCAATAATACCGCCGCCAAATTATCTGAGGTGATGGGTGAAGTGCATGCTTCAGCTGAAGAAGTAAGCATAGGTTCGGGTGAAATTGCGGAAGGGAATAATACGCTGAATTCGCGCACTCAGGAGCAGGCGGCAGCCTTGGAAGAAACAGCAGCCAGTATCGAAGAAATCACCGGTACCGTGCAACAAACAGCCGACAATGCCAGACAGGCCAATCAGCTCGCAGCTGATGCGCGTGATCAAGCTGAAAATGGTGGCAAGGTGGCTGATCAGGCGGTCACTGCGATGGCTGAAATCAATACCAGTAGTCGCAAAATATCTGATATTATCGGTGTGATTGATGAGATCGCGTTCCAGACCAATCTGTTGGCGCTCAATGCGGCGGTGGAAGCGGCCCGTGCCGGTGAGCAAGGGCGCGGCTTTGCGGTGGTGGCTGGCGAAGTGCGCACATTGGCACAGCGCTCCGCAGAGGCTGCTAAAGAAATTAAAGGCTTGATTAATAGCAGTGTGGAAAGTGTCGATGCGGGCAGTAAACTGGTGGATGAATCCGGCGCAGCGCTGAATGATATTCGTGGTGCGGTGGCCAAGGTGAGCGATATTATTGCCGAGATTGCAGCGGCCAGTATTGTGCAGACTTCCGGCATTGATCAAATCAATAAAGCCATTGCACAGCTCGATGCCGGTACGCAGCAGAATACGGCTATGGTGGAAGAATCCGCCGCAGCCAGCCAGCGGCTGAATGATCAGGCTGGTGATTTACGTCGGGTGATTTCGATCTTCAAGATGGATTGATTGCGGAAGAGAGTCAAAGGCTTTCACCGCAGAGTACGCAGAGGGCGCAGAGTAAAGTCAAAAGCATGATTGTATTGATTAGACTGTTCCTCCGCGTCCTCTGAGTCCTCTGCGGTGGAAAAAGAATGAAAACGAGGGATTGTGATGGGTAAAAAAGAGAAGCAGAACGATTCACTGGATTGGATTAAACAGGGTGATGACAAATCATCGGATGATGCTGCGCTTGATGTGTCGGGTGATCTGGTGCTTGAAGGTAGTCTTGGCATTGCTGAGGTGGAATCCATGCATCAAAGCTTGTCGCAGATATTGGATGCGCATGTGGATGTCACGATTCAGAGTGAGAGTTTGAGTCGTGTGGATGCCGCCGGTGTGCAATTGATCTATGCCTTTGTCAAAGAAGCCAAAAGCCGCTCTATCAGCGTGAAATGGGAATCGGTATCCGATACGCTTGTAGAGACAGCCACCATGTTGGGCTTGCATGATGGACTGGGTATTGCAGGGGCTTCCGATGCCTGAACAAAAACGCGAATTCGCTTATACACGCAAGGATTTTAATCATCTCTGTCAGCTGGTGGATCGTCATACCGGCATCCAATTGGCTGATGGTAAGGAAGATATGTTGTATGGGCGTTTGTCGCGCCGCATTCGTAAAGTGGGTTTGTCATCGTTTAAAGATTATATTGATCTGCTTGAGCAGGATGAAGCAGCTGATGAGTTTGGTGAGTTTATCAATGCGGTCACCACCAATCTCACCTCGTTTTTTCGTGAATCGCATCATTTTGATTATTTGAAACAAACCTTGTTACCAGCAGTGATGAAAGCCAATCATGCCAGTCGTCGTATTCGTATTTGGTCGGCGGGCAGCTCTACCGGTGAAGAACCCTATTCAATTGCCATGACGGTGGCTGAAACGATGCCGCCGGGTTGGGATGTGAAAATTCTGGCGACTGATCTCGATACCGATGTGTTGCTGCATGGTGAACGCGGTGTGTACGATGATAGCCGGGTGGAAGGCTTGGATAAAGCAGTGGTGAAACGCTGGTTCAGTAAAAATAGCAAGCATCCGGGTAAGGTGCGTGTGAAATCTGAATTGCAGGCTCTGATTTATTTCCGCCAGCTGAATTTATTGAAGGATTGGCCGATGAAGGGGCCGATTGATATTATTTTTTGCCGCAATGTGATCATTTACTTTGATATGCCAACCAAGCAAAAGCTGATGAACCGTTATGCCGATTTGTTGGTCTCCGGTGGGCATTTGTTTTTAGGCCATTCCGAAGCGATGAACAATATGAGTACACGCTTTTCCCTGTGTGGTAAATCTGTTTATAGCAAGCGGGATAGTTAAGTGGCGATTCCAGTTGATACACGCTTACCCGGTTTTGATCACATCAATACCTATTTTGACAGTGCACATAATATTGCAACGGCCAAGCTATTACCCGGCGAATATTATGTGACCACCAAAGCAGAAGCCGTGGTGACAGTGCTGGGTTCATGTGTGTCGGCATGTATCAGAGATCGGGTGTTTGGTATTGGTGGCATGAATCATTTTATGTTGCCGATTCATGAGGGGGAACGCAGCACCTGGAAAAGTACGGTGACAGATAATATCACCCGCTTTGGCAACTATGCCATGGAGCATTTGATCAATGACATTTTATCGCATGGCGGCATGCGTAAAAATCTGGAAGTAAAGGTGTTTGGCGGTGGACGCATTGTGAAGGGATTATCGGATATTGGTGCATGCAATGCCAGTTTTGTGCTCGAATATCTGCAGGAAGAAGGCTTGCCAGTATTATCGCAGGATCTGAATGGCACCCAACCGCGCAAAATTTATTATTTCCCCAAGACAGGCCGTGTATTGATGAAAAAACTAGCCTGTTTACACAACGATACCTTGCTTGAGCGTGAGAAAAAATATTTCCGCGATATTGAAGATAAACCAGTAGGCGGCGAGGTGGATTTGTTTTGAATAGGCAAAAAAGTCAAAGGCGAAATGCGAAAGGAAAGTCAAAAGCGGAACCGCGAATGAACGCGAATAGACGCGAATGAGAGTCAAAGGCGGAACCGCGAATGGACACGAATAGACGCGAATGAGAGTCAAATGCGAGAAATGTTTTGATGTTAGTTTTTTATTCGTGTGAATTCGCGTCCACAAGGTGAATTGCGCTTGCGCAAGAGAGAGTGCCCT
>JAUZQK010000054.1 GCA_030951025.1 Mariprofundus sp. | reverse complement strand
GGCCTAATCTTTCCGGCCAAACAGGCGATCCAGATCATTCAACGAGAGCGAGATATAAGTCGGGCGACCGTGGTTGCACTGGGCTATATTGGGGGTTTGCTCCATTTTTCTAAGCAGCGCTTCCTGCTCGTCGTGTGAGATCACTCGACCGGATTTGATCGAGCCTTTACAGGCGCGGTTGCCCAGCCAGCGCTCTAATATACGCGCCTGGCCACTGCTGCCCGCTTCAGCATCCACTCCGATCAAACGACATGTTTCAATCAACTCAGCCACCAGTTCAGCGACAGGCTCAGCTGATAGCATCGCCGGCACTGAGCGCACACAACACGATTCATCTCCTGTCACATCCAGTTCAATGCCAAAAGGCTGCAACAATGGCGCATGTTCATGCAGCCATGCCACCGCCTCAGCACCCAGGCTTAATGCAACAGGCTCAAGCAACATCTGCGTAGCTATTTTCTTCCCCGCCAATTGTTGTTTTAGTTTTTCATACGTCATGCGCTCATGCGCAGCATGTTGATCAACCAGAATCACACCTGCTGCGGTTTGTGCCAAAATGTAACAGCGGTGAATCTGTGCCAGGGGTTGGCCTAAATCCAGGCCACCATCAGCAGCATAATTAGCCGACGGCTCACGCGCATCTGGGCTGGAAAATAAAATCCGCTGCAGATCAGCAGGTATCGCGGACGATGACGATGGTGGTCGATAATCGCCGGATGAAAAATGCGGCATCGAACCATGACCTTGGCTGCTGCCAGCATCGTTTGATCCCGATGCCGCTGGCATGCCGCCCTGCATCGCGTTCATGGCTTGATGCGTGGTGGTCGAAGCCACCGCTTGCCCCATGCGTTCAATGGCGGCACGAATGCAAGCCACAACGCCTGCGCGCACCGTCTGCGGAGATTTAAAGCGCACTTCGCGCTTGGCCGGATGCACATTCACGTCCACATCGGCCGGATCAATTTCCAGTCGAATCAAGCCAACCGGATAACGATCATGAAACATCACATCGCGGTAACCGGCGCGCATGGCTGCAATCAACTGTTTGTCCCGAATCACCCGGCCATTGACCAGAAACATCATTTTGGTGGAGTCACGATGGTGGAAGGTGGGCAAGCCCAAATGCGCGGCAATCTGCAAACCTTCATGTTCAATGGATAATTCAATACTGTTATCGGCAAAATCATTGCCCAAGATTGCCACCACGCGTGAGCGTGCATCCTCGGCGCTGAAATCAAACCGTTTACGCCCATCCAGCTCCAGGCGCATGCCAACAGCTGGGTTGGCTAGAGCCAGCGCGCGAAAGACTTCGACGATGGCTGCTTCTTCGGTTTTATCCGTGCGCATAAAATTCAAACGCGCGGGGGTATTCAAAAACAAATCGAGCACTTCGATACGCGTACCACAGCGCGGGGCGGCAGGCCTTGTTTCCGTACCCGCCCCGCCATCGACGCGCACTTCAATGCCTTCATCGCTGTCAGCCAGCGCTGTCTGCATGCGAAAGCGCGACACCGAGGCAATCGATGGCAGCGCCTCACCACGAAAACCATGACTGGCGATGCGGTGCAAGTCATCGGATGTTTCAATCTTGCTGGTGGCGTGGCGCTGCAGGGATAGCTCGGCATCGTGCGCCGACATGCCACAGCCATTATCTTCGATCACCATGCTTTTTTTGCCCGCAGCAGTAATCGACACTGACACTTGAGTAGCACCTGCATCGAGCCCATTTTCCATCAGCTCTTTTACCGCCGAGGCAGGTCGCTCGACCACTTCACCGGCAGCAATCTGATTGGCCACTTGTGAGGAGAGCACATGAATCACAGAATCACTCATGATATTTTAACCACAGATACCCTGGCGCACCCTCTCTTACACACGTGTAATTCACCTTGTTCACACAGATAGACACAGATAGAAACCTCTCGGATAACAGAGTGGGAAATATGCGTACAAACACCGCAAAACACCACTACAAAAAAGATTCGGAGGCGTGACTTCAGTCGCGCAAACCCTATAGCACAGTGCGCGGCTAAAGCCGCACCTCCGGGGCATGCTGAATAATCACAACAGATTTAGCCCCGCTTAGCTTCTGAAATACACCACAATCAAATGAAAGCCAAAGCGGCTTTTGACCGGGCCATGCACTTTCAGCAAGGCTTTGTTAAAAATCACCTGCTCCACCGGCTTGACCAACTGCCCCGGGTAAATCTCACCCAAATCACCTTCGCGCTTTTTTGAAGGGCATATTGAATACCTCTTGGCCAAACGGGCAAAGTTCTCACCCTTGGCCAGACGTTGTTTCAAGCTTTCAGCCTCATCTTTTGTTTTAACCAAAATGTGTTTGGCCATGGCACTACGCATCAGCGGCTCCCCTCATGGCACTACGCATCAGCTGCCCCCTCATGGCGATTCCCGAAAACGCATAATCATGGCCAGAATCGCCAGACAACACAGCGTACCAAACACCGATACGCCAACCATCAACCATTGATCCAGGTGCACGTAATAGGCCGTAAACATTGCCGATGCCAGTGAAAAAACCAACCACTGAAAGAACGACAGACCATCAACATTGCGTGTTTTGTAGGTCATGCGTAGCTGATCAAGAAAACCCACCGTGAATGCCAGAGCAGCCAACGAGCCCATCATTTGCCATGCATCAATATTCACATTTACCTCTCATGAGCCCAACAAACCAAAACCGCAAATCACCACCAGTACAGCACCAATAAGCTGCTTGAAACGGGCAGCATCTCCGGCCATCAAGTGATCATGCAGGCGCAAACCAATCACATGGCCCAGTGCTGCGCAAGGTAACAGCCAAAGATGCTGCGACCACCAGAAATTCACCCCCACCGACCACAGCACCGATAATTTGATTACCACCAGCGCGAACCACAATACAAACAGAGTGTTTCGCAGCTGATCTTTGGCCACATGATGAACAAACACCGCTACAATCAATGGCGCGCCAATCAAGGATACACCCGCAGCATAAGCACCGCCGCTTAACAACACATAATCGACCCACGCTTTACTGCTATAAATCTGAAATTTGAACAAATAACAACAGGCATAAAACAGGGTAGTGAGGTACACAAATGCCGTCACCCATGAGCTAGGTAAGGTTAACAGACCGAACACACCAATCAGCATCGGAGCGATCATGATCAGCATAGCTTTTCTGAGGTAGATCCAATCGACATGCCCCATGCGCGAGCCCACCGTGATGGATGAAAAAAACAGCAAATGCATGCCAATCAACGGCAGCCAGATCAGCGCATCATCGATCACCAACAGCAATAGGGGCAAGCCCAGCGCGGCCCCGCCAAAGCCGAGTCCGGAGCGCACAAAACCCGTCCAGACAAAGATCAGTCCAATGGCAAGATATTGCCATGCCTGTAAATCATCCATGTAGAAAAAAGTTAACTGATCTGTTTCGGAACAGGTAGCGACAAGCCCGTGGAGTTACGCATCAACAGTGCTTTGATGCCGCCGGCATTGCCCAACACCCGCATGCCCAGGCCACGTATATCTTTCAAGCCCGGAATAGAGCCCGTAAACACCTGATGCAGGCCTTCCATCGAGCCCATCACCGACAACACATCGGGCATACGCTGCTGCATATAACGCTTCAATACATCCAGCTCACCCCAATCTTCATCAAATCTATTCGCATCAGCGATTTCCTGCGCCAGCACCATGGCATCTCTTAAACCCAGATTCACACCCAAGCCTGCCAGCGGGTGAATGCAATGCGCCGCATCGCCCACCAGCGCCACCCGCTCACGTACGATATGTTTGGCCAGCTGCGCCTTGAGTGGAAAAGCAGCGCGTTCACCAGCTTCGGTGATACGCCCCAACATCGGCCCAAAGGTCAAATTCAAGGCATCGAGAAACGCTACATCGGACATGGCCATCAAACGATCTGCTTCGCTATTCTCGGCACTCCAGACAATCGAACACAGATCACCTGTCATCGGTAACATAGCCAATGGCCCTGTCGGTAGAAAACGCTGAAACGCATGGCCACGATGCGCATGCTCCGGTCGTACTGTAGCCACAATACCTTTCTGCCCATAATCGCGCTGCCAACACTGGATGCCGGCCTGTTCACGCACCCAGGAACGCCCACCATCAGCCCCGACAAGCAAGCGCGTCGTCAACACATGGCCATCACTTAATTTGACCGTCACCTGTTCATCATGCCATTGCAGCTCAGCTATTTCAGCCGGACACAACAACTCGACCGTATCACTATCCAATAAGGTTTTATGCATGGCACGCTGGGTAATGGAATTCTCCACCAGATAACCGAGCGCTTCCTGATCAATCTCCGCAGCATTAAAACGAATGCCGCCAGCAGCCTGATTATCCCAGATTCGCATTGCACGCATCGGACTGGCATCAGCCTGCATGTGTTGCCACACGCCCAAGCCTTTGAGAATCTCCACATTGCCTTTGACAATGGCCGATACCCGACAATCCCGCCCCAGCGACTTACGCACCTGCGGCTCAGCCCGTTCAATCACGATAATCTGCAAACCAGTATCTTTCAGAGCGCAAGCCAAAGCCAGGCCAACCATGCCTGCCCCAACAATAATCACATCAACGCCGTTCACATTCACATCGGACTTATCAACACCAGACCTATCAACATCATGCGCGCTCATGCTTACGCCTCCACGTTTGTTTCTCCACGGGCTGTTTATCCCCACGTTTTGATTCCAACTCGACTGCCAGGTGATCTGGTATCTGTCCCACACCTGAAGCTTGTTTTAATAATAAATCAGCCAAGATCGGCACATTTCCGAGTTGAGCCAGACCCAAACCACGCAACCACTTCATACCCGGCATCGCACTGCCAAACACATGCAACATCGATTCCGTAAAACCGGCAACCGCAGCCACATCAGCCCGACGATTTTCGCTATAAGCCTGCAATAGAATCGCTTGCCCCGGATCGCAATAGCCATTTTGTTGTTGCTTTCTGGCCGCTTCGAGCACCTCAACCAGTGCCTGCACATCCCGGAAACCTAAATTCATCCCCTGACCGGCCACGGGATGAATGGTGTGCGCAGCATTACCCACCAACACCATGCGTGCTTGGTTAAATGATTTCGCAATGCTCAGCTCCAAGGCAAAACTGGCACGCCGGGATACATCGACAATCGCACCGAGTCGTTTGATCGTCGGCTCGCCTGCCGCACGCTGCAAGGCCGTCATAAACGCCTCATCATCCATAGCCAGTAACGCCGTCGCTTCAGCCGGTGTCGCAGCCCAAACAATAGAAAAACGGCCATCAGCCAAGGGTAAAAAAGCCAAAGGGCCAGATGAACGAAAACATTCATGCGCCATATTACTGTGCCCATGTTCGCACCGGATCGAGGCCACCAGTCCAAAGCGATTATGATCCCAGCCATAACTTCCAATGCCTGCCATCATCCGAATCTGACTGAAACTACCATCCGCCCCCACCAGCAAGGCGGCAGTTAAAATGGAGCGTTCATTACCACGACGCAGCTGGATGCTCACCTGAGCCCCATCATCAGCCACGGTATACGATTCAACACAGGCAGGACTAATCAAGGCTATATCAGAGTCGTGCAAGGCCTGATACATCGGTTCAAGCAAAGCCCCCATCTCAACCACATAACCCAGGGCATCCATGTCCGCCGATGCAGACTGCCCCGCACGCACATCAGACGGCCCCGCATGCAAATCGAACTGACCTCTATTGCCCGGCTCCGACACCACAATATGTCGAATATCGCCCAAACCAGTCGCAAGCACAGCATCCCACAAGCCCAGCGCCTCCAGATAACAGCGCGAACCATAATTCAAGGCCACCACACGCTCTGGATTGCTGGAATGAAAACAGGGCGCGCGCTGCTCGATCACCGCCACACGGTAATTCAAGCGCTGCAACGATAACGCCAGCATCACACCAACCGCACCGCCACCAACCACCACCACATCAAAATCTGTTTGAGTCTGCATATTCATAGCCATCATGCTTGTCGATTCAGCCTAAAATGCAAGCCTGTCAAAGCCTATCAAATCAAGCCCTTGACAGTTTGCAGCCAGATGACAATGCTTCGCGACGTTTTCAGCATCGTCTGTTTCGCAATGATGATCCTGAAATATCTCAGTCTGCCGGGATGGTGAAACTGGTAGACACGCTGGATTCAAAATCCAGTGGCCTCACGGCCGTGCCGGTTCGACTCCGGCTCTCGGTACCATTAATTGATCCAACAAAAGGCCAGTGATTTAACGATCACTGGCCTTTTTCAATCTACAATCCATTCCGCCCATTGCACACAAGAGAATATGTATCCACATCTGTCCCTTAGTGCCAATCTGTAAAACACCTGTTTCCCATTCTGATTTTATTTCACAGGAAAATCAGTAAACGGCACCTCAATCGAGCCATTGATACGCACACTTATCTTCCCCTCACCTGCAGACAGCGAGGGCGCAGCAGTAGCGATAGACTTGCTGGCCATCATCCTCATCTCGGCGCGATACATCACCGGACGCGCTACCTGACTACTGGTATTAAGCTGGATAATTCGGAATTGCGTTGCATCCAAAGCTTTGGCTATCACAACCGCCTTGGCGCGGAATCCGGCAACAGCTTCGAGCCTGAGTTGATTCTGCGCTCTTTTCGATGCGCTACTGCTGATGCGAAACTGAACACCGGACAAGTTCGCACCTAAGCTCTCAATTGCATCCAGCCATTTGGGCACAGCATCAAGCTTACCGCTGACCACTTGCCCAGTTTGAATCATACGCCAACCTGTACGGACGCGTTGAGCATTCTTGGGGTGCTTCCACACTGGCTGCATAGACCGACTGATGGTTTTCACCTTCAGACCGATTTCTTTCTGCAAACGCTTGTGAATCGCGCCACTAACCCGGTTGACATATTCACGGACAGCCCCGGCATCCTTAGCATTTTTTTCAACACGAAATGAAACCACCACCTCATCATAGGCAAGATGGGTTTCCGCTGTTGCATTAAGATTGATATGTGTCCCCGTAGGTTCAACACCAGCCTGGGATGTTTCAGTTGCCAGCACTGCCATCGGAGATAAAACCAACAGAGCCAACACGGCCAGCACCTTCAATCGCCACAGCTGCAAACTCCACTGCATGGATTGCACAATAAAAGGCTGCTGCCGGTCAGCAGCGACCATAGGTGTCTTCAAAACGCTCAATATCATCTTCTTCGAGATAATCACCCACTTGCACTTCAATCAATTGTAGCATTACTTTACCGCGATTTTCCAGACGATGGGTTTCACCAATCGGGATATATGCACTGCCATTGCGCGGTACGACTTTGACCAGATCACCACATGTGACTGTTGCAGTGCCCGTCACAACCACCCAATGTTCGGACCGGTGCTGATGCGCTTGTAAACTAAGTTTGGCACCCGGCAACACACTGATGCGCTTCAGCTTGTATCCATCACCGGATTCTTCCAAGACAGTATAACTACCCCACGGGCGACGTACCGTGACATGCTCAACATGATAGTTTTGGTCACCCTGCTTTAACGAATCAACCAGTTCACGCACACGTTGGCTTTCACCGGCTTTGGCCAATAAAATCGCATCGGGTGTTTCCACCACAATGATATCATCCAGACCAACAGCCGCAATTAAACGCGATTCACTGCGCAACAATGAGTTTTTGCAATCAATCGCCAGCACATTGCCACTGATGTCATTGCCATTCTCATCGTGTTCAGCCATCTCATGCACAGCATCCCAGCTACCCACATCAGACCAGCCAATATCAGCCGTCACCAATGACACATTATTCGATTTTTCCATCACACCATAATCGATCGAAATATCCGGCATCTTGTTGAAATCATCACGAATGACTTCCTGCCATGCTTCACCACCATTCCAACGCTCTCGCATCAGCTGCAACACCGACCAAATCTCTGGCAAATGGGTTTGTATTTCAGCTAAAATAACCGAAGCCTTCCAAACAAACATGCCGGAGTTCCAATAATAATTACCATCTTCCAACATTTTTCTAGCCGCTTTCTGCTTCGGCTTTTCAACAAAGCGCAGCACTTGGCGCAGACCATCTACTGCCGCAGCCGTTTGAATATAACCAAAGCCTGTTTCAGGCTGATCCGGCACTATACCAAAGGTCACCAGCTGACCTGTATTGGCCACTACAACCGCCTGTTTCAAACAAGCCTGAAAAGACTCGCGCTTGGAGACGATATGATCGGCAGGCAACACTACCATCACCGGATCATCATCATCATTCAAATCCTGCATCAGTGCAGCACTCAAGGCGATTGCAGGTGCAGTATTGCGACCACAAGGTTCGAGAATTTTATTCAAGCCATCGAGTTCAGAAAAAGCCTCACCTGTAGCATGCGATTCTCCCGTAACCACCCAAACATCTTCTGCTTCAATCAATGGTGAAAGGCGCGATATGGTTGCTCCCAACATGCTCTCCTCACCATTGAGATTAAGAAACTGCTTGGGCAGCTGTTGGCGCGAAAGCGGCCATAAACGGCTACCTGATCCACCTGCCAATATCACTGCTCTTAATTCATCACTCATGTGAACTCCATCGGGTTAATCCGTTATTGATACCATTGTAGCTAAAAAACATGACTTATGTGGCTCTTAAACGTGGCACTTAAAACCAGGATAAGAATATCCTATATAACATGATCCAACCATAAAAGGCGAGTTATTCCGCCGCGCCACCGGATGCTGTGGTTTGCTGTTTAAAGCGCCGGCTGACATTCACAGTCACAAACAGCCACAATACACACAATACAATATTTGTAACAATCAGTGTCATCGGTGACATGGCCAGCACCGAGATCACAACAAAAATCATGCCGCCCTGAATCAAATCACCAAAACGGGTAAAAAAGGTATTGATCGCCAACATTCCTTCATAACGCGTGAAACGATCCAATGGTAAAAACAAAATCTGTTTGGTCGTATTGGCAACGGAATAATCAATACTATTATCAGCCATTTTCACGATAGCGAACCAGGCCAACACAGGCAAAGCCAGCACCGACATATACATCAACATATTAATCGCGGCCAAACTGATCAAAGCGCCACCAACACCAATCACGCGGTACAAAGGCCGCACCACAAAAGCCTGCAATACCAGCGTGGCAATATTCACATACAGATAAAAAGTGGAATAAAAAGCACCTATTTCCTTACCACTGTATTCAGCCGTCACAAAATCGGCCAGAATAAACTCACCGGTTGAATTAATGAGATTCAACAGCACCACCGATGCCGCAATCCAGCGCAGATAAGGCACATCCATAACCCGCTTTAAGCCACCGAGTAGATGTTTAATCGATTCATCGTCATCTTCATCATCATGATGATCTTTACGCAAAGCATCTTTTGCACCAGGGATGACTACCGCAACAATGAGCATCACAATAGCCACCAGCATCAAACCATAAGCACCAAGCTCCAAATACAGGGTCTTGGCGACCATCGCACCGATCATCGCACCAAGCGAACCACCAATCGCAATATAAGATGTCAGCCGTTTACCCTTTTCCACACAGTGATAATCACTCACCATGGTCCAGAACTGGGATATTTGCACTACCGAAAAAATGCCCAGCCAGACAAAAAAAGCAATCCCGATATCCATGCCCGCTGAACCGAGCAAGTAAAACAGCAGAATATTGGCCGCCAAAAACAGCGTAATAATATGGAACAGCTTATCACCATGCAGATGTTTGATCATACGGCTATAAAATGGCACCAAAAACAATAACAGTGCGGCTTGGCCAGCCAGCGCATAACTCCTTATTTCCGCCCCACCACCAGCTAAAATCAATTCTTCGCGCACCGGTTTCATCAAATAATACGCCAATAAAATAAGGAACAAACGCATCGCAAAACGAAACGTCGCCTGACCCTCCGCACTGTTCAGATCATCCCAGACATTCTGAGTTATTTGTTTGAATTTCATTAGTCAGTCAGCCCCAGCCATTTGGCATAAACGTACACAATCATACATGTATCAATGATAACAGCGATTAAAACGGACTGCAGGCTACAAAACGGTAACTGTGCCCCGATTCGATATGTATGCCTTTGGCAAGCACTGTATTGGAATATTCATTCACTTCCGTCTGCACCGGTTTCCAGTGATTACCATCCAACATCCACAGCTCCAACAACTCTTCATGAATCGATGGTGGCACTTCTGAACGGCGTGAATTCTCCTGCGCATATTCAAACATCACATTCGCCGTAGTCGAGACCTTGGCCGTTTTGATGCGCAGCAGCCATGAACGCTCAATGCATCGCCTGGCCGATTGCCCGGTTGGTAAATATTTAGGGGTAATACCACCTTCCACTCTCACCTCAAACTCAGCCTTGGATTCCAATGCCTGATCCAAATCCAGCTGCGCCACAAAATAACCCCAGCCACGATCAATCAAATGCAACGATTCAGAGCCTGCTTTAAGTGCACCAGAACCCAGCAGCTGACCCGGTAGTGGGATGCTCACAAAACCCTGATTCGGTGGTTCCGGGTTCCACTCGAAATCACCAAACAACTTCGTCTTGAGGAAATAATCATGCGCTGTCACATAGTGCATCAATGATTCATAAGTCTTGGTGAAATCCTCTTCACCATAGGATAGAAAAGTATCTTTATAGAGTTCTTTACCGACCACAGTCGCCAGATTACCAATGCGTGCATGCATCACAGTCGGTGAGAACCATCCAAAGGTCTGCTCTGAGCCATTCGGCTGCATACCTATCAAGTGTTTAATCTTTGTTTCCATCTGCGCCCGAAGCTTGGGATTACGCAATGCTTTGTCTTTGATCGGGTTACCTGCACCCACATCGGGTGGATAATAATACTGGAAGTTATCATTAAAAATGCGGAAATTTCTTGAGCCATACTGATCATAGGTACGACCAAAGGTCAGGTTATAATCCCACGGTACCAGCGTCCACCGTCGCTCAGCAGGATAAAAATATAACCAGTAATTCTTGTTATAGGTATCCCCGTTGGTAAGCAATGCATTCACGGTTATCCAGTTAATCACAGATTCCACATCAAAATAATTTTCCAGCACTTTATCGATGTCATCATTATTAGCTGCGTTGACTGCTATGGCCATACGCTTCAATTGACTGTAATCATCATCTTGTGGGGTGATTTTATCAAAACATGTCTGCAGATTATCTGTGGTGTACAAATCACCACAATGGGTCGCATCATTGGGCTGATAGAATTCACCACGCACATCCAAATCGTTGGCTTCAAGAAACTCTGGCCCCATCCATTCAATCGACAAATACAAACCGGTTTTTTCACCATGGTTAAATGATAAACGTGTGAAGTGCACCTCTGGCACTTTCATGCCCAGTGCAGCCATCATTTTCCAGGCCATCCATTCTCGCATCAAGGATTTATCCGAAGCCATGGAACGCAAGGCAATCCTGCGATGCCCATACCATCGGGCACTTTCCTTATCGAGCTTCAGCAACAACGATTTCTTCTTGAATATCCGTGTTGAACTACCAAGCACTTTTACCCTGCCATGTAATTTATGCCGACCTGTTTTAATGCTCACATCAAATGATGATTTATCGTATTGACGCTTTAGGAACAAGGCCTTCAAATCATCTTTATCTATGCGTATATGAATATCCTCCACAGGTATGCGATACAAAGCTTCATCCAGTGCAGCAAAGGAATAATTGAATGTTTTACCCTTTGAAATACGATCCTTGTAAACCACTGCATTGGCCTTATTCATGATGGCTTTTTTATGTTCAACGGTGCGCAAATCACCTTGTTTTAACAGCTTGGCCTGAATCCAGCCCGGCTTACTATCAAGCAGTTTTGGGCTAACTTTGACCCAGCCGTTTTTCACCTCCAGCCATGTTACCATATCGCCCTTACTCACCGAACCAATCAACTCAGCAAAATCTCCGGCCTCACTACGCAAGGGTTCTGTTCGCAGAACCTGATACACCGAGCCTGTCTGCTGCGCTGCGCTCAAAGCAACCGGTGCAGCAGGCGGTTTGACGGCATCATAGGACGCGGCATCAGCCACCCGCTCCAGATATGAACTGAATACCCAGCCTTCTTTACCGCTGATGGTCATGCGCACATGTTTCCAGTTACCCTGACGGCCAATTTCCTCAGCCGACTCGTTCCTGCCACCCCAGCCAATTCGGGCATAGCCTTTACCAGGGCCTGAACGCATATCACTTGTGCGTTTAAACAAATAGGTCTGATGTGTTGCTTGATCATCTACAGCTTCAATCGCATCCGGCACGCTTTGCTGCCTGGGTGTTGCAACGTTAGCCGCTGTCGATTTCACGGCTGCTTTCATGGCAGGGGTAGTTGTCGATTTAGTTACTGGTTTGGTTAGGTCTTCAGTGGCGTGTTCAGTTGCCGAGAGAACAGCTCCTTTGACGAAATACAACGAGCTGTGAAAAACCCAGCCAATGCGTTTGCTCAACTGCATCTGAACACGCATCCAGTCGCCCTGACGCTCCAGCAGCAATGCCTGAGAGCCATTACCTGCCCATGTCACAACATCATATTTTAAATCAGGTCCGGCACGTAAATTTGATGTTCTATTAAACCGATACAGATGGCTATCGGTTTGCACAACAGCATCAACACCTTGCTGCTGCACTGATGGGGTCGAGATAGGTTTTTCTGATACTGGTTGCGCTGATACTGGTTGCGCTGATACGGATTGCGCTGATACGGATTGCGCCGAAACAGATTGCGCCGAACCAGTTTGTGCCGAAACAGCTTTATCTATGCCAAGCTTATCTGCTTTAGTGGCAACAGGCTGTTGTAGGGCGGCGCTTTCAACCCACCCTATCCGGCCACTTTTTTGCATGCGCACTTTTGTCCACTTGCCCTGCTGAGCAAGCACATCAACCACAGTACCGCTGCCAAGCCAGCCCAGCATTTCAGATAAACTACTGGCTTCGGCTCGAATCATGACCGTTTGTAGAGTCTCCTGCCCAGAGCCGTGCAGCACACCATTCATCTGACTATCTGTTTTAACTGCAGGTGTCTTGGCCACAGCAATATCAACAGGTTTCTGTTCGATAGGTTTCTGTTCGATCGATTTCTGATCAACAGGCTGCTGATCAATCGATTCCACCGGTTGTTGTTTCATTACAGGTTCAATGGTCGTTTTAGCCGCTGGTTCAGCGGCCGTTTGCACAGCGCCTTGGATAGGATTCAACGCGTTGTGGAAAACCCAACCTATGCGCTTGCTCTCCTGCATTTGGATACGCAGCCAATCACCCTGACGCTCTAGCATCGATGCCTGGGAGCCATTACCTGCCCATGCCACAACATCATATTTCAAATCAGGTCCGGCACGTAAATTTGATTTTCTGTTAAAGCGATACACATCAGCAGCAACACGCTGCTGCTGCACTGATGGGGTTGAGGTCGATTGTACTGGTTCAGGTTGGGCTGATTCCGATTGTGCTGCTTCAGATTGTGCTGCCTCAGATTGTGCTGATTTAGGTTGCGCCGAAACCGCCTGTTGCTTTACAGCCTGTTGCGTTACTATTTTTTCTCTTACCGCTTGCTCTCTTAAAGTCTGATCGGCTTTAGCGGCAACAGGCTGTTGCAGAGCCGTGCTTTCAACCCAACCCACCCGGCCACTTTTTTGCATGCGCACTTTTGTCCACTTACCCTGCTGAGCAAGCACATCAACTACGGCACCACTACCGAGCCAGCCCAGCATTTCAGACAAACTACTGGCTTCGGCTCGAATCATGACCGTTTGTAGAGTCTCCTGCTCAAAGCCCTGCAGCACATCACCCTGCTGCCTATCTGTTTTAACTGCCGGTGTCTTGGCCACAGCAATATCAACAGGTTTCTGGTCGATCGATTTCAGCTCGATCGATTTCTGATCGATAGGTTTCTGTTCAACAGGCTGCTGATCAATGGATTGCGCTGGTTGTTGTTTTTCAACACTCTCTAGCGCAGCAGCCTTTGCTAGCGGCGCTTGCAGAGGCTGCTGCCCCGCTTGTTCAGCGGCCTGTTCATGCGCCACAATCGATTCTACCGGCAGCATCTCCATTGATACCGATTCAATGCCGTTCAAGGGCAGCAACAAGCTTTCAAACACCCAACCTATGCGTTTATTATGCTGCAACTGAATACGCACCCACTCGCCCTTACGATCGAGTTCCAGCGCTCGTGAATCTTTCCTTGCCCATGCAACTGCATCAAATTTAACATTCGGACCAGCTCTTAATGTGGCCTTGCTATTAAAGCCATACCAACGCGAATCTGGTTCACCAGAACCATCGCCACCGATCACGCCAGCTTCATTGACCGTATGCGTCGCTTGATCGACAGTAGCGATATTCTCAGCCTGCACAACTGCAACCGTTTCGACTTCGACAGGCCCGTTTTTTGCAATCATCACTGGCTGATTCATTTGCCCCAGACCAGGTGATTCTAGCTGCTGTAAACTCAAACCCTCCAGCAAGGCATTGCTATCATCTTCCACCGCATACAATGCACCCACTGGCCATGATAAACATAGCAATGGTAACCCATACAGTGGCAGAAGTTTATACGGTTTCATTTAATCGGCCCAACGGTGGCTCAGACCCCAGCCAATCGAATAATCAACCGGAGTACTGCGACCAAAAATAGATTTCACGATTCGAAAACTCGTAGACCAACCGTTGGCAAATGAATGGCTATATTGCAAGCCAAGCCTAGTCACATCACTGTTGGTCAAGCTGCGAGGAAGCTGATTAAAAAATAACGTCCGCTGCACACCACCATTAGCAAAACCAAAACTATTACTGATGCGTAAAGTGATGAAATCACCTGTTTGTTCAAAATTACTGGCTGTGAAAGCATAATTTAATTCCACAAAAGAACGTAATGAATTGCCCTTACTGGTAAAGAAATAGGTATACGTCGTACCCAGCTTCCAGCCCCATGAGCTGGGTATCACTGTAGCAGCAGATGCAAAACGCAAGCCAAGCCCAAGCCCAAGCGCACCACGACCCAATCGAGATGGACTATTATTATCATAACCAGTAGGGATCGTTAATGTTGCTTCCCAAGCGGCGGTATTGCTGTGATTTAAACGCGTCCTCACACCCAGTTGAACATCGCCCAAACCCCAATTCTGACCCGCCAATACTGGCGTAATAGCCCTGAACCCAGGGGCTCCGCCAGCAACTCGAACGCGAGTATTAATCTGCCCACAGCTACGATAAGCCAGGGTAGCATTGGCAATTAAGGTATGAAAATATGAATAACCATATTCATATCCCTGCACCAAACTACCGTTTCTACGTTTACAAATCGATGGTATCTTTTGTCGTGCACCATCCCAGAACGTATTGCCGCCGGTGCCACTGAGATCGGAATTATACAATGACTCTCCACCCGCCAGCATTCCGACACCGGCATGCGCCGAGACTGAACATAGCAAAGCACCAGCAAGCGCTCCTGCTGCAAACAAACGTTGAACCTGTTGAATCCAAATAATACTTTTCATAAGTCCCCTTAAAACCGCCAATAGCGCTTAATCATCTGTTCGGCAGGTTTGTTTTGAGGTGTGTAATCAGCATCAGCTGAACCACCCGATGCAGCATCGCTGTACCAGGCCCATATAAACACACCATCCACCCAAGGCTGATCCAATGCCCTCAACCAAATATCAATAGCATCACGCTGCAGTTTTAAATCCACACGTGCATGTTTTAACGACTGCCATTCCCAAGGTTTGGCAGCAGCTCCAGCAGCCGATGGCATACCAATTTCCAACACCCATAGCGGCTGGTCAAATTGCTGTGCGACGGCTTCCAAACGCGCAACCGTTCGCAAGACCTTAGCCTGCATTTCATCATATTGCCCTGAATGACCCAGCGATGGATACAACGTCAAAGCGACCGCATCGAGCTCATGCCAATATGGGAAAGCTTGAACTCCCTCAATATTATGTGCCGCATAGGTTATTTTTCCAGCATATACAGCGCGCACCTTGCGAATCAGTTGCGGCCAATCGACACGATCTGAAGCCTGGGATAGTTCTGTACCAATCACAAAGCTCTGCACCCGATACCGGGCTGCAAACCGGGCAAATCGGACAATATGCTGCTCATAACTTTCAAACCATTGATTCCAGTCTCGCTGCTGCGCATGGGAAATAGCACTTGCCCAGGAGTTTTGCACCAGCATTTGAGGCTTTAAAATAATTTCAAGATCGAGCTCATGGGCATATTCAATAGCCTGCTGTAATTGTCGAAACGTTACAGCATTGGAATAGCTCACCTGCAATGCGCTGGCTGAATCCTGCTCAAGAAAAGCAATCAACACAATCGCATTTGTCCCCAGTTTAGCCATGCGCCGCATGGAGCGCTTGGCCTGTGGTTCATTCCAGCCCACATTCTCATGCTGCATGACATTGAAACCACGCAGCATGGCTTGGTTTTTGAGCTCACCGGTTGTCGTACAGCCCGACAGAAAAGCAGTCAGCGCCAAGCAAAACAGCATCAAGCTTGATAAATAACTAGACATGTTTGCGCCGATAAACCCGCCAACCCAGCTTATCATACACCAGCTTAAAACCGGCAAAACCATCATTGTAAAGCGTCGGATAACGAATATTCAATAAGTCCCTGCGGCCAAGTTCCGTAACAGGATCAGGTACTGCCAGTTGATTTACAGAAGGAATGCGTTCACGAATCGCAGACTTGAAATTGCGTGAAAAAGACAGCATCAAATGATCAGCATCGCCTCTGGCAGCTATCGCACGGTATGCACTGCGTTCATATAACATGGTCGGCTGACGATGTGCATTCAACCATTTCCCCAGCTGTAATTCAGCATCCTCATCCACCGCCACCATGGTATTTTCACCCTGCAAAGCTTTGACCCAACGAATCATCTGTGGGTTTCCCGTTTCAACAAACAACCACCAGCCGCCCACGATACTCACCAGCATAAACACAACCAACAATACAAACTCACGTTTGGTCTGCATTTTCACATACGTCAGTTCCGCCATCAAACCTGCACTCACCAGGGTTAAAATCTCAAACGGATGAGTCAAATAAAACTGGCTGGTTGCAATACCAATAGCAATCAAGGGATGCAACATCAATACAAACGTGGCGCGAAAACGATAGTTATCATCGGCAGTATCGAGCAACAAATACAACGATACCGGATAAGCAATCAACAAATAACCAAAGGAAACCAACAGCGGCATGAAAAACTGCCCGCCATAATCCATCAACCATGGATATTCATTAATTTTTAGCATGCCCCCCAAAAAGGCCGATTCTGAGTTGGTAATAAAGTACAAAAACTCGCCTTCAAAAATCCAGTTCATATAGGCCCAGGTGCCCACCGCAAACACAAACGGGGTGCCAACAATCAAATACAAACTCATTGGTGAAACCATGATCGTGCGCATCGGAGCAATCAGCACCAATAAGGGAATCAACGCCACAAAAATATAAACAGCCGTACCATCAATAAAGAAGAAGATAACAAACACAACCGCCATAGAAATATAGGAATGCAAATCATGGTCAGAAATAATATGTTGGGCGGCACGATAAAGCAGATAGAAGGTCACCATGGTCAGGGTAATATGACCACCAGAAGTGGCAGCCCACAGAAAGGCAGGATGCGCCACGATCAATATAGCCAGAATCGCCAGCCTGAACTGACTGAGCTCCACATCCCTCAAATGCCTCGCCCATAAAAACAACAGGAAAATGGATGCCATAATAGATATCAAATAAGGCGCTGCGCCTGTATCGAGGCCGGGGATATAATAAAATGGTACTAGCAGATACAAGGGGAAATGCGGTGTCAGCATGGTCAGATTTTCAAGCAATACCTCATCTGCACCGAGCGCTGAAATCACCATCGCCCAACTCTGAGTTGCACCCTCAAGATAAAAGCCGTTGCCCAATATCCATACGGTCAATGCCGCCAGACCAGCCGCCAGGAAAAACAATAAAACAGAGCCTTCCCGGCCCGCCAGCCCCCGCGCAGTCTTATTCATTGAAATTGATCACTGGTAAAACTACTGCTTTTGTTGCGCTCAGGCGGTTTATTCACATCCACATCATGGCTGACTTCAAACGAGGTTAAACCATGGTGCGTTTTCTCCCAATAAAAGGGATTATGAATAAGCTGCCATAAGCCCTTATAACCCGCCCATGATTGCAATAACCAATAAAAAGGTACGGTAATCGCCCATGGGATCAAACCATACAGTTTACGTTTAAAACCGCTCAACATAAACAGATAAATCAGAAACCCATTGGCAATCGCCAAATTAAACAAGGTAATATACAACACGATCGAGGGGAAATAAGGATCGAAGAATGCCGTGTGTGTAAACAACCAGATAAAATACATCAGAAACATGAATGGAGCCAATAAGGCACTGACGATCGTTCCGCCAATAAAAAACTGAAACCCCCAGAAACCGACACCACCGAGTTTGCGATAAAATTGAATAGGCCGACGCATATGCACCAAATAGGACTGCATATAACCTTTCAGCCAACGCGAACGCTGTCTGATCCAGTTCGGGATAGAGGTATTGGCTTCTTCAAAGGTGGTTGAATTCAACACACCCACACGATAACCGGACTGCGTCAGGCGCACGCCCAAATCACAATCTTCAGTCACATTATACGGATCCCAGCCATCCATCTCACGCAATACATCCATTTTAAAATGATTCGATGTGCCACCCAAGGGAATTGGAATTCTTAAAGCATCCAAAGCTGGCAAATAAAAATCAAACCACAACGAATACTCCATGGTAAACATGCGTGTTAACCAGTTTTCAGCCACATTAAAATAATTCAACCGGGCTTGAATCACCGCCGTATTTTTAGATGACTTACGAAATGCAATCACGGCCTTTTTCAACTGATCGGGTTCAGGTGCATCCTCGCCATCATAAATAGTTGCCAGCTTACCTCGACAAAAATGCAGGGCGTAATTGCATGCTTTCGGCTTGGTTTTAGGCAACGAATCCGGCACTCTCAATATTTCAAAAATACCTTCCAGCCCCAGCTCTTTGGCTTTATCAATAGTCTCGTCATCGTCCTGTTCCAGGATTAGTTTAATATCGAGTTTGGATAAGGGGTAATCAATCTCACGCAACGATTTGGCAATATTCGGCAAGGTCGCCGCCTCATGATACATGGGCAATAATATGCTATACATGGGCAAGCTACGCTCATCGAGTGCTGCAACTTCTTCATCGGTCACAACATGATCAAAGCGCTGATCGCCACCCACCCAGGTGAGCACCATACGCAAACCGAAGTTCAACAACAGGAATACAGAAATTGCAAAAATCAATACGGTAAATGATAATATAGGCCAAATATAAATCACGACTAAACTCAAACTCATCCAGACGAAAAAAAACACCAGCTGAGGTGTTGTAAACACTTCACTGGCGGAATATTCAGGTTGCGCATTAGCCAGTTGATGCACCGCTTTTTCACTGTAATACTGATTACCGAGCTCTTGCAACAACCAGATAATGTCGAACTTGGACGTGATCACAAAATCAAAAGGCTCACCCACAACCGCATCGACCAGTTCAAGCAACTGGGGATTCACATCCACAACAGCCACCTTCAACAAGCCATCTTCACGCCGCCAAGGCACAAACAAATTCTCCGAATAAGTTGAAAGCTGATCGCGATTAAGCAAGCTCTCATCAATGCCTTCTTTCATCAAATCCACGTTGGGTTTATCGAAATGTTCAGCCAGCACCTGACCTAAGAAATAAGGTTTAACCCAGCCTTTGGCCAGTACAATATCACCAAAGCGTGTGCCCCATTGTTTTTGAATAAGGATCAACTCAGTCAGTTGTTGCTCATCAATCAGACCTTTCTCCAACAATAAGTCACCGATGCGACCGCGCCGAAAGTGATCCGACAACACATCATAAAAGACCACCGTTTTGACCCAGCCATTGGCCAAGACAATATCGCCCAGACGGCCACCTTGTGATTGCTGCTGAGCCAAAGCCTGATCGAGTTGCTGCTGAGTAATACACCCATTACTCAGCAGCATTTCACCGATTCTACGCCTGCTCGCAACTTGTGGTTGCTTCATGTCGCTTACCCGTATTTACCGCTTCTCATCCAGGTGATCCAACTCACCGCCCGCATGATCCTCTGCATGCATATCTGCTGCCTGAGTGCCACGCATACGATCTTCATCACGTTGGTACATCGCATCATCATCTTCACGCGCCAGTTTATTCATTCTCGACATACGATAGAGATATACCACAACCAGCGTCAGCAAGAACCACAACAGCACCATTAACCAGAAACGATATTTACCCAACACATCAAACCAGTCTTCCACATCCGGATAATACACCTCCGCCAGACTAGGCTCAGATGAATCCAGTGTTTTAATCACGCCATAAGAATCAATAAAGGCCACATCATCTTCAGCCAATTTCAAATGCTCGATCTTGGATAAATCATCTGCATTGGATGGACTGACCCACAAACCATAACCATTCGGGGCATGCACGAGCTGTGCAATCGTCACCTTATCCAACTGATCCACATCAAAATAAGACTCACCATTGGGTGAGATAATCTTCACCCGGCCGCGATCAAAACGAACCGGCGCTTCAATATCATCACCGAGCGCGAAGTTACCCACGGCAACAAACGGGCCTTTCGGCTGTATAGCACTGCCAGATGCAGCGAAATGCAGCTGTGTATGATTAATCATCAACGGGAAATCTGCCGACAAACGCGACATCAAATACAGTATCTGCTCCGGATGATCCAGATATGCAGATTCGACATAGGTATCAAAACCGGCCAAAAAGTACTTCGCCAGATCGGAGAATTTTCCCGGCACATCAGCAGACGATTCTTTCACCACCAGGGCACTGTCCGGTGTAATCTGGACAAAGTCAGTCGGCAAGATGCCTTCACAGTTACCCGACACAACATCGTGCTGCACCACAACGCGAATGAAATTATATTGGCGCTGATATTCACTCGGCAGATTTATTGTAAAATGCTGTTTGGCACCACTGTTGTCCAAACGGGCTGATTTAACCAAGATATCATTGAGAAACACATACAACTCATAGGTCGGATCGTTTTCCCAACGAACCGGTGCGACAATATTGAGGTTTATAAATTCAGGCTGAGTACCCAGAGGCAGATCAAATGGGTTAATCACGGTCTGCCAATTCACTTCCGTGGTGATCGACTTGGTGCTGATATCCATGCCAAGCTTGGATAATGGCAAGGAGAAATAACCCGAATCACCTTCTGTGCCTACCAATTCAACATGTGAAAAAACATTATCCGGTCTGGCAATGCGATAATGATCACTTGCGGCAAGTATTTTCCAAGAATCATCCAGCAAATAGATCGGCTGCACATCATAAGGATCAAGCAACACAATCGCCGTGCGATTGGAGAAGTTGGCCAAAGCCAGATTACTGACATAATTGAGTGATTCATTCAGCTCAGGTGTTTTGGCTTCCATGTTCAACTTACGCACCAATGGCTCGATGGTTGACTTCGGTGCGATAATAATATCGCCCATTTCAGGTAAGCGAGTAATCTTCACTTCTTTACCATCATCCACCAGCAACGACATCATCGCCAAAGCTGAGGCAAACTGGCCTTCGCCCAAGCGACCGGCAGACAAACTAATGGTCACATTATGCGGCAGCATACGCCACGCATCACGCACAGACTTTTCAACGGATCGATAGGCAATAGATAACGAGCTTTCAGGCAGAATATGCAAGAACACATCACTTAAGCGCGCATCAAAACAGCGGTTTTCAGACAGCGGCAAGGTGCTGTTCACCGTCACTTTCACCAAACCACCTTTAAAGGCTGACGATGGCAAACGCACATCCACAGCATTCAAGCCACCATCGGCAGGGATATTCACTTGTTTATAGGGGATGTCATTAATTGCAATACGCACATTGGCCAGCGCCAGCAAATTCGGCGAAGCACGGAACAGCAAGCGGAACGAGCCATGCGTAATCAACGAATCCAGCGGGGCTGGAAAATAGAATGTATTCGAATGAACCCCTAGCGCCCCTTCAAACAACACACCCTTTTCCAAACCGATATCTTTCAATGAAGTCTTGCGGGTCGTGTAGCCTGCGCCCAACCCAGGTGTGGCAGGCTCAGCCAGCGCCACTGCTTTTGATTTATATTTTGATGCTGCTTTGGCCACTGACTTTCTTTTTTTCTTCACATGTTTCTTGGCTGTGTGTTTAATCACCTTGCGCAGCGCTTTACGCACAACCGATGCCTGCATCCAACCCTGGGCACCCGAACCCTTCAAGGAGACAAACAACCACCCCCCTTGTCGCTCCATTTCAACCATTTGTGCACCGGCACTCACACGCATCAAGTGTGCCGCCGTTGTAGAAGGGCCTGCATATAGTGTTGCTTTACTGGCCGAGACTTCCAATCGGTCACCAACATCAGCATGCAGCAGCGGCGGCGCAACCAGTCCCACGATTAAAAACAAACTCGCAAAAAATGAGCTCTGCCCTAGTTTTTTTAAGCCAAGGATATAAGATTCCATGTTACCCACCCCAATCAATACATACATAGTCCGCAATCTTTAAAAGATGCGAAACAAGTCTGTAGCATAGTCAGTGAAAAACTTTAATCAAGCAAGCGGTGCATGAAGTAAGGATGCATATATTCTTATTTTTTCAAGGGAAATCACTGTTTAACGCACTGAATCGGCGCAACCCATGCCCTGCGTTGGCGGGCCAACGGCTATTCGAGCTCCTGCGCCTTTAACACAGCCGGTCGCCGCAAGCCCAGTAGCGCTTTCAATGGCGCTTTTATCACACTGCAAGCACATAACACCAACACACTCAGCAATAAGAAAACTCTACACATAATTTTGTCCCGAAACGGATCCCTCAGATGCAAGTGGCGTAAAAAACAAGATA
>JAUZQK010000053.1 GCA_030951025.1 Mariprofundus sp. | reverse complement strand
TTTAGCGCTAAAGCATCAACAGCCCAGTGGCATTCTGTCTCAATCGCTGTTTACGTTATCGGCAATGCGAATTATAAATGGGCACCATAAAACCGGTAGACGGATAATGGTGTTATAGCTAGTACTTTTGTACTATATGGTTGCGCCTTTTGGCTTGGTTTACATCAGGGGGAAGGTGGTCGATGATTGATCTTATGAAAATTATTATTGCCGACGACCATGCCTTGTTTCGTGACGGACTCCACGTGCTGTTGCAGGCGCTGGGACAGGTGCAGGTGGTTGAGGCCAGGAATCGCCGCGAGATCGAAGCACATTTAAAGCATGGGGATGTTTTTGACCTGTTACTGCTTGATCTTGATATGCCCGGCATTGCCAATTCCGATGGCGTAAAGCGTATTTGTGAATCAGCGCCGCAAACTGCGGTGATCGTGATTTCGGGCAATGATGCTGGTTATGTGGTGAAAGCCTGTATGGATGCTGGTGCCATGGGTTTTATTTCAAAATCATCAGGCAGCAAGGTCATGCTCGCCGCCATTCAGATGGTGCTTGCCGGTGAACGTTATGTTTCATCTGGATATTTTGACAAAAGTTCCGAACATGCGCTGGATCATTCATCCACAGCCACATCGATTTCACCGCGTCAACAGCAAATATGGCAGATGTTGATCGATGGTAAATCCAACAAAGAAATCTCCATCGCCCTGAGCCTGAGCGAAAGCACTGTCAAACAGCATATCTCTGCGCTTTTTCGCAAGCTCGGCGTCCACAGCCGCACGCAGGCCATCCAGAAAGCGCATCTGGAAAAAATGTAGTCCACAAAATCAAGCGCTTGCCTGCTTCAATACAAACTGTATCAATGCACGCAAGCGCACCGGTTTAACCGGCTTGTGCAACATTTCAAAACCGGCTTTTTTAATCTCTTGCATGCGGGCAGGCTCTGTGTCTCCGGTGATAATGATGCCCGGCAAGTGCGCATCACCGACCATCTCACGAACCGTGCGAATCGCATCAACGCCGGTGTTATGGCCGCGCAGTCGGTAATCTGCGACGATCACATCGGGCATGAGTCCATCGGCAAGCAAGGCGGTGGCCTCTCTGATCGACTCTGCCGAAATAACACTGCAACCCCAAGCCGACAGCATCCTGCCCATGCCTTCCAGAATCGCCGAATCATCATCAATGACCATGACCTTGGCATCGAGTTCGAGGCTCACAATAGGCATGGTTTCGATCGCTTCGGCTTTCGACCCCGCCGGAACGCATATGCTAAAGCAGCTGCCCCGGCCTGCTTCTGATGTAAAACTCAAATCATGCCCCAGTAACAGGCAGAGCCGTTTGACAATGGACAGTCCCAGACCAAGCCCTCTGCTGCGGTCACGTTCCGGATTGTCAATTTGATAAAATTCATCGAATATTTTTCCTTGCTCAGCAGCGGCGATGCCAATGCCGCTATCCTCCACACTAAGTGCATAGTGATCATCCTGTCGCTTGCAACGGAGGGTGATAGTGCCGGTTGCGGTGTATTTGATCGCATTGGATAACAGGTTGCGCAGCATATTCTCAAGCAGTGCCGGGTCGGAATCAATGATGCAATGCTCTAGGGGCGCTGCATCAATGGCTATATTGAGTTGTAAATATTTATCGTTTGCCTGTTGTAAAAACTCTTCCTGAAGATTGAAAATCAGTGTCGCCAGTACAAATGATCGCCTCTCCACATGCACGAGTCCGGCATCGAGCTTGGACATATCGAGCAACGAATCGAGCAGACTGGCCATAGCACCTACCGAATCGCGCATTTTACTTAGTAGCTGTTGTTGCTCCCCAGTTTTTAATTTCTGCTCCAGCACATCGGCAAACAGGTCAATGGCATGAATCGGTTGGCGCAGATCATGGCTGGCAGCAGCCAGAAAACGGGTCTTTTGTCGGTTGGCGCGTTCGGCTTCCTCTTTTTTGACTTCCAGCGCTTTCAACAGGGCTTTGTTTTGCAAACCCTTCTCTATCGAGCCATTCACCAGACGAGAGAAATGCATCGAAGCCATCGAGGCTGCAATAAAATAAATCAACAGTAGGGGAGCATAGGCAACTAAATCCTCTTCAATGGCCAGACGGGCATCCAGCATTAGAATAGAGGGCGTCGCAAAAGCGAAAAAAGCCATGGGGTAAGCAGAGTTTGTGCCGATGGCTGCGGACACCATGCCGCATATCATGACGATCAAAGAAATGACAATAAATGCAGATGAGGCATCCATCACGATCCATGGCAACACCCCCAGAACAACCCCATTGAGGCCGGAACCCAGCGCAAAGAGTCGTGCCCAAAAATGGATGGATGAATCATCCGCCGTTAACTGTCGGAACTGAAATAACATCCAGGTTTGCGCCAACAGGATAGCCGCCATACAGGCCAGCCAAAGCAGCAGAGACAAATGCGCTCCGCTATGCCAGAACAGGATCGCCATCGCCAGAAACGTAATCGCGGTGCCTATACATATTAGTCCCGCATTATCAAAAAGCAGTTTGATTTTTTCATAGGCAAGCTGTTTCTCAAATGCATCATCGTTGATGCTGTATGTCTCATCCATACCAACAGGGTAACGATTTGGCTTGGGCTTAGCGAATGTCGCGTGCAGCGGAAGGTCTCGAATTACTGCGACAGTATATTGATTATCTTTGTGCTCACGGTTTTTGCAAATGACTCTTGAGATAAATAAAAAAAGGCGAACCCGTAGGTTCGCCTTTTGTTGCCTTGCAAAGACTCTGAGTGCTCAGAATTGTGTTGCTTTATTTGTAGTAGCTGATCATCGATTCCAGGGAACGAACAGAAATCTTGGACGCGTTACCAGCAGATCCAAATGCTTCAAAACGTGCTTTGCAGATGTCTTTCATGGCATCTTTGGCAGCTTTGTAGAATTTACGTGGATCGAAGTTGGATGGGTTTTCTTTCAGATGACGACGCACAGCACCTGTAGAAGCCATACGCAGATCCGTATCGATGTTTACCTTGCGAACGCCGGACTTGATGCCTTTGACGATTTCTTCGACAGGCACGCCGTAAGTTTCGCCCATGTCACCACCGTATTCATTGATGATCGCCAGCCATTCCTGAGGAACGGATGATGAACCATGCATGACCAAATGAGTATTCGGCAGTGCAGCATGAATTTCTTCAATACGGTCGATGCGCAGCACTTCGCCTGTTGGTGGCTTGGTGAATTTGTAGGCACCGTGTGATGTGCCGATGGCGATTGCCAGAGCATCCACATTCGTGGCTTCAACGAAATCAACCGCTTCATCAACGCCAGTCAGCAGCATATCCATATCCAACTTGCCTTCTGCACCATGGCCATCTTCTTCGCCCATCATGCCTGTTTCCAAAGAACCCAAGCAACCGAGCTCGCCTTCTACCGAAACGCCGCCGGCATGTGCCATATCGACAACTGTTTTGGTGACGTTGACGTTGTATTCAAATGAACCAGGAGTCTTGCAATCGGCTTCTAATGAACCATCCATCATGACGGATGAAAAACCGGACTGGATCGAGCGCAGACATACTGCAGGCTCAGAACCATGATCCTGATGCATCACAACTGGAATATGTGGATACTGTTCAACAGCTGCTGCAATCATGTGGCGTAAGAACGCTTCGCCTGCATAACCGCGTGCACCGGCAGAACCCTGCATGATGACTGGTGAGTTTACTTCGTCAGCAGCTTCCATGATCGCATGAACTTGCTCCATGTTGTTTACATTGAATGCTGGCATGCCATAGCTTTCTTCTGCTGCATGATCCAGTAATTGACGTAATGAAATTAATGCCATTTATCTCTCCTTAGTGTTTTAACGGGCAGAGTGTACCCATTTTTGCGGTTCGTATGAAACAATTCGTATGAACCAATAGTATTACTTTGTTGCTGTTAGCGGCTAAATACTTCGCCGACACGTACGATCTTCATGGCGTTGGTACCTCCGGCTTTACCCATCGGGGTGCCGAGCGTCATAATGACCATGTCATCATCGGTAACGAGTTTGTCATACAACATGATAGCAATGCCATCACGGGTAGCGCGCGGTGCATCGGTTTCGCCGTATTCTTCGGTGATGGGTTTCGGGATCACATTTCTAAACATGGTAACCCGACCAGCTGTTTCAGCCGATGGCGTTAAGGCATAGATCGGCACCCGTGTTAAGTGGCGGGACATATACAATACGGTGTTACCACTATGGGTGAATGCTGCAATAGCCGCGATAGGCAACAAGTGCGACGTTTCCATCGCTTGACGTGCCAGACATTCATCAATCGAATGCGGTGGGAAACGTGGGTCACGTGTTGTAGCAGAAGGCAGTACCTTTTGTTTTTCTGTTTCCAGACAGGTTCTGTGCATGGCCATTACAGCTTCAACTGGATATTTACCCGCAGCTGATTCACCGGAAAGCATCACTGCATCAGTGCCATCTAGCACAGCATTGGCACAATCATTGACTTCCGCACGTGTTGGAATTGGGTTTTCACACATTGATTCCATCATCTGTGTGGCAACAATCACAGCTACATTGTGTTTTGGCGCTTCGCGTAGAATGAGTTTTTGAACCGGTGGTACGGCCGCATCACCAATTTCTACACCGAGATCACCACGCGCCACCATGACCACATCGGATGCTTCCATGATGGAACTGAGGTTTTCCGGCAACACCGCTTCAGCCCGCTCCACTTTGGCAACCATGCCGGCATTAGATCCTTCAGCACGCACCAATGAGCGGGCATAATCCATGTCTGCACCATTGCGCGGGAAGGAGATAGCAATGTAATCGACACCAATAGCGCAAGCCGTTTTGATGTCTTCCTTATCTTTCTCTGTTAATGCTGCAGCGGATAAACCGCCACCAGCACGGTTAATGCCTTTATTGTTGGACAGCACGCCACCGACAACGACGGTACAATGAATTTCTTCACCGATTACTTCCACGACATCCATGACCAGCAGGCCATCGTTGAGCAATAAACGCGCGCCGGGTTCAACATCACCAACCAGTTCTTTGTAGGTCAGCCCTACGCGTTCATCGTTACCTTCATCCAGACTCATAGCACCATCGAGAATGAAATGCTGACCAATCGTAAGCATGGTTTTACCGGTAATGAATTTACCACAGCGTATTTTTGGCCCTTGCATATCAGCCAGAATACCAACGCAGACACCATTTTCTTTGGCAGCAATGCGTACATTTTCTGCCCGCATGCGATGCTCATCAGCAGTGCCATGGGAGAAATTCAGGCGCACAACATTCACACCTGCTTTAATCATTTTGCTCAGCATTTCCGGCGATTCGGAAGCCGGGCCCAGCGTTGCTACAATTTTAGTTCTACGAAAATTTTCCACTTAAGCGGCACGTCCTTCTAACATAGTTACGGCAGGGAGCTCTTTACCTTCGAGAAATTCAAGGAAAGCGCCGCCACCGGTAGAGATATACGATACTTTGTCTGCAATGCCATATTTATCAACCGCTGCCAGGGTGTCACCACCACCGGCGATGGAGAAGGCTTTCGATTCTGCGATAGCCAGAGAAATGGCTTTGGTACCTTCGCCGAATTGATCAAATTCAAATACGCCAACAGGGCCGTTCCACACGATGGTGCCGGCATTTTTGATGATCTCAGCCAGCTCAGCGCATGAATCAGGGCCGATATCAAAAATCATATCGTCATCGAGACATGCATCGGCAGGTTTTAATGTGGCTTCTGCATCGGGTGCGAATTTCTTGGCACAAACGATGTCAGTTGGTACAGGAATGCTGCCACCATTGGCGATTGCATCGGCAGTCAGTTTTTTACATGTATCAATCAAATCGGCTTCATACAGTGATTTACCCACTGGCAGGCCAGCAGCAGCAATGAAGGTGTTGGCAATGCCGCCGCCTACAACCAGTTGATCGACTTTGGTCGAGAGCGATTCGAGCACGGTGAGTTTGGTGGAGACTTTCGAGCCGCCAACAATGGCAACCATAGGGCGGGCAGGATTATCGAGTGCTTTACCCAGTGCTTCGAGTTCGCCAGCCAGCAATGGACCAGCACATGCGACCGGTGCATACGTGCCTGCACCATGGGTCGAGGCCTGGGCACGATGTGCGGTGCCGAAGGCATCCATCACATAGATATCACACAGAGCGGCGTATTTCTTGGATAGCGTTTCTTCATTTTTCTTTTCGCCAGCGTTAAAGCGTACATTTTCCAACAATACGACTTCGCCATCGGCAACTTCAAAACCACCATCCAGATAATCGGAGATCAAACGAACCGGCTTGCCCAAAAGGCCTGCGATATGATCTGCCACCGGCTGTAAAGAATTCTCTGCGCTGAACTCACCTTCGGTTGGGCGACCAACATGAGACATCAGCATGACTTTAGCACCAGCATCAGCGGCATGCTTGATGGTTGGCATGGATGCGCGGATACGGGCATCGGACGTTACTTTGCCATCTTTAATTGGCACATTCAGGTCTTCGCGAATCAGTACGCGTTTACCAGCCAGATCGAGCTCGGTCATTTTGATTACAGACATTCTCATACTCCTTTTAGTGTGCCACAGACTGGCCTTGGAATAAGGCAAGCTTGTGACATCGGGTGTTGTAGTTGTGCTACGTTTGTCGTTACCTGCTTGGCTCGTGAGATGAAACTAAACAGGCAATGACAAACGTGGGAGCACCTCTCCGAAGAAAGGGCTCCCATCGCTAGTCTTGATTAAGCGATATGAGCCAGAACGCGCAACATATTGCAGGTGTAACCATATTCGTTGTCATAGAATGCAACGATTTTTACAAACGTGCTATCGATGGCGATACCAGCGGTAGCATCGAAGATGGATGGGTGTGAATCACCACGGAAGTCAGTGGAAACCACTTTCTCATCGGTGAAGCCCAACACGCCTTTCATGGATCCTTCAGACGCTTCTTTCATGGCTGCTACGATGCCTTCATAGGAAGTTTCTTTTTCCAGTTCAACCGTCAAATCGACCACAGAAACGTCAGATGTAGGTACACGGAAGGCCATGCCAGTCAGTTTACCATTGAGTGATGGAATGACTTTACCCACTGCTTTTGCAGCACCGGTAGATGATGGAATGATGTTTTCCAGAATACCACGACCACCGCGCCAATCTTTATTGGATGGGCCATCAACTGTTTTCTGGGTAGCAGTTGCAGCATGAACGGTAGTCATCAGACCACGTTTGATGCCGAAGCTGTCGTTCAGTACTTTGGCTACAGGAGCTAATCCATTCGTGGTGCAAGATGCAGCAGAAACAATGGTTTCACCGTTATATTCGTCATGGTTTACGCCATAAACGAACATCGGGGTGTCATCTTTGGAAGGAGCCGATTGCAGCACTTTTTTAGCACCTGCATCGATATGTGCCTGACACGTTTCTTTGGTCAGGAAGAAACCGGTGCATTCCAGAATAACATCAGCGCCGATGTCGCCCCAGGCCAGATCAGCCGGGTTGCGTTCAGCGGTGACGCGAATGGTTTTTCCGTCAACAACGAGATTACCACCGTCAACCGATACATCACCATTAAAACGACCATGTACGGAGTCATATTTCAGCATATATGCCTGATATTCAGGGTCGAGCAGATCGTTAATGCCAACGACTTCCATATCTGGAAAATATTTAGCGATAGCGCGGAACGCCATGCGGCCAATGCGGCCAAATCCATTAATACCAACTTTAATTGTCATCGTTATTCTCTCCTCTCTCTAGTGTTTTTTATTTAGAAACTTCGTTGACTGCTGCAACCACAGCTTCGGTGGTGATGCCAAACAGTTTGTACAGGTCATTGATCGGTGCTGATTCGCCGAAGGTATCAATGCCGATTGCTTTGCCGTTGAGACCGATGTACTTCGCCCAGAAACCGGTGACACCCGCTTCAACCGATACACGAGCGCTGACTGCCGCTGGCAATACAGACTCTTTATAAGCGGCATCCTGCTTGTCGAATGTGTTGGTTGAAGGCATGGATACAACACGTATTTTTTTATCGGTGATGGCAGCTGCGGCTTCCATAGCCAGTGATACTTCAGAACCAGTGCCAATGATGATGGCATCGGGTGTGCCTTCACAATCTTTCAGGATATAAGCGCCGCGTTCTATTGCTTTAATCTGATCGTTGGTGCGATCCTGATGTGGCAAGCCTTGACGTGAGAAGATCAATGAACTCGGGCCAGTGGTGTGTTTGATGGCTGATTTCAAGCATACGGCCGATTCAACCGTATCACATGGGCTCCAAACATCAATATTTGGAATCATGCGCAAGGTTGCAGTCTGCTCAACTGGCTGATGGGTTGGGCCATCTTCACCCAAACCAATCGAGTCATGCGTATAGACTTCGATGTTCTGGACTTTCATCAATGCAGCCATACGCAGAGCGTTGCGGGCATATTCGGAGAACATCAGGAATGTAGCTCCATAAGCCACAAAACCACCGTGCAAGGAAATGCCGTTAATCATGGCAGTCATGCCGAATTCACGTACGCCGTAGTTGACGTAGTTACCGTCTGCATGTTCGCAGACGGGCTTGGCACCAGACCAGAGGGTCAGGTTTGAGCCAGCCAGATCGGCAGAACCACCGAGAAATTCAGGTGTAATCTTGGCCAGACCTTCGATAGCGTTTTGTGAAGCTTTGCGAGATGCAATGTTTTCACCTTTGGCTGCCACTTCAGCAATGAATGCATCAGCTCCGGCATCCCAATCGGCGGAGAGTTCGCCTGCCACGCGGCGTTTGAATTCTGCGGCTTCTGCAGGGTAGGCGGCGGCATAGGCTTCGAGCTTTTTGTCCCAGACGCTTTCTGCAGCAGCGCCTTTTTCTTTGGCATCCCAGCCGGCATACACATCAGCAGGGATTTCAAATGGTGCAGAATCCCAACCGAGCTCTTTACGAACCAACGCGATTTCTTCATCACCGAGAGCAGCACCATGGCAATCATGTGAGCCAGCTTTGTTTGGCGAACCGAATCCGATAATGGTTTTGCAGCAAATCATGGTTGGTTTGCCAGTTTCAGCGCGGGCAGTATCGATAGCCTGTTTGATTTCTTCCGAATCATGGCCATCAACACCACGAATAACCTGCCAGCCATAAGCTTCAAAACGCGCTGCAGTATCATCAGTGAACCAGCCTTCAACTTCACCATCAATAGAAATGCCGTTGTCATCCCAGAATGCAACCAGCTTACCTAGACCTAACGTGCCAGCCAGAGAACATGCTTCATGCGAGATGCCTTCCATCAAGCAGCCATCACCCAGGAATACATAGGTGTTGTGATCGACAATGTCGTGACCGGGCTTGTTGAACTGTGCGGCCAGCGTCTTTTCAGCCAGTGCCATACCTACACCATTGGTGATGCCTTGACCCAATGGACCAGTGGTGGTTTCAATGCCGGGAGCATAGCCGTATTCAGGATGGCCGGGGGTGCGGGAATGCAATTGACGGAACTGTTTAAGGTCATCAATGCCCAGATCATAACCGGTCAGATGCAGCAGGGAGTAGATCAACATAGAACCATGACCGTTGGAGAGGATGAAACGGTCACGGTCAGCCCAATCGGTATTGGCTGGGTTATGCTGCATATAATCATTCCACAGGACTTCGGCGATATCCGCCATGCCCATTGGTGCGCCCGGATGTCCGGAATTTGCTTTCTGAACGCTGTCCATCGCAAGTGCGCGAACGGCGTTGGCCAGGTGTCTACGGCTGCTATTACTCATGTGATTTCAATCCCCTTTAGCTATGATTTGTGTTGGAGCTGGTCTAAAATAATGTGGCGGAACAATATAGATATATGTGTCCTTGCCAAATCAATACTTATTACCCCACCCATAAGGCGAGCTTATGAGCGGGGCTTGTTGTTCATGTTTTTCTATTGCTTAGATGTGCAGAGTA
Source organism: Mariprofundus sp. (assembly GCA_030951025.1). Taxonomy (GTDB): domain Bacteria; phylum Pseudomonadota; class Zetaproteobacteria; order Mariprofundales; family Mariprofundaceae; genus Mariprofundus. The sequence continues at coordinate 5,281 of JAUZQK010000053.1, read as the reverse complement.
GTTTGAACGCGGCGAATATTACCCACAGAGCCGGATAATACGACGGTGTCTGTGGTCATGTGACGACCATCAGAATCGCTGCCGACTTTCACATGATGTACATAAGCACCGCTGGTCAAGCCTGTAGCGATGAACATGCAGTCATCAGACGTTACCAGCTCATCACGGGTGATGATGCGCTTGGTGTCGATGCCTTCTTCTTCACACAGCTTGATTTCAAAATCTTTCTGCGGAGCCATGCGGCCGAACATTTCAGCCCCCATAGCGCGTGCAGCACAGGCTGTTACGATGCCTTCCGGGGTGCCGCCGATGCCGAACAGGGCATCAGAGCCCATGTTCAATACAGCTTGAATCGCGCCGTTTACATCACCATCGGTAGCTAAACGAACCTTGGCACCACAGGCATAGATTTCTTGAATCATAGTCTGGTGACGCGGTTTATCGAGTACAAATACACGGATTTCTTTGATGTCTTTACCGAGCGCTTTGGCCAGTGTATTCAAACGATCTGCTACTGGTGCTTGTGGATCAATTTTGCCACGGGCGGCTTTTGGATAGACTTGTTTCTCCATATAAAAACAAGAGCCAGGACGATACATGGAGCCTGCCGGTGCAGCAGCCAGTGTTACAATCGAGCCTGGCATGTCCTTGGCAAATAAATTGGTTCCTTCAATAGGATCAACGGCAATGTCCACACCGATGCCAGTGCCGGTTCCTACAGGTTCATCATCATACAATGCGGGCGCTTCATCTTTAGCACCTTCGCCGATAACGACAACGCCTTTCATTTTAACTTCGTTGATGCGCGAGCGCATCGCGTCAACAGCCAGGCCATCACCTTCGTCTTTCTGGCCAGAGCCAACAAATGGTGCACAAGCGCGGGCAGCTGCCTCACATACTTCTACCAAATCAATTTTTAGATCGCAAACGGTGTTCATGCGTGTTCCCCCTCCGAATTTTGATGCAAACGAGTTTTAATCGCTGCCGCAACCTAGCGGATTTTGAGCTAAAATGCGAATGCTGTGGAGGTGGTTTTAAAAAGCCCTTTTAATTGGGTGGTTTAACGATTGTTAGTGATTACGTTTTAATTGCGCTTGAATGCTTTTTTGAATGGATGGTTTGCAGGCAGCGATAATAGGTGATGAAAGTGCCTGGCAGGGGAATAATGCCTCGGCATTAAAATCACCAACCGATCCGCCGGCGCATTCGGCGATGAGGCTGCCGGCTGCAAAGTCCCATATTTTTTCACCGCCATGTACAATGAAATCACCGCGACCAGCGGCTAACCATGCCCATTCCAGTGCGCAACTGCCGATATTGCGTTGACTGCGATAGCTGCGATCACAGGCGAAGGAGATGGCACTGGGGCGATCAAGTCGTTTAAAATCGACAAAGCCGACAGCATCGCTGAATTGTGTTTGCTGTGAGCATTGAATGGCTTGGCCGTTGAGCCATGCGCCAACACCCCGTTCTGCGGTAAAGGTTTCTTGCCGTACCGGGTCAAAAATACAGGCCAATTGCGGGCGACCAGCTTGAATCAAAGCCAGCGAGATGGCGAAGGCAGGCAATGATGTGATGAAGTTGGTGGTGCCATCGAGTGGATCGAGACACCAATAGCTGTTGTTGTCTTTGAGGCATTGCAACTGCTCATCCTGACTCATTTCTTCACCCAGGAACGCGATACTGTCATCGAGTTTGATGAGTTCAGCTTCAATAAAATGCTGGCAAGCCAGGTCGGTTTCAGTCACAAAAGAGCCGTCCGGCTTTTTGGATGTTTGAATTGAACTGTGAAAGGCGGGCAGGATGATTTCACGGCCAGCTTGCTGGAGGATTGAGATCAGCATTTGCAGCTTAATATCAGGCTGTTGCGCGCGTGTTGGAGTTTTATTTTTGTTATTCATCATGGCGCTATGCTAACCAACTTGCCCGTTGGCGCATATTTATTTACTGGGCAGTTACCGATCATGACCGCTGTGGCTGTGCGGGGTTGTTGTTGGGTGCTGTCATCGGCAAGATAAATCGTTATCATGTCGCTACACTTTATGAGAGAGGTATTAGAAATGGCTTTAACAGGTAAAATGGTAATCGGTCAGTCTGGAGGTCCGACATCGGTAATCAATCAATCGCTGGTCGGGGCAATTCTGGCAGCACGAGAGCAGGCGAATATTACTGGTATCCTGGGAGCCAAGCATGGTCTTGCGGGCATCATGAAAGAAGATTTCATTGATTTGACCACACAGAGCGTGGAAGAGCTGGAAGTTTTGGCCAATACACCGGCTGCTGGTTTGGGTTCAGTGCGATTGAAGCCGGGTAAAGCAGAATGCGAACGCGTGTTTGAAGTGTTTAAAAAGAACGACGTGCGTTACTTTTTTTATATCGGTGGCAATGATTCGGCGGAAACGGCGCATATTATTGCTGAAATGGCCAAGGATGCGAATTATGACTTTTGCACCATTCATATCCCCAAGACCATCGATAATGATTTGAAGGTAACCGATCATTGTCCGGGTTTTGCTTCGGCAGCCCGTTTTGTAGCCTTGGCTTTCATGGGTGATGATCGTGATAACGCGGCCTTGTCAGGTGTTAAAATTAACGTAGTGATGGGACGTGATGCAGGCTTTTTGACGGCTGCATCAGCTTTGGCGCGTCAGTCCGCAGGCGATGGTCCACATTTGATCTATGTGCCGGAGCGTACTTTCGATGTGGCGCAGTTTCAGGCTGATGTAAAAGCGGTGGTGGCGAAATATGGTCGCTGTGTGGTGGCTGTATCTGAAGGCATTACCAATGCCGATGGACAACCTGTGATGACCACAGGGGAGCGCGATTCTCATGGTAATTTGCAACTCTCCGGTTCTGGTGCTTTGGGTGACTTCCTGTCGGGCAAGGTAAAAGAAGCCTATGGTGATGAAGCAGTGCGTGTGCGAGCCGATACCTTCGGTTATTTGCAGCGCAGTTTCCCGTCGGTTGTTTCACCGATTGATGCACAGGAAGCGCGTATGGTGGGCGAACACGGCGTAAACCATGCAGTGGCAACGGCAGAGCCGGGTTCAGTGGCGATTCGCCGCACTTCAAACACACCGTATGCAAGTGATTGTTTTGTTACACCATTATCGACCGTGGCACGCGAAGCAACTGAAATGAAAGATGAATATATCAATGATGCAGGTAATGATGTGACCCAAGCCTGGCTTGATTATGTCGCACCATTGGTGGGTGAATTGCCGAAGATGGGTAAATTATTCTAAGTTCAGTATATATAAAGCCGTTGATAAAGGGTCGCTTCGGCGACCCTTTATTAGTTTACCCGGCATGAGGCGTAGTGGACGAATGAATTAATGTGAGCTTCCTGATTTTGAAGTCTGTTTACATTGACTTTGAGGGCCATTTTGGACAGGTTGCACGCCCGAAAAAACAGCTTAATGATATGTTACCAAAAAGGTGAAATATGACAAAAAAATCAGTAACAACATCCACGCCCAAGTATGATTTGACCGATGTGCCACCGGTAGGGCCTACCAGCCATGATTTGGTTAACGGTATTCAGCGCCATTACTTGCGTACGCTGGGGCAGCATGAAGCCAGCCAGTCCAATAATTACAAATATCAGGCGTTGTCATTTACCATTCGTGATCGTTTGATGGAATGTTGGAAAAACACCAAGGATGCGATGCAGGATGAGAACGGTAAACGGGCTTATTATTTGTCGTTGGAATTCTTGATGGGTCGCGCGCTCGGTAATGCGGTATTGAATCTGGGTTTGGATGAAGCGGCTGCAGAAGCACTGCATGATCTGGGTCTTGATTTTGAAGAAATGATTGAAGAAGAACGTGATGCCGGTTTGGGTAATGGTGGCCTAGGTCGCTTGGCAGCTTGTTTTGTGGATAGCTGTGCCACCTTGCAATTGCCGGTTACCGGTTATGGTATTCGTTATGAATACGGCATGTTTCGCCAGTTGATGCAGGATGGTCATCAGGTTGAAGAGCCTGATCATTGGTTGCGTAATGGTAATATCTGGGAAATCGAACGGCCTGAATATACACAGGCCGTTCATTTTGGCGGTTGGACAGAACATTACCGGGATGACCAGGGCGTTGCGCGCTGCCGCTGGGTGGGTTCGCAGGATGTGTTGGCTATTCCTTTTGATACGCCGATCCCCGGTTATAAAAATGGCACGGTAAATACGCTGCGTTTATGGAAATCAGCCGCTACCGATGCATTCGATCTGGGTGAGTTTAATGCCGGTGATTATGCCGGTTCTGTGGCTTCTAAGAATGAAGCGGAACATATCTCGATGGTGTTGTATCCGAATGATAGCAGTGAGAATGGTAAAGAACTGCGTTTGCGCCAGCAGTATTTCCTTGCTTCGGCCAGTATCAAGGATGTCTTGCGTCAATGGGTGGAAGTGAACGGCGAAGACTTTAGTCAGTTTGCCGATAAAAACTGTTTTCAGCTCAATGATACCCACCCGACTGTTTCGGTTGCGGAATTGATGCGCATTCTGATGGATGATTACCGTTTGGACTGGGATGCAGCCTGGGCGATTACCACCAAAACCATGGCTTATACCAATCATACTTTATTGCCGGAAGCCTTGGAGCGTTGGCCTGTGCATTTGTTTGGCCGTTTATTGCCACGAGTGCTGGATATTATTTATGAAATCAATGCACGTTTCTTATCCGAAGTGGCCAAACGTTGGCCGGGTGATGTGGCGCGTCAGCGTCGCATGTCGATCATTGAAGAAGGTCCTGAGCAGCAGGTACGCATGGCTTATCTGGCGATTGTCGGGGCGTTCTCGATCAATGGTGTGGCGCAGTTGCATTCCGACTTGCTGGTCGAAGGCTTGTTCGCTGATTTCTATGCCATGTGGCCGGATAAGTTTAATAACAAGACCAATGGTGTAACCCAGCGTCGCTGGATGGCGTGGTGCAATAAATCGATGACTGCGCTGATTACTGAACAAATCGGTGATGGCTGGATTACAGAGCTCAGTCAGCTCAAAGACTTGGCTCCGTATGCCCAAAAAGCACCGTTCCGTAAAAAGTGGGCAGCATGCAAACGTGCCAATAAGGAACGTTTGGCAGCTGTTGTTGAGACCGAATGCGGTGTGACGTTTAGCCCGGATGCGATGTTTGATATTCAGGTGAAACGCATCCATGAATACAAACGCCAGTTGCTTAATGTGCTACATGTCATCCACTTGTACGATCGCATCAAGCGCGGTGATACGGCCAACTGGACCAACCGTTGTGTATTGATCGGTGGTAAAGCAGCGCCGGGTTAT
>JAUZQK010000052.1 GCA_030951025.1 Mariprofundus sp. | reverse complement strand
ATTTTCTTTTTGGGCTGTGTGTACACGGTCATGCATTCGCTTGAACAGCTGCGTCAGGATCATGTGCCCGAGTTTTCATGGATTCCTTTTGTGATTATCGCTTTTGCTTTTATTGCCGAAGGTTATTCATTTATTGTAGCAATGACTGAATTCAAACGCCAATGCCGAGAGGCAGGAAAAGGCTTTAGAGCTTATTTGATAGAGACACGTGACCCAACCACGTTGGCTGTATTGATTGAAGATTCGGTTGCCATCTTGGGTTTGGCGGTCGCAGCACTTGGCATGGGACTGGCCGCCTGGACTGGCTCGGCGATTTTTGACGGCATTGCAGCTATTTGCATTGGCTTGATGATGGGGGGCTTGGCCTTCTATCTGGCCGCGATGAACCGTAAATATCTTATTAATCATTCCAATAATGAGGTCGATGCGATAGCCCGCAAGGTATGGCAGGCTGATGATCAGGTGCAGCATGTTGCGCGGATCAATAGCATAGTGTTATCGCCATTGGAGACCTTGTTATTGGCCGAAGTTGAGCTGCGCGAAGAAACGATTTTTTCAGACATGACGCAGGCTGAAATTGCTCAGGCGATTCGTTTTATGCGTAAACTCGATACGATTCGCCGCTCGCTGGAAGATGATGTTACCCGCCTTGCGCCGGATACCAAAGATATCTTTATCGAGTTTATGACACCGCCGGAGCTCGACCCCGACAGCGTGCCGGACGATGGCGTGCCGGATGATGGCGTGCCGGATGATGGCGCGAAACAGCCAGGTAAGTGCTGACTATTTTTATCAGTCTCCCGGTTTTAAGTCGAAAAGATTATTTCTCATCGATCCATGTATTTAGCGCTTCAATAATCGCCTTGGCCTGTTTGGCATTGTTGATGTTGAATTTGGAGCGCGGCGTGTATTCGCCATTGCGTTTTTGATAACGGCGAATGGTATATTTATCGTCGCTGTATGATTCACTTGCACTCACCCAGCTCTGGTAGCGAAAGAGGATAGTGGTCCAGGCACCCTTGCTGAGAATGACTTTATCCAGCTGTTTGGTGGTCAGGATACCGTTTTCTTCGTAATCAATGCTTAAGTCGTCAGGTGTCATAAGTCTCTCTCTTGGGCTAGTTTGATGGTGGAAATTCCGCGAAATGTACATATACAGCCAGTTTTTTAAAGGTTTGTCCGACTTGAAGCTGGTGGATGGGTCTGTAGAATGAAATAGTTCATCTGCTAAAGTGCTTTGAATTGAACGAAGAACAGGGTGGTTGAATAGAGAAGGGGTGGGTGCATGTCGAATAAGCTCCATGTTTTGAGCAAGCTTTTCTGCCTGTCAGCCAGGCGGCGATTGGAATGGTGGCCGCCGTTTTTGCTGATGCGCATTAAAGTCATCGAATTGACTGAGGATTGGAATCGTGTGCGTATTCGGTTGCCATTGAATCGGGTGTCAGCCAATGCGGCAGGTAATATGTTTGGTGGTTTTCAGGCCAGCCTGGCTGATCCGGTGCCTGCATTGGCATGTTTGAAAAAGTTTCCAGGTTATCGGGTGGCAACCAAAAAGCTGGAGATTGATTTCATTCGGGTGGGTAGTTCCGATTTGATATTGAAGTTTGATTTTGATGCGGAGATTGAAGCGGCGATTGCAGTGGAATTGGCGGAGAAAGGCAGTGCGACACCCTGTTTTCAAGTTAACTTTATACGTGATGATGGTAAAATATGCACACGCATCAAGAATACTGTCGCTATTCGACCCAAGGGCTATCGGAGTCGCCATGAATAAGCCGGTCATTGATTTTTATTTCGATTTCATCAGCCCTTACAGCTATCTGGCGTTGATTCGGTTGCAGCAAATAAGCCAGCAGCATGATGGTGATGTGAGCGGTGCTGATGTGAATTATTCTGATGTGAGCCATGTTGAGGTGAATTATTTACCGGTTAATTTACCCAAGTTGATCGCATGGTCCGGCAATACACCGCCGACCAGTATTAAAAACAAGGCGAAATATAGTTTGCGTGATCTCAAGCGTTGGGCGGCATATATGGATGTGCCGTTTAAAATGATCCTGCCAGGTAGTTTTGATAGTCGTCCTGCCATGCGGGTGGCGTTGGCATTGCAGGGCGATGATCGCATGCGTTATGTGCAAGCGGTGTTTGAAAGCATTTGGTCTGCGGCGGTTGATCCGAGACGGGCAGAGTGGCTGGAGCAAGTGTTTTTGTTGCATCATTTGCCGCCTGTCTGGTTGACTCAATCCGATGATAGCCTCGATGCACTAACGCAGCAGGCACTCGATGCCGGTGCGTTTGGTGTGCCCAGCTTCTTTTTAAAGCAAGCTAAAGGCCGCGCACAGATGTTTTTCGGATTGGATCACATGGATTTTCTGGAGCGTGCTTTAACAAGGGCTTGATTATCTGTGCCATGGAAGGCTGGGTGAAAACGCTCATGCCATAAAAACTATCTCATGGTCTTTGATCTTTTTTTGTGCCTTCTACGCCCACTAATGTGGTGAAAAACGTTTGATTTATTTGATTTGATTGGGCATTTGACGGCGCAGCACATCAGAACGAGATAACATGCCTGATAATCGGTTTTCATGATTGCTGATGGGGATATGACCAATGCTGTGGGCGCTGAATATCGTGGCCGCTGCGCTGATGGGCGCATCCTCAGGCAAACTGAATACTGTTGACGTCATCAATTGGCCGACAACTTCAGCCTTGTTTGAATGCAAATCACCGCTGCGTTTGATGAGTGCTTTTAAGCGAGTCTCGATATCCTGGTTGGCATCAGCGGAAAGGTTCATGGCGGCTTGTTTGAAATCGCTGACACTGATGATGCCGATGATGCGCTGAGCCCGATCAATGACAGGAATGCTTTTGATGCTGTGTCGCTGCATCAGCGACCAGGTCACATCCAGATAATCGCCAAATTCAACCGCCACAATATGATGTTTCATCATATCCCTGCAGCTCATATCGCCGAGTTGTCGTTGATGTGCCTGAACCAATGCGTGGCTATAAATTTGTTTTAAATCTTCGATAGAGACATCGATATAGGTATGCATATCTTGCAAAGCATGATTCAAGTCGGCGGTAGAAATAGCGGAGTCGTTGCTTTGATCGTCAGTCACTTCGGGCAGATGTTCTTCCTGATAAAAAATAAACGGTTCTTTGCGATGTTGGGCAATTAAAACACGTGTCAGCCAGACAGCGGCACCTAAAATGAATACATTGAGAGCAACCGGCATGAGCACATAGAAATAACCGAGTGCCTGGATTTGATCGCCACCAACAACCGCGACGAGAGCTGCAGCACCGCCGGGCGGGTGCAAACAATGAAGTTGATGCATGGCAAAGATAGCCAGGCCTACAGCCAGTCCACTGGCCAAAAACAAATCAGGCACCCATTGTGCACATGTGACTCCAATGCTGGCCGAGATCAAGTGGCCACCAATAAATGACCACGGTTGAGTTAATGGGCTATGCGGAGCGGCATACAGCAACACAGCAGCAGCTCCCATCGATGCAACAATGAATGGTGCATCCGCATCGCCAACAATATGCGGGCTCAACCAGGCAACCAGCGCAATGCCGATGATGGCACCGGATGAAGAGAGCGCTATCTCGAGCTGAGATTGGCGTGTGGCGCTGCCGCGCAATAGAAGCTGTTTGATGGAGTCGATCAGTGGCATGAGCTGGATTATTCTACAAAGCGTAGCATGTACAAGTAATGATACGAATTCAGGATACAATAAAAGAGTCAAAAGCCATTGTGGGGCTGCTGAATATCTGAGGAAAGAGAGAGTAATGCATCACCCGAGCCGGACAGATCCGCAACGCACTTCGTCCTGCTGCCGCTGCTTCCTTCCGGATCTGACGGGGTTCACAGGGGTCCATCGTGCGGGGCCCGACCCGGGTGATACTTGGGTTCCACTGGGTGGAAACTGGTATCATGATTTATTAACGCAAGCCATGTGTTTAAAAAAACTGGCGGAGAGAGAGTCAATCCAACCCCGCCATAAATCCTTTTATTTCCACGTGGTTATAGAATTACCACTGAAATATCCTGACCGCGTACCGTCAATTTTTTCTCCAATGAGCCAAAACCCATCGAATGAGGGCGGACAATATCAATAGGCGCAGTCTTGTCAATGTCATTTGAACTTTAGCCTTGAGTTGGTTGTGGTTTCTTCAAAATAATGTCTAGGGTGTGGAGCGCTATGCGTGCCGGGGTTACACCCCATCGTGTAAATGATTATTCCGAGTGCCGTTTTTTATTGGCATGCGGAAACAGGAGCGCGAAATGAACAAAACAATACCATCCATAGGCTTTATGCGATTGCCTGCAGTACTGGCTGTTTATCCAGTATCCAAAACAACCTGGTGGGCAGGCGTAAAATCAGGCCGCTATCCCCAGCCCGTCAAACTCGGCCCCAAAACAACGGCTTGGAGAGTGAACGATGTTGTAAGGCTGATTGATGAAATGAGTGGTGACGATTCAATGATACAGTAGCAGATTCCAGTCGCCCGGAAAATATTGGATGGAATGAAAAGACAGAATTAGGCCAAAACCATCCGGCCAAAAAAGAATCAACTCAGTCGAT
>JAUZQK010000051.1 GCA_030951025.1 Mariprofundus sp. | reverse complement strand
ATCACAATCCACTCCTTCATAAGCCCACCTCCTCGTTGTTTTAAGAGGTGGAATTCTACCTGCTATAAACAGCAGGTGTTCTTGAAAAGGTGGCTCAATTCTAATGGCCGATTTCTGCTCATTCTATATGTCCATTAACATATGCGATTACTGTTTTAACAGTGCGTTGATTTTACGCACGAAACCGGCTGGATCTTCCGGCAATGCGCCTTCAGCCAAAATAGCCTGATCAAACAAAACACTGGCGTAATCATTGATTTTGTCTTTTGAACGCATTTTGCTCAGGCGTTGAATCAGCTCATGATCCGGATTGATTTCCAGAATCGGTTTCATATCCGGCACATTTTGACCTGCCTGTTTAAGGATACGCTCCATATTTGAACTCATATCAAACTGATCGGATACCAAACAAGCTGGAGATTCAGTCAAGCGATCAGTAACACGCACATCTTTTACCTTATCACCCAATGATTCTTTGATCTTCTCTACTGCCGGCTCTGCCGCTTTGGCTTTCTCTTCCTGTTCTTTTTTATCTTCTTCGGCATTGTCTCCGATGTCCGACAAATCAAGCTCACCCTTGGCAATGGATTGCAGTTTTTTGCCTTCAAATTCGGTCAAATGGCTGGTCAGCCATTCATCGATGCGATCATGCAACAACACCACTTCGATGCCTTTTTTGCGAAACACTTCCAGATGCGGGCTATGTTTGGCAGCAGCCAGGGATTCAGCCGTGATGAAATAAATCGTATCCTGACCTGTTTGCATGCGCTCAATATAATCGCTCAACGACACAGCCTGATCATCCGATGCGGTGGTTGAAAAACGCAACAGCTTAGCCAGGCGTTCACGGTTATCATTGTCTTCAATGATGCCCTCTTTCAGACAGTTACCAAACTCATTCCAGAAATCAGCATAATCGGTGTTTTTCTCAGTTTTATCTTCGCCCACGATTTCAGCATCAACGACATCTGCATCAGATTCAGTTTCGCCAGTGGCCGTTTCGCTAGTGGCATTTTTGGCCATATCTTCCAGCAGACCCAATACACGTTTGGTTGCGCCCTTCTTCATCGCATCCATGGCAGGGCTCTTCTGCAAAATTTCACGCGAGACATTCAACGGCAAATCATTGGTATCCATCACGCCACGCACAAAGCGCAGATAACGTGGCAACAAATCTTCGCTGGCTTCCATGATGAATACACGGCGCACATACAATTTCACACCATGTTTGGCTTCGGTCTGCCACAAATCAAACGGTGCATGTTTTGGCAAATACAACAGCAATGAGTATTCATATTTGCCTTCGAGTTTCTGATGCAAGCGCGCCAATGGCTCTTCAAAGTCATGCCCGATATGTTTGTAGAAATTATTATAATCTTCATCACTCAATTCAGATTTCGGACGCGTCCACAAGGCAGAAGCCTGATTGACGGTTTCAATTTCAGCCGGTTTTTCTTCTTCACCTTCAGCAGCGGGGGTTGCCACGCCCAGCATACGAATCGGGAATGGAATATGATCGGCATATTTATGCACAATAGATTTCAAACGCCAGTCATCCAGAAACTCATCGGCTTCTTCACGCAAATGCAATACGATTTCAGTGCCGCGTGTTTCTTTATCGACTGTTTCCAACTCATATTCGCCGTCACCAGCAGATTCCCAATGCACACCATGCTCTTTTGTCATGCCGGCCCGACGGGTGGTTAAGCTCACTTTATCCGCCACCAGGAAGGACGAATAAAAACCTACCCCGAACTGACCAATCAAATGCGCATCCTGCTCCTGATCTCCGGTCAACTGACCGAAAAACTCTTTGGTGCCAGAGCGTGCAATCGTACCAATATTATCAATCACTTCATCGCGGCTCATACCAATGCCATTATCGCGAATGGTGATGGTGCGCGCGTCTTTATCGACTTCGATATACACGTGCAGGTCGGAATCACCTTCATTCAGCGCATCATCTTTGGTGGCTTCAAAACGCAGCTTATCGGCAGCATCGGATGCGTTGGAGATCAATTCACGCAGAAAGATTTCTTTGTTCGAATAAAGCGAATGGATCATCAGATCCAATAGTTGTTTTACCTCGGTCTGAAAAGCACGGGTCTCTTTTGCGGCAGTTGCGGTCATGCGGTCGGTCTCCTTGAATTTAAAACTGTGATCTAGGTGTGAGGTGAATTGATAGGGATTGATTTACTGCGATTCAAGTGTCTTTTTTACAATCGACCAATACAAGTATTTTTCTGCCCTGTTCATGCTCGCATGGGCAGGACTGGTCGATGGAAGTAAATGCGTGGCTATCGATTGCATATGTGAATCCAGTTGTCGCAGCACCAGCTTGCGATACACTTGCTCTGCTTTACGACCATTAAAAAAGATGGTTCGAATATCCCGGTGCTGTGCAAAGAAAGCAGCAAAATCATTGGCCACCACCGTATCCATCGCAATGGCCTGATCGAGGCTACCCTGCCGCACACATGCGTGCGCCACATCCCACAAGGCGATACGTTTTGCCAACAATTGTTTTAAACGCAGCGCATAAACAAGATCTGCAGGAAAATCCAACAATTCAGACATCAACGGCCAAAAGGCATTTTGCGGATGGGCATAATACTGCTGCTGCGTTAAAGACTTCCGGCTTGGCATTGAACCCAGAATAAGCACCCGTGCATCAGCCTGGGCAACATAAGGGAACCCAATGTCGGGCATCTGTTTATCATTCACCAGCTTATCATGTGCCAGCTTATCATGTGCTAATTTATCATGCGTCCGTTTATCATGTAGCAATTTATCGTTTACCAAGACTACGTTGCATCATGTCGGCACGTTGATGTTCACCCAAACTATGCAGTGTCACGATCAACTCTCGTCTGGTTTTATCCGTTGGCTGAATGGCCAGACTACGCTGATAGGCCAGCAAAGCCTGTTGATGCGCTTTTTGCTGTTCAAGCAGCCCCCCATATATTTGCCAACAAGCTGCGCATGCGGGCAATAAGCGCATGGCTTTGGCTGCCGATTTCAGCGCTTGATCGCCGTGCTGTTGGCGTGATTGAAATTCAGCCAGATAAAGCCAGGCAAAACCATTCAGCGGATCAGCCTTGATGGCGCGCTGAAAATGCCGTTGGCCAGCCGCCACATCGCCATTCTTCTCATCCATTTTAGCCAACAAATACCACGGCACCGCCTCATTTCTGAACTTTTTCGTAGCCTTGAACAACCATCTGCGCGCTTCGATCGCCTTGCCCTGTTGCTGCAAGATATTGACCAGATTCACTAGGCTCGGCAAATGCCAGGCCATGGCAAGATTCTGTTTGTATAACACCATCGCATCAGCTCTATGATCAATATCCTGTAATAACAAAGCCAGATTGTAACGCGCTTCGATATGATCCGGCCGCAGTCTCAATTCAGCTCGCAAGGCGCGTCTGGCTTCCGTTATTTGACCTGCTGCAATCAACGATTCTGATCGCTCAAAAGCTGTTTCGGCCATTACCGGGCTGGCATACATGCTCAGCAACACGATCATGCAATAGAATCTTAAACACATTGCAACAACCACTTAACGCTGCCGCTCCAAACCCATGCGGCCAGTCATCAGCAGCATCTCTTCCATGCGCCGTTGTCTGGCCCGACGATCAGCTTTTATCTCAGGTGCTTTTTTCATCAATTTCCACGGATTTCTGCGCACGTCATCGGTCAATGCCTGCAAGTTCTCTGAAGCCAAACGCAGCTCAAATAAAGTGCGGTACAAATTCTCCCGGTTATCCAGCACCAACACATGCAAATCACGCATCAGAACAGCGCCTGATTCAAAAAACGCATGCCCTGCTTTGGCCGTTTTGGGCAGGCTTTGCACCAGCTGATGCAAAGCCTGCCTATTCTCTTTCAGCATGCCTGCCAGATCATGGCTCGAGCTGCGGATATCCGGCCGGCTTTCTATGATTAAACCAGCCAAGGCCTCTGTAGTGCTGCGGATATCTGCACGATTTTCATCCAGAATGGTATTGACTGTATCGGTGATCTGCTCGGCTTTGTTAAAGAAGATCGTCGCGTTTTCAGTTAATGCCGATGCTCGACTAATCATATCACGAAAATCACCACCATCTGTCACCGGAATAACAGAGCCTGCCATCGGTGTCATATCACCAGCGCGTGCCCGCAGCGCGATATACTTCTCACCCACCAAGCCACCACCGGCAATATGCGCCCGGGTCGATGCAGGCAATTCAATGCCCGGCTTAATCAATAACCCCACCAAAGCCTGATTATTTTTTAAACTGATCGATGCCACCGCTCCGACATGTACACCGGCCATCAATACCGGTGTTTGCACAGATAAACCTGATGCATCATTAAACACGGCATTGATATGGCTACCCTCGGCATCACCCCATTGAAAACCACCAATTTTGCTACTGAACAAAGCAAGTGTAAGCAAAGCAATCAATACAAATGCCCCCAATCGCGTTTGTGCATTCATACTCTCTCCTTGTTAAAAATTGTTTGTGATTTCCTGGACTGCGAAGGATCGGCGTTTAAATCAGCCTTATCCGTTGCTTCACTCGAAAAACGAATGGGCCCTTCCGCCCTGCCCTCAATAAATTGTCGCAGTAACGGATCTGTACTCAACCGCAGCTCCGCCGCCGACAACTGCTGATAAATTTTTCCCTCATAAAGCATGCTGACCTGATCACTAAAAGCATCAACCAGTTTCATATTGTGTGCAATCGTCAGCGATGTAACATGCATACGTTCATGCAGGCGCTTGATTAACTTGGTAATCACATCAGACATCACCGGATCAAGGCCCGCCAGGGGTTCATCATAAAAAATAATTTCAGGCCGATGACAAATCGCCCGCGCCAAGCCCACCCGCTTTTTCATACCTCCCGATAATTCAGCCGGTTTTTTATCGGCAATACCCGGTAAACCGACCCATTCCAGCATTTCCTCGGCCCGTTCCACTGCTTCGGCCTTGGCCATGCCCTGACGCAGCAATACAAAAGCAATGTTTTCCCATACCGGCATCGAATCAAACAATGCAGCACCTTGAAACAACATGCCGATGCATGCCATGCGTTTAAGACGCTGATCAACCGAGAGTTCCAACCAGTTTTCACCATTCACCAGAATCGTGCCGCTATCCGGTTTAAGCAGCCCCAAAATACATTTGATCAATACACTCTTGCCCGCTCCAGACAGGCCAATGACGATATGCGATTCGCCGGGCATGATATCGAGCGAAATATCATCGAGCACCTTGCGCCCCTGAAATGATTTATACACATGAGACAGGCTTATTTTGGGCTGGGTTATTTGAGACAGCGGTGATGTCATTGGAATATCCAGGCTGTGAGCATGTAGTCTGCCATCAGAATACTCATCGCGCTGATAACCACCGCCCGTGTGGTTGCCCGGCCAACACCGGCGGCTCCACCAGCACAATAATAACCTTCCGCACAACTCACCAAGCCGATAATAGCACCAAACACCGTTGCTTTAAGCAGACCGGAATAAAGATCAATCAATTGTAAATAATCATAAGAATTACGAATATAGGTGTGCGGATTTTGATCCAGCAGATGCACGCTGACAGCATAACCACCCAACATACCAATCGCATCGGCCAACACCACCAACAACGGCATCATCAGAATCACTGCAATCAAACGCGGCATAATCAAGTAACGCACCGGATCAGTTGATAATGTCCACAGCGCATCGATTTGCTCGGATACACGCATGGTACCAAGCTCTGCTGCAAATGATGCGCCGACGCGGCCTGCCACCATCAAACCAACCAATACCGGCCCCAATTCGCGCAAGATCGACAGCGAAACCACTGTCGCAATCATGCTTTCAGCCCCGAAACGATGAAACGCCACCCACGATTGCAGAGCCATCACCATACCGGTAAACACTGCCGTAAGCAGCACAACCGGCAGTGATTGCACGCCCACCATCTCACATTGCCGTATAATCAACGCAAAAAACCAGGGCGGTTTATGCAACCGCCGCAACACCTTACCCAGCAGCAAAGGATACAAACCAACCGCAAAAGCCAGCCGCTCACTCGCCGCTCCGATGCGCTGTAACATCAGCATCATGTCATCCGGTATTGCAAACGCATACGGCTCAACGGCATCATTCCTCCAGTTTTTAAAACATCCTTAATTCACCCATTGGTCAAAGGTCACAGTGATTTCATACAAATGAATAGTGAAACCAGCAACAATTCAGAGTACGCTGCGCCGCCATTTCATTCAAGTTTTATTCGGAGTATCCATGACTGTTCGCACCCGTTTCGCCCCCTCACCTACCGGCATGTTGCATATCGGTGGTGCCCGCACCGCCCTGTTTGCCTGGCTCTATGCCCGCCATCATGGTGGTGAGTTTGTGTTGCGCATTGAAGATACAGATCGTGAACGCTCCACCGATGAGGCCACCACAGTCATTCTCGACGGCCTGTCATGGCTGGGTTTAGATTGGGATGGTGAACCTGTGTTTCAGGCTGCACGCCAAGAGCTGCACATTCAGGCCGCACAGCAATTAATCCAACAGGGTGATGCTTACCGTTGTTATTGCAGCAAGGCAGAGCTCGATGATATGCGCGAAAAGCAACGTGCCGCAGGCCAAAAGCCGATGTACGATGGCCGTTGCAGTCATCGCCATGATCTATCGATAGATCAACCCGATGATCAAGCTTATGTTATTCGTTTCCGTTCACCCGATGAGGGTGAAACGGTGGTCAATGATCTGGTGCTTGGTCATGTCAGCTTCCCCAATGCCGAGCTCGATGATTTAATCCTGCTGCGCTCTGATGGCACGCCCACCTCCAATTTGGCTGTAGTCGTCGATGATGCCGACATGGAGATTTCGCATGTCGTACGCGGCTCCGATCATCTCAACAATACTCCGCGCCAGATTCAGCTCTATCAGGCACTCAAGCTGCCCATACCACAGTTTGCCCATATCCCGTTAATCCATGGCCCTGATGGCGCTAAAATGTCCAAACGTCATGGTTCAGTTGCCATCACCGAATACCGTGAACAGGGTTATTTGGCCGATGCAGTCAACAATTATCTGGCACGTTTGGGCTGGTCACACGGTGATGAAGAAGTTTTCTCGCGTCAGCAGTTGATTGAATTGTTCGATCTCACTCAGGTAGGCAAGGCTGCCGCCCGCTTTGACCAACAGAAACTCGATTGGCTCAATGGCCAATACATGCGTCAGGCCAACGCCGCCGATCTTGTTGCGGAAGTCACCCGCTTACTCAACACCGATATCTCCGCAGGCCCTGCTTTGGAGCCGGTTATCGCTTCATTGCAAGAGCGTTCAAAAAACCTGTTTGATCTGGCTGAAGGCGCACGTTTCTTTTATCAAGCTCCAGATGCATACCAGGAAAAGGCCGTCAAAAAGAATTTCCGCGATACCACCTGGCCCTTGCTGGAATCATTCATTGCAGGCATCGAAGCCATGGACGATTTCAGCGGTGAAGCAGCCCACGCCTTAATCGGTGAAATCTGTGACAAAGCCGAACTCAATATGGGTAAGCTGGCACAACCCATCCGCATCCTCATCGCCGGTGGCCCGGTTTCCCCACCCATTGATCTCACCCTTGGCCTGCTTGGCAAGAATGAAACCATCCAACGCTTAAAAGCAGGCATAGCTGCCTTAAAATAAGCGTAAAGGTCATTGGGTAGGGTAGAGGGCAGGCAACGCCAGCCCTCTACCTGCTCACCATCTAATCGCATATCAATAGTATCAATAGTATCAACAGGGTCATACTCGAATGGCACTTAATTAAGCCATTCCGGGGCTCAGAAAACAGCTTCTAAAGTCGGATATATATGTGATAATATGGCATGAAAAGTCATACATTAAGGTCGAGAGGCGAAATAAACCAAACAAGCCACAATGATAAATCCGGGTTGAATCCGCTTAACTAAGTGCCATTCATCTACCTGATTACTTATGAAGCTCAGCGATGACGATCACCGGCATGCTATGGTAAGTTTTCGAGTATATTAGCGCCTCTAACATTTTCAAACCATCCGATAGCTGAATCTTATACGTAATCAAGAAAACCTTAGCCACGAATTACACGAATTCACAGAAGGTGAATTGTGAAACAAGAGAGACTCCCCTGGGGGACG
>JAUZQK010000050.1 GCA_030951025.1 Mariprofundus sp. | reverse complement strand
ATGTTGCTGGATGAGCCGACCAACCATATGGATATGGAGTTCATTGAATCGTTGAATATCGCTCTAGAAGCCTATCCGGGCACACTCATCTTTGTCAGCCATGATCGTGAACTCATTGCTTCTGTCGCCACTCGCATTATTGAACTGACCCCTGAAGGCATTGTTGATTACCATGGCAGCTATGAAGAATATCTCAAATCGCAGGGTGTTGCAGCGTCATAGCTTTCATGCCTCCGTAACAAACACCTTTCACTATTTGCCGGCGCTTAAAATATTTGATTTGGAGTGATGATGCCGTTGTATTTAACCATTATATTTATATTCTTTGGTAGCCTGTTGGTTGCCACCGCCAATGCTGGCGAATTAAAACAAGCCAGTTTTAAAAACGGTGTCAAGTTGGTTGTTGAAGAAGATCATTCGGCTCCAGTGGCCATGGTTCAGATTTGGTTGAAGGTGGGCGGGCGCGATGAAGTGCCTGGAAAAACAGGCTTGGCACATGTTTTTGAACACATGATGTTCAAGGGCTCGAAGAAACTCGATGCAGGTGAATACAGCAAGCGTATTTCTGCGATGGGTGGCAATGATAATGCTTTCACCAGCACCGACTACACGGCTTATTTTGAAACCGTTCCCGCCGCTCGTGTGGCTGAAGTATTGGGCATGGAAGCTGAGCGTTTTGCTCATCTGCGTTTGCGCGATGTTGATTTTCAGAAAGAAATTCGGGTGATTATGGAAGAGCGCCGCATGCGCACAGAAGATGATCCCAATAGCCGCATGTTTGAAGAACTCTCTGCCGCCTCGCTGCGCTTGCACCCTTATCGCAATCCGGTCATTGGCTGGATGCAGGATTTAAAAGCTCTGACGATCAACGATGTGCGTGCTTTTTATCAACAACATTATGTGCCGGGCAATGTCATTGTTGTGGTGGTTGGCGATGTCGATTTTGAACAGGTGAAAAATACAGTAGCCAAGACTTTTGGAAAAATGAAGGCGCGCCCTGTTGATGCCCGATTTAACCCGAAAGAGCCGGAATCCTTTGGCCCTAAACGTATTCAGGTAAGATTACCTGCCGAGTTACCGATGCTGGCAGTAACCATTCCCCTACCGGTCTGGCAGCCGGGTAAAAATGATACTGAAGTTGCAGCTCTGGCGTTGGCAACACATATACTCGCTGGCGGTCGCTCCGCCCGCATGACACGCGAGCTGGTTGATAAACAGCGCAAAGCATTCACCGCCAGTGCCGGTTATGATCCTACTGCGATGGGGCTGGATTTGTGGTACGCCTATGCCTTGCTAGGGCCTAAACAAAGCCCCGCAGCCTTTGAAAAGGCGCTGTGGCTATTGTTGGGCGATATGGCCGAGCAGCCTGTGCTGGCATCGGAACTTGCTGCGGCCAAACGTAATATGATTGCAGCCAATGTCTTTGCACAGGATTCATTGTATTTGCGTGCCAAGGAAATCGGTCATCTGGAAGTCGTCGGTATTGGTGCGGCCAATCGTGATCGCTGGCTGGATGCTATTGCAAGCATTAAACCTGCAGATATTCAGCAGGTCGTAAGCCAGTACTTGCTGCCGGAGCGTTCAACCACCGGTGTTTTATTGCCTGTGAAAAAAGCCGCCACTAAAACGCCCAAGAAGAAAAACAAGGCCGAGGTGAAATCATGATGTTACGCGGATATATCATTAACCTGTGTTTGTCCCTGTTCTCTTTTGGCTCGCTGGCTATGGCTGCAACTCCCATTCAGGAAGCAACACTGAATAACGGTGTGCGTGTGTTGTTAATGGAAGCGCATAATGTGCCCATGGTGGCAATGAAGCTGGTGATGCCAGCCGGCAGCCGTTTTGATGCAGAGGGCAAAGCCGGCACTGCCACATTGCTGGCCGGCATGCTCTCCGATCATACGGCCAAACATGATTTTACCGCCTGGGCTGATTTACTCGATGCCGATGCCATTCGACTCGGCGCGCATGCCGGACGTGATGGTTTTAATATCTCGTTGACTGTCTTAAAAGATGCCTTGCAACCCGGTCTCGATGCTTTGACCGAATCTTTATTACAGCCCGGTTGGAATACAAAACGTTTTGCCATCATGAAACAGGATTCGATTGCCGCTGCGCAAAAAGAAAAAGAAGAGCCCGGTGTACAGGCATCAGCAGCCGGAGCAGCTTTATTGTTTGCCAATCACCCTTATGGACACCGTTCCAGCGGCAGCATGGAAAGCCTTGCACGCATTGACTTGGCTGATTTAAAAACACTCTATGCGCGCCAAATCAAGCCGCAGGGAGCGGTGCTGGCTGTCAGTGGTGATATCACCATGGCCGAATTACTGCCCTTACTCAATGCCCGTTTGGCTCACTGGACTGGCAAAGCCGCCAAAGGCTTAAACGACATCGACAAGGCCAAAGCTGTCGCAGGGCTGCAGCGCGATGTGGCTTTACCCACCTCTCAAATGCTGGTGCAGCTGTTGCGTTTGGGGCCAGCCCGTAATGATAGCGACTTTTTCCCGGTATTTGTGCTCAACCATATCCTCGGTGGTGGCGGCTTTGGTTCGCGATTGATGGAAGAAGTACGTGAAAAACGCGGTTTAGTGTATGGCGTGTATTCTTATTTTATACCGCTGGCAGTGCCCGGCTCTTTTGTGATCAGCTTGCAAACCCGCGCCGATCAGGCTGGACAGGCTGAAGCCGTAGTGCGCCAGGTGATGGCTGATATGGCGGCAGGTAAAATCAGCAACAAACAGTTCAAGGCCAGCAAAGAGAATTTGATCGGCAGCTTTGCCCAGCGCATGGATTCCAACCGTGAACGTGTCGGCCTGATGGCGATGATCGGCATGTATCATTTGCCGTTGGATTATTTGAGCCGCTGGACAGACAGAGTTGGTGCCGTAACGCTGGCGCAAGTCAAAACACAGGCCAGTAAATATCTTACACCTGCACAATGGAATCGGGTACGTGTAGGCCCTGCCGCCGCTCTGAAGTCCGCGCCCTTGAAAGCCACGCCCCAGAAAACCACGCCTCAAAAAGCCATAACTCCGAAAAAACCTGTAAATCATACAATAACCCACTGATGCGCATCACCGGCGGCGATATGCGTGGCCGCATTGTGCCGGTAGCTGATGTGCAGGGCTTACGGCCAACACCGAGCAAGGTACGACAGGCTTTGTTCAATATCCTCGGCTCTGTGCATGATTTCACTGTGCTCGATCTGTTTGCAGGCTCCGGCATCATGGCGCTGGAAGCATTATCACGCGGTGCGGCAAGCGCTGTGTCTATTGAATGCCAGCCCAAGGCCATCACTAGCCTACGCCAAAGTTGCGCGCTGTTGCATCTCGATAGCCGTTGGGAGATTCAACAAAGCCGCGTAGAGCACGCTTTAGAAACACTGGCAGGCCGTAGCTTCGATCTTGTTTTTGCCGACCCTCCCTACGCTCAGGGTGAAGCAGAACGGCTGCCACTATTGCTTGATCAACATCGCATCGCGGTTGATCAACTGATTATTGAAGAGTCCTCACGCCATGTTCCGGCATGGCCAGAGAACTGGATCTGCCAACAATCACGCCGTTATGGTGACAGCTGTTTGCATTTCCTTTTGAGAAAATAAGCTGCATTGAGAAAATAAGCTGCGGACGTTACCGTTCAGGCTCATACAGCTTTGGAGGCTCCCTTGACCCATATTCGTATCGCTACCCGTCGTTCCCCACTCGCACTCTGGCAGGCTAACTATATCGCCGCCGAACTGGTGCGCCTTGATCCAAGTGTGACGACAGAACTGGTGAAAATCGTTACCCGTGGTGACAAGATTCTCGATGTGCCATTGGCCAAGGTCGGTGGTAAAGGCTTATTCACCAAAGAAATTGATGAAGCACTGCTCGATGGCCGCGCTGATATTGCTGTTCACTCAATGAAAGATGTGCCGACCGAGTTACCCGCCGGCACCAGCATTCGCGCCCACCCCAAACGCGAAGATCCGCGTGATGCCATCGCAACGATCACCAAAGGCGGCCTGGATAGCTTGCCTGCAGGTGCCACCATCGGCACATCGAGCTTGCGCCGTATTGCCCAGATTGCGGCTGTGTATCCGCATTTCAAATTCGTTTCGATTCGCGGCAATATCCAGACCCGTTTATCCAAACTGGGTACGGAAGTCGATGCAGTGATTCTAGCTGCTGCCGGCGTATGCCGCATGGGCATGCAGGATCAGATGCATGAGTTCATTGATACCACTGTGTTATTGCCAGCTGTAGCCCAAGGCACACTCGGCATTCAAACACGTGATGCCGATGCATCGCTCAATACTCTGGTCGATCAGCTTAATGACACCGATACCGTGGATCGCACACGCGCCGAACGCGCCTTTTTAGCCCGCCTCGAAGGCGGCTGTCAGGTGCCTATTGCAGCCTTTGCCACCCTGGATGGCGATCAGTTGCATTTGAAAGGTCTGGTTGGTGCTGTTGATGGTTCAGTATTAATCATGCGCCAAACAACAGGTTTACGATCTGATGCTGCCAGCTTAGGTGCAGCGCTGGCAGATGAAGTGCTCGATGCCGGTGGTCGCCCTATTTTAGCGGCTCTCTACGCCCAGGCAGAAGCTTAGCGATATAAAGCTGCAATGCTATCGGCATGTAATTTATAAATCTTACGCCGTTTTATTTTCATGGTCGGTGTTAAAGTGTCGTTTTCGATACTGAAAGCCTGTTGCAGCACATGAATACGGCGCACTTGCTCGAAGGGATTGAGCACTTTTAACTGTGCCGTGATGGCATTTTGTAAATGTTTTTTCAACACATCGGATTCACACAGCTGTTGCCAATCGGATTCCGGCAATCCCTGCTGCTTGGCCCAGGCCGTGCAGGCATCCTCATTGGCGACCAACAAAGCAACCAGATAAGGCCTTTGATCACCAAAGACAACGATCTGATCAATCATTTCATGCGCTATCAATACCCCTTCGATGCGTTGCGGCGCGATATTCTCACCACCAGAATTCACAATGAGATCCTTTTTTCGATCCGTAATACTGAGATAGCCATCCGGACATAGCTTGCCAATATCGCCAGTATGCAACCAGCCATCCTGCAGGCTCTCTGCCGTGGCTTTTTTATTATGCCAGTAGCCGGACATAATATTGGCTCCGCGTGCCAGAATCTCACCATCGTCTGCGATTTTCAGCTCCACACCTTTGCCTGCCACGCCCACCGTACCCAGCCTGCGATCCGACATTGGGTTTACCGCCAATAATGGTGCCGACTCGGTCAAACCATAACCTTCGAGAATCGGCAGTTGCAGTGCTTCAAAGAATTCAGCCACTTCCAGCGATAACGGCGCACCACCACATATAAAGACACGCACACGGCCGCCAAAACGTAGCCGTATTTTTTCACCCACCAGCTTATCCAACAGGCGCAATTGCAATGAAGTCATCCAGCCCAAGGCTTCTTTTTTAGCCCATTTCTTTTGTGCCAAAGCGAAAAAGCGCTGAAACAGCATTTGTTTGAATGCCGATTGTTGATTCACCTGAGATAGAATACGACTGCGCACCACCTCCAGCATACGTGGCACCGAAATCATAATCGTAGGGCATGCCTCTGACATGTTTTTGGCCACAGTGTCCGGACGCTCGGCAAAGGCCACCGACAAACCGAATGAATAGGTCAAAAAATGGCCACCGGTACGCTCCAGCGCATGTGCCAGCGGCAAAAATGATAACAAACGATCACCCTGCTCTCCGGTCGTCAAATCAATGACTGCAGGCACAGACTCTAAATTGGTAAGGAAATTGCCATGTGACAACATCACACCTTTGGGATTGGCGGTCGTACCGGATGTGTACACAATGCTTGCCAGTGTGTCATGGCTAATATCAGCCAGAGTGTGCGCCAATTGTTCTGTTTCAATGTCACCCGCCTGCAATGATAACAGCGTTTTGACCTGCTCATATTCAGCCGCATCTTCGATGCTGTATATATGCTTGATGTGTTTGCATTGTGCTGTCGCCTGCAACAAATGGCGCAACAGTTTATTGCCGGAAGTCAGTACCGCCACTGCAGCGGAATCATTCAACACATAGGAGATGTCTGTAGGCCGATAAGAGCAATATAGCGGCACAGTCACCGCACCGACAGACAGGATAGCATAATCAATAAGCGCCCACTCCGGCCTGTTTTCCATCAGCAGCGCAATGCGATCGCCTGGTTTGATGCCATCTCGCAGCAGGCCGGAAGCAATATGACGAATTTGTGAGGCCATCTGCGCATAGGTGACAGGCAAATAAACACCCTGTTCCCGATACCACTGCGCAGGACTCGCAGCATGACGCTCCGCACTGCGAAACAGCGCTTCCGGCAGGCTATTGATACCATTAATTCCTGAATCAATCACAGCGCACATCTATCGATAACAATTCATTGCCTCACCCTCAATCTATTGTTTGACTTTAGACAATTATTATCAAACTGCAATGCAATTCATGTTTTCGATGTGTTGCAGACTGATATAAACACACTAGGCCTTTTGAATTTTTTAAGAACTGGCATCATAGCGGACATGACATCTCGCCCGACCCTATCGCAGCCCGGCCTGTTATTTATGGACATGGACTCCACCCTGATTCAATGCGAATGCATTGATGAGATCGCTGACTTTCTGGGTATGAAACAACAAATATCCGAAATCACTGCCCGTGCCATGCGCGGTGAACTGGATTTTTCCGCTTCATTAACTGAGCGGGTGCAATTGCTGGCTGGGTTAGAAGCCAGTGTGCTGGAGCAGGTTTATGCTGAACGCATTCAGCTTACCGATGGAGCCGAGACTCTAATCCAGAGCGTACAACAGCATGGTTGGAAAGTGGGGCTGGTATCCGGTGGTTTCACCTATTTTACCGATAAGCTCAAAGCCCGTTTGCAACTGGATTTCACCCGCTCCAACACATTGGAGATTCATCAGGGTAAACTAACCGGCTCTATTTTAGGTCATATTGTTGATGCTGAAACCAAACGCCAAAGCCTGCTGGAGCAGGCTGATATTTATTCGATTCCGATGTCACAAACCGTAGCCATTGGTGATGGTGCCAACGATTTACCCATGATTAAGGCCGCAGGCCTGGGCATTGCCTTTCATGCCAAACCGACTGTCGTCGAGCAATCGCCGTTTGCCTTTAACACAGGCGGTCTCGATCAGGTTTTAAGCTTACTCGATGGTTGATTCAGCAAGGCCAATTCCGAATCGGTAAAACCCGCCTGTTGGCGTGCCAGCATATTATATGGCCCCATCAAGCCTTTTGGATAGAACTCCGCCAATAATACTGCAAATGTAGACTCGGTATCCAGCCCGCGCTGATCACAACAATAACGATACCAGCGATTACCAATGGCCACATGATTGATTTCATCGCGGAAAATAATATCCAGAATACTGACCGCATGGTGATCTCCAGCCTGTGCCAGCTTTTTCTGAATGCCGGGCGTGACATCGAGTCCACGCGCTTCAAGCACACGTGGCACCAGCGCCATGCGCTGCAACACATCAGCATCCGTCTTTTCACACATCTCCCACAAGCCACCATGCGCCACATAATCACCATATTCACCACCGAGATGACGCAAATGTGCCCGCACCAGTTCAAAGTGATAAGCCTCTTCAGCTGCCACTTGCAACCAGTCTTTATAATAATCGCTGGGCATATCGGGGAACCGTTGTATTGCATCCAAGGCCAGATTGATGGCATTGAATTCAATATGAGCAATGGCATGCATCATAATCGCACGACCTTCCACACTACCAAAACCACGCCGAGGCATTTTGTTGGCACGTACGAGCTCAGGTTTTTCCGGCCTGCCCGGTGCAGTCAGGGTAGCCGACGGAATGCCCGGATCAATCTGCACATCGCCACGTGCATAAAGCCGGACAAGTTCACGTACTCGCATCAATTTTTCATCCGGCTCAGCCGCCATCAGGCATGCTGCCGCCATATTACGCATCTCATTCATCCTTGAGCATCCTCTCATCCAGCTTCAGCATGTCGCACATGCATTCTCACAGCTCAGCACTAAATCAGCGTGTTACAGCCCTCGCCGCGATGACCCAGGCTGTTTATCTGGTCAACAACATTGCCCGCAAGGGTACGGCTGATACTGAAGACTGTCGTGTCTTGATGGAAAGTATTTTTGCTAATGCCCCGAATTCAGACAATGATTCGCAGCATCACTCAGATAACAACTCACCTGCTCCCCCCCAACAAAGCGTGGCCGATTTATATGGTGGCATTGATAAGCTGAACACTGGCCTACGCATCTGCAGCCAGTTATTACGCGGTGAAAAAATACCCGGCGCTAAAGATTTGATGCTCTACAGTGCAGGTTTAATTACGCTTGAGCGCCGTCTGGGTAAAAAAGAGGCAACCCGCCAACAGCTGGCCAACGGCATGCAACGCATCGGCCATCAACGTCAATATTTCGGTGATGCCATGCATCACAATGTGATTGCCGCCATTGCAGACTTGTATGGCAACACCATCAGCAATATGAAACCACGCATTATTGTACGTGGAAAACCTGAACATCTGAGCCAATCGGTACATACCCAGCGTGTGCGAGCACTGCTGATGACAGGCTTGCGAGCAGCACATCTCTGGCATCAACATGGCGGTGGCCATTTGAATCTATTACTGCGACGCAAAGCTTTGTTGCGCGAACTGGAATCTCTGCAAGCTCAATAACAGCACATCAAAAATTTCCGGCTGCATACATAAGTAGGCCATTTCACATATAAATCCCCAAAAGCTGATTTTATCTGCTATGATTCCTTTTTTACACACAAACAGGGAGGAATTAATGAAAAGTATTTTGTTTTTAATCACATTATTCGCATTTGCATTGCCCGCCAGCAGTGCAGGCTTTTCCGTCAGCGTTGATCAGCGCTCGGATGCAGTCAGTGCTCAATTGAAGGGTGATAATAGTTATCACGCCCATCTGGCGCGTGAACTATCCGATATAGCCATTGAAGAAAAATCACAACACGACATTGATGTCGCCAAAGCGTTCATGGATCTGGCCGAAGAACATGCAGCTAAAGCAGGGGGTGCAAAATGATGCGTCGAATTCTTATTGTCCTGGCAGCATTCTCCATGTCGGCTTGTGCACATAATATAAATATTGATCGCAGCGAACTCGACGGCGCACGTGCCGCTATTGCTGCCGCTAAAGCCGCCGGCGCAGAGCAATGCGCGCCCAAGCTACAGGCTCAAGCTGTTGCATCCCTGTATTGGGCTGCACATGAATTACACGAAACCGACTATCACCCGGATGAAAATGCTGAATTGATTGCACAGGCAGAAGCAAAAGCCAAAGCTGCACACGAAAAAGCATTGCCCGGCTGTACTGTTGAAATCATCAAACTGAAAGGTGTATATTTTGATACCAATAGCGCTGATTTGAAACCTGCATCTGTAAGCACACTGAATCATGCCGTTGACACCTTGAAACGTCGCAGCGACATCAGTGTTGAAGTTGCAGCCCATACCGACAGCCATGGCTCTGATGCTTACAATCAGGCCCTGTCAGATCGTCGTGCTGCCAGCGTGAAAGCATATTTGGAATCACATGGCATTGCTGCAAACCGTTTGAGCTCAAAAGGTTATGGTGAAACCCAGCCCGTTGCGAGTAATGCAACAGCTACCGGCAGAGCGACAAATCGCCGTGTAGAACTGCGTGTTTTAGCACAGTAACCAGATCCATCGATGTATCAATGCGGGTCGCTTGCGACCCGCATTTTTTTTGGCCCTAACAGAATTAAACCTGTGGCCGACTCCTAATCTTCGATAGCATTCATAGCTGCCGAAGTTATGATGCGAATCTGAAAAAACCCGAGCATAACAAACGCATGGAGATTATGGTGAAACAAGCACTGGAACAGGCCTTACAAAAAGCGCTGCAAACATTATTAGTCGATCATCCCGATAGTATGCCGCCTGTGGTTTTGAATCGCCCCAAACAAAAAGATCACGGTGATTATGCTGCCAATATCGCCATGCCTCTGGCGCGCATCTTAAAACGTAGCCCGCAACAGATTGCCGCCTCTATTTTAGAAACTGTCATTTGGCCGGATGCGGTTGAGCATGCCGAAATCGCAGGGCCTGGTTTTATCAATATCCGTTTGAAACAAGCCAGTGAGGCCAGCGTCTTGAAAACTATCATCGCTACCGGCGCACAATATGGCCGGGTTGATGTCAATAGTCAGGCCAGCGCCAATGATTTGCACAAAAATAGCCAGCAAAAAATCAATCTCGAATTTGTATCCGCCAATCCGACCGGCCCCATGCATGTTGGCCATGGTCGTGGTGCTGTGGTGGGTGATGCGCTGGCCAATGTCTTGATTGCTGTCGGCCACGATGTACAACGTGAATATTATATCAATGATGCCGGCGCTCAAATTGCTGTACTGGCCAATAGCGTGTGGTTACGCATGCAGGAGTTGCAAGGGGAAAAGATCGTATTGCCCGCTGCTGCATATCCGGGTGAATATATTATTCAAATCGCCAGCGATATTTTAACCACACATGATTATCATGGCTTATTGGAGATGCCAGCAGATGCGCGTGTAAAGCTGATTGGCCAACTCTCCATCGCTGCCAACATGGCCATGATTCGCGCCGATTTGGCTGCTATCGGCATCAACTTTGATCATTATTTCTCTGAGCAGAGCCTGCATCAGGGCGGCCATGTCACAGCATTGATCGAACAGCTGCAAGCCGATGGCGTGGTATATACCGGCACCCTGCCGCCACCAAAGGGCAAAGAAGTTTCCGATTACAAGCCGGTTGAACAGCTATTGTTCCGCAGCACCGAATTCGGTGATGATGTCGATCGACCACTGGCCAAACAGGATGGCACTGCCACCTATTTCGCTGCCGATATCGCCTATCATTTCGATAAACATCAGCGCGGCTTTGATCGCATGATTGATATTTGGGGTGCTGATCATGGTGGTTATGTCACCCGTGTGCAGGCGGCCATGAAAGCGCTCATCCAGCGTGACAGCCAGCCTGATGTGATGCTGGTGCAAATGGTCAATCTGACCCGTGATGGGAAACCTGTGAAGATGTCCAAACGCGCTGGCACCTTTGTCACCCTGCGCGAAGTGGTCGATGAAGTCGGTGCCGATGCGGTACGTTTTAATTTCATGACACGGCGTGTTGAAAGCCAGCTTGATTTCGATTTGCAAGCTGCCAAAGAAAAAAATAACGAGAATCCGGTTTATTATGTGCAATATGCCCATGCGCGCATTGGTGCAATTCTGCGCAAGGCGCGCGATGCAGGGATTGATGCCCAGCTCATTGAAGGCTTTGATCTTGAAGCGATCGACCTCTCCATGCTGAACGCAGCCGAAGAACAGGCCTTGATTGCCAATGTACTGGCCTATCCTGATGCCTTGAAAAAAGCCGCTGAGCGCTTGGAGCCTTATCGTGTGGCCACTTACATCATGCGTTTGGCGGCTGATTTTCACAGCTTCTATCATAAAAACAAAGTGGTCAGTGACGATGCTGCATTAACTGCCGCGCGTATTGTACTCATTCGCGCAGTCAGACAGGTAATCAACAACGGCCTATCCATACTCGGCGTATCAGCCCCGGATCGCATGTGATGAACAGTAAAACCAACATCGGCATGGTGTTATAGTGGCAGGTCAGGATTTTGCACACAATGCCGCCCCAAGCCGCAAACCAGCCGACAAACCAGCCGGTGCCAGCTCTATTTTACCCACGGTGGCCATTCTCTTTGTTGCCGGCGCATGTTTTGCGGGTGGTTATTGGCTGGGTTCAGCTGATATTCAACAAACGGCCAACAAAACAGATATCCAGGCTGCTGAAGCACACTTGGCCATCAAAGATGCCAAAATTAAACTCCTGCAAGCGCACATCGAAAATCTCGATACCCTGGTGCAAAAATGGAAAGACAAAGCCAATCAGGGCGCACATACCAAAGTTGGTGAACTGCGTTTTTATAAAGATCTACCCAAGCAATCGGTGATGCCTGCACCAATCTTGCCCGCAAGCAAAAGCACCCTGAAAACGACCACCCAAGCAGTCCGCCCGATAACGACACAAGCGATCAAACCTACGATTAAACTGTCGGTTAAACCGCAGCCCAGCCAAGCATCTGCGCCTGCGCCCAAAAAAAAGACTCTCGATCCAACAGCCTATCGTATCCAGATTGCCTCCTTTCGCAGCCAGTCTGATGCCGCCCCCATGCGGCAACAATTATTAAAAGCAGGTTTCCCTGCCTTTATTCATGCGGTTGATTTGGGTAGCAAAGGTCAATGGTTCCGTGTCTATGCCGGCCCATTTGTTTCCAAATCGACAGCGCAGGATAAGCAGAGCCAAATTGAACAGCAGATGCATCTCAAGGGATTATTGCTACGTGGCAGTTGAACAACGAGCCGTCGCCCGGCAACAATGGTTGCAGCAAGTGCTCGGAGATGAAATTGAGATTCGCCCCTTAGCTGGTGATGCTTCATTTCGTTGTTACTTTAGAGTGCAACATGGGCAGCTGCATTATGTGCTAATGGATGCACCGCCTGAACATGAAGATGTCAGCCCTTTTCTGGCTGTGCGCAGCTGGTTTGAACGTGCGGGCCTGCGCGTCTCACATTTGAGCGCCGAAAATACAAAGCTGGGTTTCTTATTGCTGGAGGATTTCGGTGATCAGTCATGGGCAAGTTACTGTGCTGCAGACGGTGATTTGACACCCCTGTTTGAAGATGCGCTGCGTCAGTTGCAATTGTTGCAAAGCTCTCGCCCCATGATGGGACTGCCTCTGTTTGATCTGACACGCATGCAGTCTGAATGTGACCTCTATCTCGATTGGTATCTACCCAGAGTGGCTGGCAAAGCATGCAGCACTGCCGAACGGCAAGCCTTTCATGCTGCGCTACAGCCCTTGTTGCAACAGTTAGAAGCCCTGCCGCGCGTGCCAGTACATCTGGATTATCACAGCCGCAATCTGATGCTGCCGGAATCGGGGCTACCATTGGGTCAAATTGATTATCAGGATGCAGTCATGGGGCCTGTGACTTACGATTTGGCATCGCTGTTATACGATTGTTATCAGGATTATCCGGAGCATCAGCGCCAATACTGGAGCCATCAGTTTTTCAATCAGCTAACCGCAGGCCATGCGGCTTATTTCGACAATGCACAGCATTGGCACCGATGCCTGCGCTTAACCGCCCTGCAACGCCATATCAAAGCCATTGGCATTTTCTCACGGCTGGCCTTTCGAGATGGCAAGGCTCAGTTTTTGGCAGAAATCCCCTTAAGCCGAAAACACCTGCAGGCAGAAATGATCGCCTTGAATATAACGGCGGATGCAATGCCTTTATTGTTTATCGAGGCCTGAATGTGGTGAATTGAACTTGTGCGCTGCTAACGATTGGGTAGTCTGCCGCGCTTAATCATAACAAGCGTTTTAAAAGCAACACAGGAGAAAAGCATGAAAATCGCCAAAGATAAGGTTGTATCGATCCATTACACATTAAAAAATGATGCCGGCTCGATTATTGATTCATCTGAACAGGCTGAACCCTTGGTGTATTTGCATGGTGCGCAAAATATTATCCCCGGCCTTGAACATGCCCTTGAAGGCAAGGTCGCTGATGATGCACTGGAAGTCAGCATCGAAGCCGTCGATGCTTATGGCGAATATAAAAAAGAACTGACTGAAGTGGTGCCAAGCAGCATGTTTGAAGGTGTGGAAAGCATTGAAGTCGGCATGGAATTTCAGGCTGAAACTGAAGCTGGTACGCAAGTGATTCGCATTGCTGCAGTCGATGGTGATGACGTTACCGTGGATGGCAACCATCCACTGGCAGGTGAACGCCTGCATTTTGATGTGGCTATTGCTGAAGTACGTGAAGCCTCAGCCGATGAGCTCGAACATGGCCATGTGCACAGCGCTGGCTGTCATCATTAACAGGCTTTCTTATGCCTGATCTTGAAAATGGTTTCCAACATTCTGAATCAGAACATTGAAATTGATCGGCTTCGATAAAAATATACTGTTGGGTGGTTGCGTATTCGTACCCAGCACATGCCATTTATCATAACCTGAAATAAAAATGATCGGCACATTTGAACCTGCATATCGGATACGCTCAGCAACTTCCAGGCCGTTATAATGTGGCATGATCACATCAAGCAATAGCACGACAATATCATCACGCTGTTGCTCAAACAGCTTTAAAGCTTCCAACCCGTCAGCCGCCTGTAAAATACGATAACCCAGACCTTGCAATATCTCAGCAGTGATTTCACGCACACATATTTCATCATCGGCCAATAAAATCGTCGGCTGTTGAGATATTGTAACATCAGTCATCGCTATCACCCCTTCCCTTATGCAACCGCGAACAGCCACCGGCTTATCTTTGCCTGTTCACTCAACAGACACTATTGCCAAACACCGGTGCTGGGGCTCGGTCAATGCTGTAATTGGGCTAGGCATACGCCTAAGCATGTTTGTATTGCCTGAATCTGGCCTGTCCTTTGCTGTGTCACTGAAGGGGTAATCACAGATGAAAACATATTTGCACACTCTGCGTGGGCTTGATGACGACAAGCTAGCAACAGAGAGTAGGTACAAAATATCCGAACTTAGCAGGGAGATATTATTTTCTAATATGCAACTCACGCGGATTTTACCATACAAGCCAGCATGGAAGATTTAAGCGCTCGCAACAAGCGGGATAAAGCCATGCAGTTGGTCATGGATCAGAAGGCGATATTTTGAGTGGCATCTTCTTCGTTGGCGATGGGCAAGGGCGCATTACGGCGCAGGGCGCGTTGGGCAGCGCACGTCACGATACGTTTAATAGTGATAACACGGTTGATACCGTGCTGGCTCTCATGGATGGACAAATGGATGTGCGTGCGCAAGATGATTTGCGCATCCAAGCCACCATTAATCCCACACTGTTGCGTCGCCAGAATGGCATCGAGTTCGTCACTTTTGATCAGGACAGTAGTTTCAGTGCGCAGTCACTGACCGGCGATGTTGAGCTTCAATCAAATGGTTTGAGGATTGAACAAACCACTTCCGCGTCGTTTAAAAACACAACTGATGTAGCACATCTCTATCCGGGCAGCGTCAATTTG
>JAUZQK010000005.1 GCA_030951025.1 Mariprofundus sp. | reverse complement strand
ATCAGAAGAAATAAACATCAACTTGCCAGCCTGATAGGTGGAAATCACCAGTGATGCATTCAACTGATCCAGTAATTCGGGGAACTCCGGCGAGGTCGTATAGGCAAACGGCGGCAGAGTGGCTGCCGATGGTGTTTGTGGCGATTTAGAATCAGGCATGGCTTATTCCTTGTCGATATTTAGGTATTGAATCATAAAGTATTCACGGCGCAGGAATAAACACAACATTCAATCGCACCCGCTATTTGAACACGAGCGTTATTGATTCTATCCCGGGATATGTACTGGAGGTGCTGCTTTAGCTGCGCAGCCTGCGACTTTAGCGCGACTGAAGTCGCACCTCCGTGATGCTAACGAAGTAACTACCACCTTGCTGAATAGTCCATTATTTTAATTGGCGCAAAGCTAGCGACTTATGACACCGCGTGCCATGGCGCGCAGCAGCCCCAATCATGCTTGTAAAAAAAGCAGGTATAGATAGCCGCCGAACGCCGCCGCCAATATGCCACCTTCAAAACGTTTCACCTTGCCCCCGTGCAAGCCAAAAGAGACCAGAAATAAGGCCACCGTAAAGCCAATCATGATAGGGAAATCACGTATCAACGCCTCAGATGCAAACGCACCCGGATGAATCAAGGCAGGCATCGCCAGCACCGCCAACAGATTAAACATATTCGAACCAATCACATTGCCAATCGCCAGTTCCGCTTCATTTTTCAATGCACTGGCAACCGATGCCACCAATTCGGGTAAGCTGGTACCAATGGCCACAATCGTTAAACCAATAATCAAATCACTCACACCCAGGTAGTGGGCAATTTCAACTGCGCCCCAGACCACCATGCGCGAGCTCACCATCAACACCACAAGACCGATAATAAACCAGCGCACCGATGTACCCATAGCCATATCATCTGGAATTGAATCGGAAAAACCTTCCACCAGGGGATCATGGCGATCCTTCAAACCCAGGCGTGTCATCCAGATCAACAACAACACCAGACCACCAAGCAGCGCTAGACCATCATTAAAACTCAGTTCACCATCGGCCATCAACATAAACGCAAACACCGTCACCAGAAACAGCACAGGCATTTCACGCCGTAAGGTCATTGACTTGACTGCCAGCGGCACAATCAGAGCCGTAATACCCAGTACCAAACCGATATTGGCAATATTCGAACCGAGCGCATTACCAATACCCAAATCACGGTTGCCATCTATCGCGGCCATCGCGGCCACAATCATTTCGGGTAACGACGTACCGATGCTGACGATTGTTAGCCCAATCACCATCGGTGGCACACGCAGGTTTCTGGCCACAGAAGATGCGCCATCGACAAAACGATCCGCACCCCAAATCAGCAGTGCGACACCGACAACAACAGCCGCGATTGCCAGCAACATCAGTCGGCGCTGGTTAAACGCGTCAGCGCTTCATGGTATTTTTCCGATGTTTTATTTTTAATATCATCTGGCAATACTGGCCCGGGCGCTTGTTTATCCCAATCCTGTGTTTCCAGCCAATCACGCACGATTTGCTTGTCGAAGCTAGGTGGACTGATGCCCGCCTGATACTCGGACACCGGCCAGAAGCGAGATGAGTCTGGTGTTAACACTTCATCAATCAAGGTTAATATTCCATCGTCATCGAGGCCAAACTCAAACTTGGTATCGGCAATAATAATGCCTTTCTGCAACGCAAAAGCGGCAGCCTCCTTATACAAGGACAAACTCACATCACGTACCTGCGCAGCCAAATCCGCATCAATAACACCACACATGGCTTCAAAACTGATATTTTCATCATGCCCACCCACATCGGCCTTGGTCGATGGTGTGAAAATAGGCTCGGGCAGTCGATCGGCCAAGGCCAGTCCATCAGGCAGTTCAATGCCACACACAGAGCCCTGTAGCTGATATTCTTTCCAGCCAGAACCAATCAGATAACCGCGCACAATCGCTTCAATCGGCAATGGCTTCAGACGTTTGACCACAACCGCATGCTCAGCAATGCGCTGACGTTCCGAGACATCTTCGATGACTTCTTCCAGCTTTTTATCAGATACATGGTTGGGCACAATATGCGATAGTTTCTGAAACCAGAAATCCGACACCGCATTCAACACATGCCCCTTACCCGGAATAGCCGTGGGCAAAATGACATCAAAAGCCGACAGCCTGTCGGTGGTCACAATCAGAATGTGCTGATCATCGATTTCATACATGTCGCGCACTTTGCCACGATGCAGCAGCTTCAAACAACTCACATCGGCATGCATCATGGCTGTAGCCAACGCGTCTGTAGTCATCCTTCTCTCCCAAAGCTTACGATCTGCCTAGACATGTGCTGCCACCAGCTTGAGCCAGAAATTAATCAATACTGCACTCTTGTCTTCATCTGCTGCATCAAGCAAGAGTTGCTCCAGCTCTTGGCTGTATTCATCAGGAATATGATAAATCGCACCGGATGTTTCCCAACCGTTTGATACCTGCATCAAACGCAGCCCCACCACATCATCAACATCCAGCATGCGACTGCCGTAAGCATCGGCAATCAGCACATCTGCTGCCTCTGCGTGTAACACATCAGACACCGTAAAACTTTCACCTGGCACACATGCTCTCACCCGATATAAACACAACGCTCGCTCAAGCAACTGCTTGAGATAATCCCGTTGCGCCTGATCCAGCTCTAAATCAGCAGCATTCAAAATCAATTGCAAAGGCCGGTCTTCACCTTCGATGTCGCTGTATTGACCTTCAGCCACCAGCTCTTCCAATAAATTAATATCGTGAATACTACGAATGCGGCTATCCGCAGTCATAATACCCTGGCGCTGTTCATCTGATATATCAGCCAACCAGACATCGTTCACCCATTGATCGGTCTGCTCGGTATAATGTTCACTGACCCACATCAAGGCATGCAACACGCCATCACGGCGATTGGCACTGGCCAACATCTGGTCGCGTACATCAAGCGCACAACATTTTTTATATTTCTTACCACTGCCACACGGGCATGGTGCATTACGCTGAATCTTTTTGACCACAAGGACTCCTTATTCAAAACAGACAATGGCAATCAAATATCCATTAAAATCCGGCATCATAGCCCATGTCCATGTGGCTTTCCATATTCCAAAGCCTGGCCTCAACAATGCTACCGTTATGATTGTCGCAATGGCACGCACTTCACGCTGCTTTTCATCAAGCTGTGCATATAAATAATACCGCCGCGATATTTGTAAATATTTGCTTCCTGAAACAGAAAATCAAACACCGCATCAGCGCGACCTTCAGGCACAAGCACCTCCAGCACATCTCGCTCACCCTGAGCCCCAAAACCTTTTAAAAGAACCGTTTTTCGACGACCGATTCCGCGTGCAAAATGCATCAGCACATGCAAATCGGCATGCGCCTCATGTAATCGCAACAATGCCGGTTTGGCCATGCCTTCGGGTACCAGACACACAATGCGTTTCATCACGCCTGCTCTCGCAAAGCCATTAACACATCAGGCGGCATATACGTCGCAGCCTTCTCAATTTGGGTCATATAAATCACCCCCATGCCCGGTGTATCAAGCTCACCGGCAATAAACATCGCTTCGTATATATGATTGGCATAATCGCTAGGCACCAATATCTCGACAATCTCTTTTTCTGATTCCACGGCCACACTGAGCACGCCGAGCAGTTGCTGCTCACCCGTACCCTGAGCATAATAAATTGTCGCCCCATGTGCACCTGCATCCTGTGCAGCACTCACAACCTTGTCGGCAGAACCACGCTGAACAATGCAAGTGATCAAACACACATCCGTCAACACAGTCATCGTTTGCATATTATCGTTATTTTTCATGTCCCATTCTCCTGCAAAGTAAGCTCATCATCTAGTAAATGCTGCCGTTTGTTTGCTTGCCACTGCACCCATAGCCCCGTACCCAGTACCGCTACAATCGGGCCGATTGAAGCCATCGATAAAATCCCAAAGCCTTCAACAGCATTCACCGCTGAGCCCAGCCCCAAACCCATCGCCAACACCAGCGGCACAGTGATGGGGCCGGTGGTTACACCTGCACTATCCCAAGCAATATTGACAAACTCCTCACTGGAAAAGTAAGTCAGCAACAAGGCCGCTGCATAGGCCGGAATCAACAAATATGCCAGAGGAATATCAAAGGTGATTTTCAATACACCAATCGCAATACCAAACCCCACACCAATCGATACCGCCACAATCAAGGTTTGCTTCTTAAAACTACCCTGCGTTAATGTTTCAACCGTCTGCCCCAAAGCATTCAAGGCAGGCTCAGCCAATGTCGCACCGAAACCGAGCAACCAGGCAAAAGCCACCACCACAACAACCCCCAAAGCAAAGCCGTACAACGGGGAATTGGCCACTGAATCGAGTCCAGTGAAAGCGGCAGGCAACAATGCGCCAACCATATCGCCAATTTGAACCAGGCCGAAGGTCAAACCCAGATTAAATATTATCATACCCAATACACATAAGGTGATGCCATAAACTGTAATGGCAACATGATGCACACGCTCACGTAAAAACAGTTTCAATACGATCATCAGGAACACAATCAATGGCACAATCGCACGCACTCCAGAAATCACTTCCTGACCCGGAGAAGTTTCATACCATGGCAAATTCACCGCCGCCGCGATTGTCGGCTGCGAAGCTATTGCAATAATAGCTTCGGCAGATGTTGTGGAAGTCACATACAGCGCCAACAGCATCACCGCCACAATAGGAAAGATCGATGCCAGCGTCACCACACCAAAACCGGATAAAGGCGAATCAGCCTTGCCCGATGCTGCTGCCACCCCGATACCAAGCGCCAACACCAGAGGCACAGTAACAGGGCCTGTCGTCACCGCCCCGCAATCCCAGGCTAAACCAATCACTTTAGACAACTCTGCATCCATCATAAAATAAACCGTCAACAATAATGCCGGCGCAAGCGCAGCATAAATAAACGGTTTCAAGCTCCAGCCATTAAGCAACCGCAATGTCCCCGTCACCACAGCAAGGCCAACACCCGCACCAACAGACATCACCAACACACCTGCCCAGTCATTTAACATGGCATAAAGATAAGGTGCCTGTGTCACATCAACAATTGAGCCGGCAGTCTTGAGTGCCCCAATGGCCGGTTCCGCAAAGGTCACACCGATGCCCAACAAAAAAGCAATCAGCAGCACCATCGGCAAGGGCAATTTGCGAGGCAATGAATGACCGATACCTTCACCCAGCGGCATCAAACCATGTTTCAAGCCCTCCATGAACAACATCAAACCCAGAATCACCGCCAGCACCCCCGATAGCACCAGCCATATCTGATCAATCTGATGATGCATGACCAATATTTGAAACAAGGCAAGATAAAGCACCAGCGGAACAACCGCCCTGCATTGTTCCAGTAAACGTGTTTGTAAATAAGGCTGAACCAAGCGATAAATATCTATTTTGCGTAACGACAGACCGATAGTTTGATCTGCCTGTTTTATTTTGAATACATCATTATAACTGATTGAACGGTGTCGAATCCATGCGTTTTGCACAAATGTGGCAAAACGAATCTTTTGATAAGCCATCATATCCCCTTCTATTCCCTCCTTACAAACAGCAAAAACAATGCCATAAATCAGCCAACGGCCACAGCACTTGTATTCACGCTCTGCTTTGCGAGGATTCACCCACCCATGATGTGGTTGTCTGCTATGATTGCTGAATCGCTCAGCAGTGCTTCACGCGATCATCGCATGCGATATTTCAAAGCTGAGGTTCTTCAACAATGCATTTAGATCCCATGATGATGAACATCACGATCGTATTATCAGTTGCGTTGGCCTTTGCCTACCTCACCGTACGTATGGGGCTACCCATCGTTGTGGCCTATATTGTATCCGGCATCATGCTCGGCCCTACCGTGATGGGTGTGATCTCCGATCAAGACACCGTCACCCGCATCGGTGAAATCGGTGTGGTCATGTTACTGTTTTTCGTCGGCATGGAAGTCTCCATCCCCAACCTCATGAAACGCTGGAAAGTCGCTCTCATTGGCACCCTGGTGCAGATTGCTGTGAGTGTAGCTGCCTGCATCGCTCTGGTATGGTTATTTCATCTACCCACCAGCCTGGGTATTTTATTCGGCTTTGTTATCTCCTTATCGAGCACCGCCGTTGTGCTTAAAGAATTACAGGATTCTGGCGAAATGGATGAACCCTTCGGACAAAATGCGATCGGTGTCTTATTGGTACAGGATATGGCCATCGTACCGATGATGATCGTCATCAGCCTCATGGGCGATAGCGCGGTGCAAACCATTGATCTGATCAAGCAAATTGGCGGCGGCATCGCTATTCTTGCACTGGTCTTTTATTTAATGAAAACAGATGGGGTAAATATCCCTGGTTTCTTAAAGGGCAGCATTGAAAAACGTGTCCTGCTTGGTCTACTGTTATGTCTGGGAGCCGCCACACTCACTTCATGGCTGGGTTTATCACCCGGACTCGGTGCATTTTTAGCCGGCATGGTGCTGGCATCAAGCAATCAGGCTGATTGGATCCATGAACATCTGGAATCGGTGTATGTGATCTTTGTGATGATCTTCTTTTTGTCGGTTGGCATGATGGTGAATGTCGATTATCTGATGTCGCATTTACTGTTGGTATCTGGCGCTACCATGGCCGTATTCCTGTTCAACTCCGGCGTGAATGTGTTTGTCATGCGGGCGCTCGGAGAAAGCTGGAAGATGGCCTTGATCACCGGTGGCTTGCTCAGCCAGATCGGAGAATTCTCCTTTCTATTGGCCACCGTCGGAGCCTTTGCCGGCCTGCTCTCACCGCAATTGCATGAACTGACCATCATCGTCATCGCTATGACCCTGCTATTTAGCCCGGTTTGGAATATGATGACCCGCCAACTGGCCAAACAAGAAGGCGTGTTTCCACAAGACTAAGCATTACAAAACAAGGAGAAGCAAACGATGCGATTACTGCACACCATGATTCGCGTGGCGAATCTGGATAAAGCCATTGATTTCTACACCCGCATTCTGGGCATGCGTTTATTGCGTCGCAAAGATTATCCGGCTGGCAAGTTTACCCTCGCCTTTGTCGGTTACGGCGATGAGTCTGATCACAGCGTCATCGAATTAACCCACAATTGGGAAACCTCCAGCTATGATTTAGGCAATGGCTTTGGTCATCTGGCTATCGGTGTCGATGATATTTATAGCGTTTGTGATCGCATTCACAGCGCTGGCGGCTGC
This sequence comes from Mariprofundus sp., assembly GCA_030951025.1. Classification (GTDB taxonomy): domain Bacteria; phylum Pseudomonadota; class Zetaproteobacteria; order Mariprofundales; family Mariprofundaceae; genus Mariprofundus. The sequence goes on along the minus strand of JAUZQK010000005.1, from coordinate 1,175 downwards.
ATTACACGCCAGCCAGGGGCAATGAAACATGGCACAACTGTGATCGCATTTGTAAAAGACTGTGATGGTTACGCCATTGAACTGATCGAAACGAAAGACCGCAATTAGCCAAAAAACAAAATAAAACCAAGCATTTATACGCGTGCCAATACGCGAGAAACAGGTATTCTCGATATGCTTTTACAGCAATCTCATTTTTTTACTTGTATGCCTGATCGCATTCTCATAAAGTGCGCCGCCTTTCACTGGAGGTATTTAAAATGGCTAAGCGTTGTGAAGTATGTGGTAAAGGTCCTATGTCCGGCAATAATGTCAGTCATGCGCATAATACGACTCGTCGTCGTTTCCTGCCTAACCTGCAGCAAGTTCGTGCTGTTGTTGGCGGTCAGACACGTAAAGTTAAAGTATGTGCAAGTTGCTTGCGTTCCGGCAAGATTCAAAAGGCCGCATAAGCCCTCTCAAAAACATCAACCCGAGCTCCATAGCGGGTCAATCAATCATTAAAAAGGGCGACTATTTTACATAGCCGCCCTTTTTCTACTTTGTCTTTCAGCTAATACTTAACTACGGCTAGTTACTTCCAGCAAATGGTAACCGAACTGTGTTTTCACCGGCCCCTGTACCGTGCCAATGTCCGCAGAGAACACCACTTCATCAAATTCAGGCACCATCATACCCGGCCCGAATTCACCCAAATCACCACCAGAACGGCCGGATGGGCAGCTGGAATGCTCTTTGGCTGCATCGGCAAAATCTGTTCCCGCTTCAATCTGTGCTTTTAATTCTGCACACTGCTCTTCTGAATCCACCAAAATATGGCGTGCTGTTGCTACTGTCATAATTCACTCCTCATTTACAGACTATTATCTTTAAGCCCGCAGAGTACACAGAGAAACCCATAGTGAAAGCAACAGCATGAATAGGACAAACAAGCCCACATCTTCTCCATGCAAATATTTTCAATATAAACATTCGAAATGATAGAAATAAATGGCGAACCGGGCCGATGCCAGGAGATATTACAAATCTTCATTTTCTAGGAGTCTGTCGGACTTAGGGTGATCGTAGCGAGCAGGTGGGGAAGTGAGTCAAAAACAGCATGATTTTGAGAATCATAGTGGCAACTATGTGACGATAAATCAGGATATTTTAGGCCACTTACCCTGCCGCGCAGT
>JAUZQK010000049.1 GCA_030951025.1 Mariprofundus sp. | reverse complement strand
GCCGTGCCATGAGCTGCTACTTGGAGCGTTATTAAAACCAGCGATTGCCAAACATTCATTAGATATGACCGCATCCCCCGTATCGCTAGGGTTTGCATCCCGGCCATTGCCATCATTGGCAACGGCTGGATCAGTGATCATATCAAAACCGGGTAATATACGAGCTGGTGCAAAATCCGCATGTCCAGGCAAAATACCGGTATCGATGACTGCTGTAACCACATTGGCAGCGCCAATCGAGATATCCCATGCACCGGGCAAATTCATGCCGTGGTTGGCGCTGACATCATAATGCCATTGCTGGATATACAGCGGATCATTGGGCACACGCATCGGATGTACCCAGCGATCAGGTTCGGCATATTCAACCGCCGGATTATTGGCCAGCGCATTGGCCAGTATTCTGGCCTGAACAATCGGCATGCGTGATGGCAGTTTTACAACATGCGCTAGGCCAGACATCGGCCGCACATAAGTCATTTGCACACCGGCCATGCCACTGATCGTGGCCATTTGATTGGTGTTCATCACCGTCGCCATGGTCGATGCAATTTGCACACCTGCCGGCGGCCGCATTTTAATCATCAAGCGATCTACATATTCAATGTTGTTGGTCGCATTCACCGCATTCACAGATACGGCCGCACTGGCGCTGGCCATGCCGAAAAACAAATAACCACTTAATAACATCAATCCTGAACGTAATTTTATCTGCATTTGTATCCTTCTTTTTATGGGGTTGTCGTGCTGCAGCCGTGAATCATCCGGGTTAATAAAGCGATGGACTCGATGGTTGGAAATGCTGCATTCTGCGATCCTGTTCTATATAGATGATGTCCGGCCTTTGATCAATCCGATTCAACAAACGATCAAGCGCATGGGCATCGCTCACGCCTTTGAGCACAATCACATAAGCTTCGCCCGACATGGCTCGAATCAACCTGAAACTGACATGGTACTGTTTGCTCATATCCGCCAGTTTATGTTTCACCTGCGGCTCAGATAATCCATCGTTAAATTTGATCATCAAGCGCATATCTTTCCCGATCATGCCGGGTGCAGCTTGCTCCCCTCCATTATCAATAAAGCCATCCGGTGCAGCGCAGGCAGATATCAACGCTGTGCTCACCATAAGAGCGATATAAAGCGGTACATAAAAAACGGTTCTGATCATTATAACTCCTGCTGCAATATACGACCTGAAAACAACAAACAAGCTGCCCGCATCAAGGCTAAACTTATAGTCTTAATTGGGGACTAGTTGCAAGTCCACACTGACAATTTTTGAAACACCAGCTTCAGGCATCGATACACCAATCAATCGATCGGCTTTTTGCATGGTGATTTTATTGTGTGAAATAGATAAAAACTGCACCTCGGTAGATAACTCACGCACCATATCCGCAAAGCGCACCACATTGGCATCATCGAGTGGTGCATCGACTTCATCGAGCACACAGAATGGAGCCGGTTTAATCTTGAACAGGGAAAAGACCAGCGCCACTGCGGTTAAGGCTTTTTCGCCACCGGAGAGCAGGCTCATATCCTGTAATCGTTTGCCCGGCGGCTGCGCAATCACTTCGACACCGGCAGTTAAAATATCATCGTCATCCAAGCGCAATTCAGCCCGGCCACCACCAAAAAGCTGCGGAAATGTTTGTTTGAAATAGGCATTGCTTTGATCGAAAACGGCTTTAAAACGTTGTTTGGTGGTGCGATCAATGCGCCCGATGGTATGGCTGAGGGTGTGTAGGCTGGCTTCAAGATCGGCCGCTTGTGCCGCCAAAAAAGTCTCGCGTTCATTGGCTTGCTCGAATTCATCAATAGCCAATAGATTCACTGGCCCGAAACGATTGATGCGCTCATGTATGGCGTTTGCACGCCGTGTGATGCGATCCACATCTGCGTCATCAGTATCGGCTTTATCAGCCGGAGCATTGTCATCAATATCTGCCTGCATGGCCGCGATATCTTGCAAGAGTGTCGCCGCAGTGCATTGGCAGCGCTGTTGAATTTCAGCCTCGCAATCTTGCAAACGTACTACATATTGTGCCTGCCGTACTTCAAAATCCTGACATTTGGCCTCGATAAGCTGCAACATTTTGCGCGCCTGCTGTTCGCTATGTTGCGCCTGCTGCTGCAACGCTTGCAAGGCCTGAGCGCTGCTGCGCACGGCATGCATGGCCTGATGTGCCGAATCTACGCCTGCAATTGCCAGTTTTAATTGTTGATCCAGCTGTTGCTGCGATTGGTTTTGTTCCATCTCCAGCTTCATATCCAGGCGCTGCAAACGATCACGATCCGCTTCGATTTGCTGATTCAGCCGCAGATCATCGGTTTGTAAACGTTTGGCTTCGCCTTGCAAATGATCGCGTGCCTGCACAAACAGCGCCAGCGCCTGATCGGCTAAAGCTTTATGCTGATGTGTGTCATGATGCAACCGCTCTGCTTCAGACAACACTGCATCTTGTCTGTGCAACTGGTTTTCAGCCTGCTGCTGCAAGCCATCCAGCCGCGCCACATCGCTCGCCTCCGCCAGTTGTTTTTGCCAATGTGTCCGCTCATCTGCAAGTGCCGCTTCATCGCTCTGCAAACGCTGTTGATCTTGTTGCATGGCTGTGATTTCACTCTTCAGTCGTAGCACAGCCGCATCTGCCGCATGGCTCTCGCTATCGCACTCGGTGGCGTGCTGGTGAGCTTGCTGCCAAATCTGTTGCTGTTGCTCGAGAGCCTGTTCGGCTTGCCCGAATTGCATTTTGCTGAGCTTTAAAGCTGCTTCAGCATGCTCGATCTGAATCTCGGCTTCTCGCAGCTTGCGCTGCACAGCCAGTCTGCGTGCCGTGCGATTACCCGATGGCGGAATCAGCCAGCCACTCGACTCACGCCGCCAGCCATCCCGGCTCACACTGCAGACTTTCCCTTCGACATTGGTGATATCATCCACCAACCGCACCGCCGCAAACACCTCATACAACGGATGCCCAACAGTCATCTCCAGCGCCACTGCCAGCGATGACTGCACTGCGGCCACATCAGCTTTAACCCCACAAAATAGCGCCACCGGCGCAGCACTGGCCTGCTCTAATAATGCTTTTAAATCATCGTTGGCGATATCTTCCGACATATACACATCGGCTGAACGGCCACGCAAAGCCGCCGCCACTGCTGCTTCCAAGCCTGCTGGCACATGCAGATCAGCATCCATCCACAAACCACCCTTGGCCTGCATGGCCTCACGCAATGCATCTGGCACATCCTGATTGATGCTGCGACCACGCAGCTCCTGCGCCACACCAACCCATTCACGTAAATTTGCTTCCTGCTGATTGAAGGCTTGAACGCTGTGCTCGCGCTCATCACGGCAACGATCGCGTTGCTGTTGCGCCTCATTCAAAGCTGATTCGGCAAGCTGCGACTGTTGTTGTACCGCAGCCTGCTGCGCCAGCGCCGCTGCAACAGCCTGCTGTCGCTGATTTAATTGCTCGTGTAAATCTATCCGCCGCTGATTTAATGCGCTTGCGCGTTGCTCTAAACGGATCAGTGCATGCTCGGCATTTTGCCGCTGCTGTTCAGCCTGTTCATGATTCAAACGCAAGCGTTCAAACTCAGTCAGCAGCGCATCGCGCTGAACACTCTGGGCGCGATAAACTGATGCCGCCGCATCCACCGCCGCATCAGCCTGTTGTAAACTGTGTTGCAGGGATGAATCATCCTGATCGGACAACTGTTGATCGATACGAGCCTGATCATTTCGTAGTCGTAACTGGTTAGCCTCAGCCTCTTGCATGCGCTGATGCAACATCGTCTTGCGCTCTATAAGCAAGCGCCGCTCACCCGCCATGCGCTCGGTCTGCTGCTGCAAATCGGCGCGCTGGCGTTCAGCCTGACGCAAATCATCCTGAATGCCTTGTGCATCCTCTTCATGCGCGACCAGCTTGGCGCGTGACGCAGTCACCGCCAGTTCGCAGCTTGTACACTGCTGAGCAGCTTCTGCCTCATCTCGACGGGCTGCAGCCAACTGCTGCGTCATGTGTTGATGATCCTTCTGCAGGCCGCGATAGCGCAAAGCCAGACTGAGCGATTGCAGTTGAATCAATTCATCCTGTAATAATTTAAAACGCTCTGCGCGTGAGGCTTGCTGTTTCAGGCTGCGGCATTGGCTGCGCACTTCATCACGCAAATCGAGCACACGATCAAGATTTAATCGGGTGTCTTTCATGCGACGTTCAGCTTCGCGACGACGCGAACGGTATTTCATCACCCCGGCTGCCTCTTCAAAAATTACCCGCCGCTCTTCTGGTTTGGCTGTGACCATGCGCGCAATCGAGCCCTGCTCAATAATGGCATAAGCGCGTGTGGAAATGCCTGTATCGAGAAACAAATCGACGATATCCTTGATGCGCACCATCTTGCCATTGATAAAAGCATCGGAACCACCATCACGCATCAAACGTCGCCGTACCCTGATTTCATGCAGCTGATGATAGGGGGCAGATAAAACACCCGGCTCAAGCGTAAAGGTCAGCTCGACATCGCAAATGGCCACCGGAGCCCGGCTATCCGAACCTTGGAAGATGAGATCATCCATCACCCCACCACGCAAATGACGCGCGCTATGTTCACCGAGCACCCAGCGCAAGGCATCAACAATATTGGATTTGCCGCAGCCATTCGGCCCGACGATGGCTGTAATGCCCGGATCGAGATCAATTTTGGTGGCATCGACAAACGACTTGAAACCAGCCAGTTCAATACGCTTTAAGCGCATGATGACTTCAAATCCACGATGCTGACGAATATACCTGCCCAACCCATTAGCTAAGGTTCGCAGCAAAATGCCCCTAATTCAAGCCGGGCAAAGGAAAAAGCGTGGTTCAGGCATCAAGCTGATCGATTGTTTACCCAGGGGGGCATATTAAAACGGTTCAACACTTGGGCGCACGAAAAGTTAAATGATACCGCGAAGAGCTTGCAGCGGTTGAACTTTATGGCGATGCCGGTGCTGCATTGTGCTGGCTGCGCATGGCTTGCGTTTTTTTCAGTTGTGCATCGAGTTGCGGGTGTTCGGCAGCCAATAAAAGCACATGTTTCCGTCTTAGGCGCAATAGGGTTAATGGTTGCCTGGCAACAACGCAGGCTTTGCGCACCTGATCGCCCAAGAGGGCCATTTCACCGAAGAAGTCCCCGGCCTTGAGTTCTGCCAATAACTGTTCAGTGTGATCTGCATCCACGTGTTGAATGGTTACGATGCCTCTGGATATAATATATAGCGCATCGCCTTTTTCGCCCTGATTGATCACAATATCACCGGATAAAAAGGTGACCACTGCGGCCTGGGCGGCTAAATCCCGCAGGACTTGTGCGGATAGATCCGCGAATAAAGGCACCATTTGAATCAATTCCCGACTGGATAGGGATAAGGGTGTATCATGGATGGGCGGTATTTTTTCCTGCACCTTGGCAAGCTGTTGCCTGATGATGTCATAAGCTTTTTTACCTGTTTCACCGTGTTTGAAATCATCATCAGCTTGCCATAGCGCGCCATCGAGGGCGATTTGCATGCTCATTCGGGTTTCAAAACGAGTGAAAAAATCTGGAAAGTTATCCCGTATTTCTTGCAGAGAGATGAGCATGGATTGGCGCTTCTGCTGATATACTAGCGTGACTTCTGCCTTGTTGTCATCATCAATATCTGATCGCGATGAGACATCCAGAATAGCGGCATCCAGCATCAATAAACGCAAAATTAATCGTTGTAACTGACTGCTTAGGCGCATATTTTGATATTTGGATAAGAAGCCGGACATGCTATCGTTTTCACGTAAACGAGCTAAGATCTGCTGTTCGAGCTTAAGAAATGGATTGCTGCTTTGTGATTGTTTGCCTTCATGTTCATGCTCCGAGCGCAAGGCGTTTTTGATGTCGAGTAAGATATATTGCGGCACCATGCCAGCATCGTGCAGGTGTTCGAGTTGTTGCATCTGGGCCCGCATGGCAATTTGATGCACATGGTGCACACGCTGTTGTTTGTTCAACGTGTTGAGAGTCAATTGCATGGATTGATCGAGCAGGTTTTCGGCATGGCGTAAACAGGCGGGTGAGGTGAGATCGGCAGTCATCACATGATTCAAGCTACTGTGCGCATGGGCTTTGGCGTGTGCCAGGCCTTGATGTAATTCCGCCTGCTCATTGTTGTTAAGCTTGTTGAGCCCGAGATAACTCATCAGGGGCTTGATTGTCGGCGCATTGATTAGCAAGGTGAAAACCACGACACCCAAGGTCATGTCCAATAATAATTGTTTGTTGGCGAGGCTCTCTGGCAGCGCAAGCACAATGGCAATCGCCAGGCCGCCTTTGAGGCCACCCCACCACATAATGTGCATCTCGCCCGTACGCACGCGGGGTAAATGAAAACGGCGCAATGCCATAGGTAAAAACAAATAGATGCTAGGCAAACGCGATAATAAAACGACCGCAATGGCCAGTAAAATATAAGCCAGATTGTGATACAGGCTTTGCAAATCAATAGATAAACCAACCAATAAAAACAGCAGTGCATTGCTGAGATAGGCGAAAAACTCCCAGCTTTCGCGTAGATATTCGCCTGTATGATGGGGGATGCGGGTGATGCCATATATGCCGAGCGCCAGAGATGCACCCACCACAGACATGACACCGGAAATGTGTAAAAAATGCTCTGCAGCAATAAAACTTACATAAGCCAGGATGATGGATAGAATGAGTATGCCGCTGGGGTTGTCGGATAATAAGTGCATCCATTCGCAAAATACCAAGCCGATAATCAAACCAAGCAGTGCACCACCAAAAAACACATACAAAAATTGACCGCCGGCGGCAGGTAATGATGAGACTTCAAAGCTACCTGCGACAACAATGCCCAGTAAAATGTGCACCAGTACAATGGCTGTTGCATCATTGAACAGGGATTCACCTTCGACTAAAACAGTAAGACGCAATGGTGCGCCGAGCTCTTTGAATAATGCGATAACTGCTACAGGGTCTGTGGCTGAAATCAAGGCACCGAACAATAAAGCCAGAGCCAGTGGCATATCCATAATCCAATGCAGCGTAAAGCCAACGATAAAGGTAGCGACCAACAGGCCGGGCACTGCCAGTAGCAATACCGGCAGCAGATCTTTGATCAATTGCCGAGCATTGAGATTGTAACCAGACTCAAAAATCAATGCCGGTAGAAATACAAACATGACCAGTTCGGGGGTGAGTTGAAACGATTGCAGCATGTGCAATAAGGGCCAGCTGTGCGAGGCGCTGCTGATGGTCATACCGATGCCTACAAGGATTACGGTATAAGGAATGGGCAATAGGCGGCTTAAGGGGATGGCGAGCATGGCTACAGCCAGCAAGGCCATGAGTATCAATATCGATTCAGATAAAGGCATGAGGCATCCTCCCTGCTTTGTAGCACAGTTAGATGATGACTATAGCCTATTTCCGGATGCTTTGCTGTGGTCTATGGTTTGCAACGCAAGCAAGCGCTGTTTAGGCTGCCGAGCCGCAAAAGCACAAAGGGCTCATGGCGCAACTGGTTAGCGCAACCGGCTCATAACCGGTTGGTTCTAGGTTCGAGTCCTAGTGAGCCCACCATATAAGGGTACGAGAAAGACCGTAGAGAGCCTGCAAGCCTAGTGTTTGCAGGCTTTTTTCTTGCCTGCTTCTCCGCTTAGGTTCTATGATATCCGTAGAAATACTAGAAAAGCGTAGGGATAAAGTTAGGGATAAGGATTGTAGGGATAAGAATGGCGTAATTTATCCCTGCATTTTGAGGTAATATGGCTATAACAACAGATGCACAAGTGCAGGCATTAAAACTTGCTGATGGGCAGAGAAGTAAGAAAGAGACCATAGGCGGCGGCCTAATGTGTTGGTGAACAAGTCAGCCATCCATGGCGATGACAGCGGCACTTATGTTTGAAACATTGGAGCAAGCAGTCCACGCCTGACCAGTTGGCAGGGATAGACGGCAGGGCTTGATCACCTTGACGCGTGTGGCTGTTTGCATGGTTTCAGTATTGCGATGCTTAAATGCGCTGATTTAGTGGGTAGGCGTACTTTTAAGGCGCGGCATACGCACTAACTGCCAAAGAAGAATGAGAAAGAAAAAAGTTAGGGGTAAATTAACATTTGCCCATAAATACATTGCTACTATTGCCTTTGCAGTGGCTAGGAACCCACCATGCATTCAAGACAAAGCCCGACAAAGCCTGTGAACATTCGTTGCGGGCTTTGTCGTTTTGGTCGCTTCATGAACCATTCAGGCTGGAATGTAATGATTGTTTGTCTTGAGGCACTATTCAAAACTATCGATCTGTTTGTATTAGAATTAGATTGAATGGTATTTCATTTGAGATATTGGCAGCCGGGAGGTAATCGATGTTTCATATTGTCGATGACGATGATGAGAGGTGTATGTTGCTTGGTTCGCTGATCCATCGTGCCGGCTATGATTTTATCCACTTTTATTCTGCTGTTGCATATTTGAAATATATGCAAACACGCTGCTTTGAAGCGCCGGTTGCGCTGCTTGTGAATTATATGATTCCAAATATGAACGGTTCCGAATTGGCCGATGCCGTGTGCAAGCAGCTGCCACAGCAACATATTATACTCATGGCGAGTCCGGCTGAGCTGGAAGGGGGGTCGATTGATGGGGGGCGTTTTTATGCCTGCTTGAAGAAACCGATTCAAGATGACGTATTGCTGACGCTGTTGAATGACTTATTGATTGATCAACTGCTTTATCCCAAACAGAAGACTATCAAGCTGAATGTTATCAGTATTGATTGATTACTCGGGGCGCTACACACAGAGAATACAGGGTTGAATCTCCTGAGTCAGATGGTCAGCCTGCCCGCCATAGTGTTTTTTAACGTATATAGAAGGATGATGATGTATGTCGCCAACAGCTGAAGCAGTAATTGAGATGATTCGTCAGGGTATACCCGATGCAGATGTGCAGGTGAATGTGTATTCTGGTGATGATCATTTTGAAGTGCAGGTGGTTGCCGCCAGTTTTGCGGGTAAATCACGGATCAAGCAGCATCAGATGGTTTATGCCGCGCTCGGTGAACAGATGAAGCAGGCTATTCATGCGCTGGCGTTAAAAACATCGATTCCCAAGGAGAGTATATGAGTGATTCAGTAAAGCAGCAAATTGATCAGGTTGTAAAAAATAACGACATCGTTTTGTTTATGAAAGGTACACCGGATTTCCCTCAGTGTGGCTTTTCTCAGCGTGTGAGCGCCATCTTAAACTCCTATGAAATTCCTTTTTCGGCCGTCAATGTGTTGCTCAATAGTGATGTGCGTGAAGGCATCAAAGTCTATTCTGACTGGCCCACGATCCCACAGCTGTATATCAACGCTGAGTTTGTTGGTGGCTGTGATATTATCTCTGAAATGCATGAAGCCGGAGAGCTGGAAGAATTGCTAGCGCCGTTTAAAAAAGAAGCGTAAGCTAAGCTCTGTAGCGCCGTTATTGGTTGTTTTTAAGCAGGCTAATGAAGGTAATCCATGAGCTACAACCAGGATGTTGATGCTGTTTGATTTCGGTTCCAGTCATTTTCATAAGCGCGCGCATGGCTCTCTGCCATTGCGGCAATGCTACAATCTCGAAATAGCATATACCCATCATGGGTTGGTGGGCTGATGCAAACCAAGCTTAGTCATAAGCTGGGTCAACGGCTGGCGCTGACACCGCAGCTTACCCAGAGCCTGAAAGTGCTGGCCATGAACTGCATCGAGCTTGAGACATATTTAGAAGATTCCATTGAGTCCAATCCCATGCTGGAGATGGATTTTAATGCTACCGTGGCAAATGAAACACCGAATCAGGAGCGTGCATTAGAAGTTGCTGAGCGCGAGCAATGGAAAGAAACCGGTGATGACCGTTGGGAATCGATGTATAGCTCCTCCAGTCGAGACTCCGGTGGTGATGGTTTTACCGAGCGCGAGCAGACCTGGCAGGGTGAACTGAGCTTGAGTGAATCACTGCATGAGCAGGTGAATCGCCAGCCGATGCCGGAAAACGAACGTGAGCTTGCGCATGTGTTGATTGATTCGCTGGATGATGATGGTTATTTCCGCGTCGATCCTGCTGAATTTGCGCTTGAAATAGCCGATCAGCTTACAACCGATGCAAGCACCATTGAAAAAGTGCTCGAACAAGTTGTTCAGCAACTCGAGCCGGGCGGCCTTGGTGCCAGGGATTTATCCGAGTGCCTGTTATTGCAACTCGATCCCGATCAGGAGATTGATACCTGGGTGATGCGTTTGTTGTTGCATTTTTCCGATGTATTGCATGAGCCTGACCATATACTGGCGGATAAAACGGAATGCAGTATTGAAACCATTCAGCAAGCCAGGGTGCGTATGCGTCGTTTAGATCCGTTTCCCGGCCATGGCATGCGTGGCGATAATAACTTCTTTATTCGGCCGGAAATTGTATTTCGACGCAACAATGATAAGGTCATAGAAGTGGATATTCCAGGCACAGGCTGGCGCGGCATTCGCTTGAATGAACAATGGAAGGATCATGAATGGCAGGGCAAAGATAAAGAGTTTATGTCGCAAGCCATGAAAGAAGCCAAATGGTTGATGCATGCACTGGATCAGCGCAGTGAAACCTTAATGAAGGTGGCTCTCTGTCTGGCGCAGCGCCAACGGGCTTTTCTGGAGTTTGGCGTGCTGGGTCTAAAACCTTTAACCTTGCAGGATGTGGCTGAAGATGTTGGCCTGCATGAATCGACCATTTCGCGTGTTACCAATGGCAAGTATGCCGATACGCCTATTGGCTTGATTGAGTTGCGGCGTTTCTTTTCAGCTGGCCTACCCACCCGTGGTGGTGGCGCGATTTCAGTGTATCGGGTACAGCAGCGGGTCAAGGCATTGATAGAATCAGAACCGGCCGGCCGGCCCATATCCGATCAGGCCATTGCGGATCGTTTACAAGCTGAAGGCATTGAGATTGCACGAAGAACGGTAGCAAAATACCGGGAACAGTTGGGGCTGCCACCAAGCAGCCAGCGGCGGCGTGCCGTTAAATCACGCTAAAGGTGTTTTTTTATTAAAACATCGTAAATTTAAAACGCACGGAGGAAGAACTATGCAAGTATCCATCACAGGACGTCATGTGGAACTCACAGACCCATTAAAGGCTTATGTTAACGACAAGTTGCAGCACTTGAAACACTCGTTTGATCAAGTTGTCGATGTACATGTTGTGCTTTCAGTGGAGAAGTTTCGCCAGCGTTGTGAAATTAGTATGCAGGTGAGTGGGGTCAATATTCATGGCAGCCACGAAACTGAGGATATGTATGCATCGATTGACGGAGTGGTTGATAAGTTGAATCGTCAGCTAAAACGCTATCGGGCCAAGCTGCGTCGTCATCGTAATGTGGCGCAGAAAGATGCACGCGAGATTAAAGTGTCGCACAAGGTGCTGGATATGGCTCATGACAGCGATGTGCTGGCCGAAGACCATCAGCCGGAAACCTTGCGTCACGAGCAGCTTGATGCCAAGCCGATGAGTGTCGATGAAGCGGTAATGCAGCTGGAGCTGGGCAGCCGGGATATTATGTTTTTCACCAATGACCAGACCGCCTCATTGAATGCAGTATACCGTCGACCTGACGGCGCATTGAGCTGGATTGAGCCGGAAGTGTCCTGATTCAGCGGAGTTTCAAATGATTACAATTGAACATATATGTCTGGATTCACAGGCGCTTAGTAAACGGGCTCTGATCACCGAAATGGCTCATGTCCTGAGTTCGATAGATCCGGACAGCGTCATGGAAGTGGTCATGGCGCGTGAGCAGCTGGGCAGTACAGGTATCGGCCATGGGGTAGCAATTCCCCATGGTCGCATGCCTGATCTGGCGGCACCGATGGTGGCTTTGGCTCGGCATCATGAGGGTGTGGATTTTGATTCCATTGATGGCAAACCGGTGCATATCGTGGTGCTGTTGCTGGTGCCGGATTCCGATGATCGGCAACATCTGGAATTGCTGGCGCAGTTGGCCAGAAATTTACAGCTCGAAAGCTTCCGTGAGCAAATCATGCAAGCTGAGGATTGCAGCACGGTGGCCGAGTTATTTGCTTCCCAGGTGACGCTGGACTAATGCATCAGCCTCGCAGAATTACGATTCGTGAACTGCTGAAGGAGCAGGGTGAGGCTGCCAAAATGCATCTGCTGGCTGGAGCTGAGGGGTTGGATCGCTACATCGATCATCCGCGCATACAAAAACCATCGCTGGCTTTTGCCGGTTATCTGGAAAACCTGAATGATTATCGTTTGCAGGTTATTGGCAAAACCGAATTACAATTCCTGGCGACACGCAGCGAGGCCGAACAGAAACAGGCCATCAAAGCGGTGTTTGATTTGAAGCTTGCAGGCGTGGTGATCACACGCAACCAAGCACCTCCTGATCTTATCTTGGCGGCGGCCAAACGTACCGGCACACCGCTGTTGGTCTCGGCTTTTCCTTCGTCCACCTTTATGACCAATATGATGCTGTATTTGTCGCACCGTTTGGCTCCTTTGTTGCATCAGCATGGTGTGTACATGGATATCTTTGGTCTTGGTGTGTTGATTACGGGTTGCAGTGGCATTGGCAAAAGTGAAATCGGGCTGGAATTGATTTCACGTGGGCATCGTTTGATTGCGGATGATATGGTGGAATTTACGCGCGAAAGCCCACGCATTGTCGTGGGTCGAAGTCCGGAATCATTGCGTTATCACATGGAGATTCGCGGTCTCGGCATTCTTAATATTCGTGATCTATATGGTGCGGCAGCGATTACCGATACCAAACGCTTATCGCTGATGGTGGAACTGGTGGCCTGGGAGCAGTTGGAGCCGGAAGATCGTGTGCTGGGTTGTGAGGTTGAAACAGATATTCTGGAGGTGAGCATTCCGCGCATCCCGATTCCAATTCGTTCCGGTCGTTCGCTGGCAGTATTGGTGGAAGTGGCGACACGCAATCAGCTATTAAAACAACGTGGCATTTATAGTGGCGAAAATTTTGTGCAATCGTTGCAGGATAAAATCGATCAGGGCGCGATATGATCAGCTTAGATCATCATCTGCGCGACATCATAGGTGAACGGTGGTTGATATGTTACTGATTAGCGGTTTATCCGGTGCGGGCAAGAGCACTGTATTGCATGCCTTGGAAGATGCAGGTTTTTTCTGTACGGATAACTTACCGTTGGAAATGTTGCAGGACTGGATTTTGAGCATGCAGGGGCGCAAACAGCAGGCGGCAGTTTGCCTCGATACACGCAGTGGCTTTACAGCCTTGGCGATTAAAGCGGCGATTGAAGATATGGCCGTGCCATCGGATTGGAAGCTGGTATTTGTTGAGGCTGAGAATGAACTGCTACAGCGTCGTTTTTCAACGGTCAGACGGCGACACCCCTATCCTGACAGCGATGATCTGGTGGCGGCCATTCAAATGGAGCGCGAGAGCTTGAGGCCCTTGCGGGACATGGCTGACCTGATTCTGGATAGCAGCCATTTAACGCCGTATGAACTGGCTGAGCAAGTCGATATGTTCCGCTTGAGACTGGGCAAAGAGCAAAAACAGATGGCCAATACAATGGCTTGTACGGTGATGTCATTCAGTTATAAAAACGGTTTACCAGCGCATGCCGACATTGTATTTGATATGCGCTTTTTACCCAATCCCCACTATCAGGCTGAACTGGCGGCATGTACCGGTCGTGATCAAGCTGTGGTTGATTTTTTGCAATCGTTTCAAGAGGTTGCTCAGGCAGAGCAATATGTGCAGCAATGGCTGACATTTATTTGGCCGCAGCTGCAAAAGGAGAGAAAACATTATTTCACCCTGGCGTTTGGCTGCAGTGGTGGGCGACATCGTTCGGTATATATGGCGGAACGCCTGGCAGCATGGTTGCAAAGCCAGCTGATGGCTGAACCTGCACTTCAACATCGTGAACTGGGTATTGTGCAATATACAGCATCTAAAAATGCGCTGGCTGGAGTTGATGCATGATTGGCATTGTCTTGATCGGGCATTCGCGCATTGCCAGCGAAATGCTGATTGCCTTGCAGCATGTGGTGGGTGAACAGCCATTGATTGCCAGTGTGGATGCAACCGATGATAGCAGCCCGGAAGCCTTGACTGCGTTATTGAAACAACAGATCAAAACCTGTGATGTGGGGAAAGGGGTATTGCTGCTGGCTGATATGTTTGGTGGAACACCGTGTAATGTCGCGATGGGTTGTTTGCAAGCTGGCCGAGTTGAAGTGATTTCCGGTTTCAATTTACCGTTATTGATTAAAGCGACCACCTTGCGTCATCGTGAACAGGATTTGTCGGTGCTGGCCAGACAGGTGGTGAAGTCCGGCCGCCAATATATTCAGCAGGCACCCGATTTGGTGGTGATGCGCAATGATTGAGCAGCGCATTTATATTCAAAACAAGCTTGGTCTGCATGCGCGCGCATCGGCCAAACTGGCCACCGAAGCCAGCCATTTCGAAGCCGATATTATGCTCATCAAAGATCATATTGAAGTGAATTGCAAAAGTATCATGGGCATCATGATGCTGGCCGCTTGCAAGGGCACGGATTTGACTGTGCGGGCGGACGGCGAGGATGCCGATGCTGCACTGGCTGCGATTGCAGCTTTGGTGGATGATCGTTTTGGAGAAGACGAATGAGTCTGACACAAGCTCCGAGGCTGCGTCGGGAAGGCAGCTGTGTTGCTTCAAGTTCAGGTATTGTGATTGGCTGCGTGCAAAAGGTATTGCATGGGCAACAGCCTATTCCTGCAGTGGATATCGAGCATGATCAGATTGAGCAGGAAGTGAGTCGTTTGCTGGTTGCGATTGAAGCGGCTATCGCTGATATCGATGTTGAACGTGAACATTTGAATCAAGCTGGAGCCAAAGATCCATTGATGATTCTGGATGCGCATCGCATGTTGATTGTTGATCCTGAATTGTTGGATAAGTCGGTTGGCCGTATCAATAAAGATTGCATCAATGCCGAATGGGCCTTGCGGCAGGAGATGGATGCGGTTCAGGTCATCTTTGAGCAGGTTGAAGATGAATATTTGCGTCATCGTAAACATGATATTGAACATGCGGGCAGGAGAATTCTCAAACATTTGATGCGCTCAAGCGGGGGTGGTTTGCAGGAGCAGCTAGCCCAGCGAGTCAATTCAAACCGTGCCAACCTCGGCGCATCACCACGTTATCGCAAAACCGAACAACAGATCATTTATATTGCCGATGACTTTTCGGTCACTGATATTGTCAGCATGTGGCGACACGGTGTGGCCGGTGTGATTACCGAGCAGGGTGGCGCGGATGCTCATGCGGTGATTGTGGCGCGCGGTGTGGCCTTACCGATGCTGATTGGAGCTGCAGGTATACTCTCGCAAGTTGAAGATGGTGATACCTTGATTCTCGATGCGGAGCGCGGCATTTGGTTGTTGAATCCGCCAGCCAATGAGCAGGCTGCGTATTTGAAATTTATGGATGCGATAGAGATCAGTAAAAAAAGTCTGCAGGTGTTTGCTGGTAAACCATCGTTAAGTGCAGATGGTCATGTCATGAAGCTGATGGCCAATGTCGAGTTCCCCGAAGAGTTGGATATTGCTGAAAGTATTGGTATCGATGGTATCGGCCTGTATCGCAGCGAGTTTTTATTTATCAATGAGTCCAAAATGCCGAATGAAGATTTTCAATACCGGCAGTATGCTGAGCTGGTCAAACGCATGGATGGCAAGCCTGTGACGATGCGTTTGCTGGATGTGGGTGGTGATCGGCCATGGTTGTATGAGGATTTGGCAGGTCATGTTTATGGTGGAGCCAATCCGGCCATGGGTTTGCGTGGTATTCGATTGTTGTTGCGCAATCCGCAACTGATGAAAACACAATTATCAGCCATGTTGCGCGCCGCTGAACACGGCCCGGTGCAGATACTGGTGCCTATGGTAACGGAATGTCGGGAGATGGAGTTGGTGCGCGATGCTTTGGATGATTGCCGCAAAGCCCTCGGTATGACACAGGATGTGCCGCTTGGAGCCATGATTGAAGTGCCTGCGGCGGCGCTCATGGCTAAAGATATGGCCAAAGTGTGTGATTTCTTCTCCATTGGCAGCAATGATTTGATGCAATATGCCCTGGCTGCAGATCGCAATGATGAAGAGTTAGCCGAGCTGTACCAGGCGGGTGAAGCGGCTGTGTTGCAATTGATAGTCTTGGCAACGACAGCAGCTAAAAAGGCATCGATTCCGATTTCGGTGTGTGGTGAACTGGCTGCTAACCCGGAATGGACAGCGACATTTTTGAATCTTGATATGGATTTTTTATCCATGAGCCTGAACAATATTTTACCCGTACGACAATTTCTAAGCCGGGAAACATACCACCCATTATCGCGATAAAGCTTACTTCCACTGATTAATATTGTTCAATGAGCTGTGTGGCTGGCAGTGACGCGGTGGATTGATTAGTGTTTCAGCATGACTAAACAATCTGTTCATTGTGATCTCTGTGGTGGCGAGCATATCGACATTATTTCTCAGGCCGATCGGCATCAACAAGCCTTGGATACTGGCCTGTGTCTGGGCTGCGGGCTGGTGATGCATGTGCCTGTGCCGAGTGAAGCGGAGGTGAATGACTATTATGCTTCGCGCTATCGGCAGGATTATCATGGTGAATCACAACCTTCCGAGCGACGCATTATGCGGGCATGGAAAAATGCCGAACGCATTCATCAGCAACTGAAGCCGTCTCTGGCTGATGTGGAGACAGTCTTTGAAGTCGGCGCTGGCATTGGTTGCACGGTTAAGCTGTTTGAAAGCGAAGGTTTTGCTGCATCCGGCATTGAACCGAACCATGATTTTAATGCTTTTACGCAACAGAGTCTGTTTGCCTCGGTTGAAAATACCAATCTGTTTGATTTACCAACAACCGCACGCACGGATCTGCTGCTGTTGATTCATGTCATCGAACACTTTTCATCACCACAAAAGGCCTTGCGTCATTTGCGTGAACTGATTCATGATGATGGTTTGTTTTATGTCGAATGTCCGAATCTTACCGGCCCTTTTGCTACCTATGATCGTATGTTTCATTATGCGCATATTTATAATTTCACACCACAAACCCTGCAGGCCATGGTTGAGCAATGCGGCTTTGAATTGATCGAATGTTTTTCGGGCAAGGATGACCCGGATATTCAGATGTTGTTTAAAAAGTCAGCCGTACCTGAAGCCGCCGTTGTTGAGCCGGATCATGCAGGTTGGGTACGCGAGCGCATCAATCAGCATAACACCTTCAGTTATCATGCCCGTCCATCGTATTTATCCAAACGGGTGCGCAAGGTTTCCTCGTATTTGATGGAATATATGCAGGCCAAGGATTTTGTATCGGGCTTATTGAGTCGCATCAGCCGCAATCGCAGCGATTGATTTAAGCCAGTCAAAGGCGTTCACCACAGAGGATGCAGAGTTACACAGAGGAAAGATTAATCTGTGCTCATCTGTGGTTAAAGCTTAGGGCGTGACTGAATACTGCAGGAAAAAGCTATTTGGCCGGGGTGTACGCTGTGCACTCCGTGGTAAACGTTAATGCATGGCAGCAAAAAACACCCGATCAATATCTTCATTCCATTCGTTTTGGTACAGCTTTAGCCAGTGTTCAGCTTGTGTCTGGCTGGATTCAACGGCTCGAATGACCGGCTCTAAAAAGATGGATTCATCTTCACCAGCTTGATTCTGTTGATTTAAGCGTTGCAGACCAGCCTTGGAAATATTCAATACCTGCTCGCAGAGCTTCACTACAGTCGTTTGGCGGAACGGGGTCTGCAATGCCGTGCGTGGAACCGCCTGACGCAAACCATTCACCTCATCAAACGACCAGTCGGCAATTAAATTCCATGCTGCATCTTCTGCCTGTGGATCATACAGCAAGCCTTTCCAAAGGGCGGGCAAGGAGCAAATCCACGGCCATGCACCGGCATCGGCACCGCGCATTTCCAGATATTGTTTTAAGCGCACATCGGGAAACAGGGTAGATAAATGCAGCTCCCAATCATTCATATCGGGATACTGGCCGGGTAACTGGGGCAGTTTGCCGAGCATGAAATCTCTGAAACTGCTGCCTGTGCAATCGATATAAGCATCATCACGCATGATGAAATACATCGGTGCATCGAGTGCCCATTGGCTATAAGCCTCAAAGCCAAAATCATCCTCAAATGCACATTGTAGAATACCGGTACGGTGCGGGTCTGTATCAAGCCAGCAGGCTGCACGGCGTGATAAATAACCACTCGGCTTACCACCTTCAAACGGGCTGGCGGCATACATGGCGGTGATCAAGGGTTGCAGGCAAAGCGAAATGCGCATCTTTTTAGCCATGTCGGCTTCGGATGCAAAGTCGAGGTTGGCCTGAACTGTGGTAGTGCGCAGCATCATATCGAGCCCTGCCTCACCAACACGTGGCATATAATCACGCATCACGGCATAACGTGCTTTGGGCATCCAGTGAATATCATCACGTTGCCATTTGGGTTGAAATGCCAGGGTAAGAAAGCCAATGCCCAGCTCATCCGAGATGCTGCGTACCAGTTTGTGGTATTCGGTTGTTTCGTTGCAAGTCTGATGAATGGTTTCAAGCGGCGCACCGGAGAGTTCCAGTTGCCCGCCCGGCTCCAGTGTGATCGAAGCCAGGCCGCGTTTCAGAGCGATGATGTTCTTGCCTTCAACGACCGGATCCCAGCCATGGCCTGCCAGCATTTCCAATAAGCCTTTGATGCTACGCTTGCCGTCATAGGGGATCGGCTTGAGCGAATCCATGCAAAAACCGATTTTTTCATGTTCGGTACCAATGCGCCATGCATCGCGTGGTTTGCAGCCTGCGGCAAACCAGGAGGGTAGATCATCAAACGTTAAACGTGCTGAGAGATTATTGGACATGGCCAGACCCTAACGGGGGAGCTTGGCAAGGAATAGGCCAAACTCAAAACGGCAGTCAAAAGCATTCACTGCAGAGGACACAGGGTTACGCAGGGTAAAAGCAAAAAAGCATGGTGTTGTTTTGTGATACAGGTGTTGGCTAAATCAGAGCTGCGATGAATAGCGTTGCGTGCGTTCGATCAGGCTTACTATATTGTGCCTTTGACTTCCTCTGCATCCTTCGCGCCCTGAAGGTGAATGCGAAGCAAGAGAGATCACCCTGGGGTGCTGCGGTATCAACATTAAATACACGGTGCTTTTGAAATGTGGCGGTTGTGGCTAGCTTGCGCTTTCTTTTTTAATCGTGGGAGCCAAGCATGGAGAATAGTTTTAACGCCAAAGATAGTATTCAGGTCGGAGATAAGACCTATACCTATTATGCCCTGAAGGCGGTGGGTGATGTGAGTCATCTTCCTTTTTCGATGAAGATTTTGTTGGAAAACCTATTGCGTCGTGAAGACGGTGAGGTGGTGTCACGCTCTGATGTGGAAGCAATTATCCATTGGGATGCGAAGGCCGAACCATCGAAAGAAATCGCCTACATGCCTGCGCGCGTATTGATGCAGGATTTTACCGGTGTGCCTGCCGTGGTGGATTTGGCGGCGATGCGTGATGCGGTGGTGGCTTTGGGTGGCAAAGCTGATCAGATCAATCCGCTGGCTCCAGCGGAGCTGGTGATTGATCATTCCGTGCAGGTGGATGTGTTTGGCTCCGATGCAGCCTTGGCCAAAAACTCCGAAATTGAATTTGAGCGCAATCGGGAACGTTATAATTTCCTCAAGTGGGGTCAGAAAGCCTTTGATAACTTTAAAGTCGTGCCCCCTGATACAGGCATTGTGCATCAGGTGAATCTGGAAAATCTGGCGCGCACAGTATTTGTTGATAGCAACGGCTCCGATGACGATGGTCTGGCTTATCCCGATACATTGGTGGGTACGGATTCACATACCACCATGATTAATGGCTTAGGTGTATTGGGCTGGGGGGTGGGTGGCATCGAAGCTGAAGCGGCGATGTTGGGGCAACCTGTCTCGATGTTGATTCCGAAAGTGGTTGGCTTTGAATTGACTGGTGCCATGCCAGAAGGCGCAACGGCAACCGATCTGGTCTTGATGATCGTTGAAATGCTGCGTGCGCATGGCGTGGTGGGTAAATTCGTCGAGTTTTATGGTGAGGGGCTGAATCACTTGCCGTTGGCTGATCGTGCCACCATCGCCAATATGGCACCGGAATATGGTGCGACCTGTGGTATTTTCCCGATTGATGATGAAACCCTGAACTATCTGCGCCTATCCGGCCGATCGGAAGAAAACATCGCTCTGGTGGAAGCTTATGCCAAGGCTCAGGGCATGTTCCGTGATGCGTCTGTAACAATCGATTACAGTGAATCATTGGGCTTGGATATGGGTACGGTCGTGCCTTCGATTTCAGGTCCCAAGCGGCCACAGGATAGAATCTCACTGATCGATTCAAAGCCCAGCTTCGCAACAGCTGTTGAACGCATCAAATCGGAAGCAGGTTTAAACTCCAAAATGATCAACACGCAGATCAACGGGCAGGATGCTCAGATGGATGATGGCGCAGTGGTGATTGCGGCAATCACATCCTGCACCAACACCTCCAACCCGTCGGTGATGCTGGGCGCGGGTCTGGTGGCTCAGAAAGCCGCCGCACTGGGGCTGAAATCGGCACCGTGGGTAAAAACATCGCTGGGTCCCGGCTCGTTGGTGGTGACGGAATATCTGGAAGGCGCTGGCTTGATGGAGCCACTCAAGGCGCTGGGTTTTCATGTGGTCGGTTATGGTTGCACAACCTGTATCGGAAACTCCGGACCACTCAGGCCAGAAGTATCGAAAGCGATTGCCGAAGGTGATTTGGCAGTCTGTTCGGTGCTCTCCGGCAACCGCAATTTTGAAGGCCGTGTGCATGCTGAAGTGCGCATGAATTATCTGGCTTCTCCACCGCTGGTTGTGGCCTATGCCATCGCAGGCACAATGAATATCGATTTGTACAATGAGCCGCTCGGCGTGAGTGCCGCTGGTGACGATGTGTATTTAAAAGACATCTGGCCGACGCAGGCGGAAGTGGTGGCTGCGGTATCGGGTGTGTCACGCGCACAATTCACCAAATCGTATGCCGATGTGTTTGCCGGTGATGCCAACTGGCGTAATCTGGCTGCGCCAGAAGGCGAGCGTTTTGCCTGGCAGGATGATTCCACCTATATCCAGAATCCACCGTATTTTGTTGGCATGTCGCAAGAGCCGGGTGCAATTACGGATATCAAAGCGGCACGTGTATTGGCTGTATTGGGTGATTCGGTCACAACTGACCACATCTCACCTGCCGGAGCCATCAAGGCTGATTCCCCTGCCGGTGAATATTTGCGTCAGCAGGGTGTGGCGTTGAAAGATTTCAACTCGTATGGCTCTCGTCGTGGTAATCATGAAATCATGATGCGTGGCACGTTTGCCAACATTCGCCTGCGTAATCTGCTTGCACCGGGTACCGAAGGTGGTGTCACGATTCATGTGCCAACAGCTAAGCCGATGAGTATTTATGATGCGGCCATGGCCTATCAGGCTGACAAGGTGCCTGCGATTGTGATAGCAGGTAAAGAATACGGTTCCGGCTCCTCACGTGACTGGGCTGCCAAAGGCCCTGCGTTATTGGGTATCCGTGCAGCGATTGCCGAGAGTTATGAGCGTATTCACCGCTCCAATCTGGTTGGCATGGGAATTTTACCCTTGCAGTTTAAAGCTGGAGATAGCCCCAAGTCGCTCGGGTTGACAGGCCATGAGCTGTTTAATATTACTGGTGTTTGCGATGGAGCGCGTGAAGTGACGGTCACAGCCGATGATAAAACATTCACCGCCATGGTGCGCATCGATACCCCGAAAGAATGGGAATATTATCGCCACGGCGGCATTTTACATTATGTATTAAGGCAGCTGGCCGCGCAGTAATCTCAAAGAAGTCAAAATCTTTCACCGCAGAGGACTCAGAGGACGCAGAGTAAAAGCAAAGACATGCATGAATTTCTTTAATATTTTTGACTCTCCTCTGCGTCCTTAGCGTCCTCTGCGGTAAATAAAAAGGTGAGAGTATGAAAATATCATTGATTTGGGCGATGGATAACAATCAGTTGATTGGCCGGAATAATACCTTGCCGTGGCATTTGCCAGCGGATATGGCCTGGTTTAAACAACATACCATGGGGAAGCCCATTCTGATGGGGCGTAAAACCTATGAATCGATAGGCCGACCATTGCCCGGACGAGTGAACCTTGTTTTAAGTCAACAGGCTGACTTGAAGATTGATGGCTGCACAGTGGTTGCCTCATTGGCTGAAGCGAAAAAGGCAGTTGCGGATGCAAAAGAAATCATGGTCATGGGTGGAGCTGAAATCTATAAGCTGCTCTTTGATCTGGCGGATCGTTTATATATAACCGAAATCGATGCAGTCTTTGAAGGGGATGCGTACTTTCCTGCATTTGATCGAAAAGCCTGGCAGGTGATTTCACGCGATGAGCATCAGCCCGATGAAAAAAATATCTACCCCTATGCCTTTACAATCCTGGAGCGCAACTCCTAAACGTCTTTTAAGGCAAGTAGTCAAAAGCTTATCACCACAGCACCCCAGGGCGCTCTCTCTTGCGCAGCAAGAGAGGCCACCCTGGGGGGCTGGGGTGAACGATTTTGAATGAGTATAAAAACAACTGTGCTAAAAAGACACACAACAAACTGTGGCGCATTGACCCAGTGACGTGGATCACATTATCATTCGGCCATCCAGTCTGGATAACGAGTGAGTTTTTATAAATCCACCCGTTAGCCAGAACGGTATTTGCACTGGCTCCACGGAGTCAAATTTATATTCATAGGAATACAACATGAAAAAAACGATTTTTTCTGCTGCTGCTTTCGCTGTTGTTGCCGTATCTGCTATCGCAGCTGCGCCTACTACTTCTGAAGCTGTTCCAGCATTCGCACGCCAGACTGGCGCTGCTTGCTTGTCTTGCCATTTCCAGGCTTTCCCACAGTTAACCTCTTTCGGTGCTGCATTTAAACGCGGTTCATTCA
>JAUZQK010000048.1 GCA_030951025.1 Mariprofundus sp. | reverse complement strand
TCTTCTAAAGGCAAAAGCTCAAGTATCACTGTTGGTAAATATTTATTTAGATAAGCTAAACGTTCTTGACGAACTAAAAAAATCCATCCTACAAAAAGCCTTCACCGGCGAACTCAGCCAAAATAACCACAAAGCAAGCAAAGGCGCGGCGGCATGAAACTCGACAATGCCCTCGTTCCCACGCTCCGCGTGGGAATGCATAAGACGGCTGCGGTGGTTCGAACTCCCGCGCAGCGTATGGGATAGGACCGCGGAGTGCGCGAACTAGAGCAAGCATGTGGATGATCCAGCTCACTGGCGATACTCCAGCGTACGAAATTATGCGGGGAGAGCAGGCTTGTTGGATGTTTGTTGTAAGCGGTGAGTTTGGTATGCATTCCCACGCGGGAGCGTGGGAACGAGAAAAAATGCGCAGCTATTGCTGAAGCATCTTTACAGCAAACCAGCCATTATGACGAATGATGTGGTTGAGCTACTGGGTATTAGTCATCAGGTGGCTTCCGCACTACTGAAAAAAATGGTAGTTGACGGTATTTTAGTTGAAGTGACGGGTTATCATCAGCGTAACCGAGTATTTTACTTTGAACGTTATTTAACGTTTTTTTCGGATTAGCCTGGTGATGGTCATAAAACCGTTAGATTTACATATAAGTTTCCATATGTAAGGATACTGGCCTGGTTCTTACATATGCATGCATGTATGTAAGGTTTAGTGCGTTTTATTTGTATATGGGGCTACACCCAGGAGCAGGTTATATTCCCGGCTGGGTTTGGTGTTATAAGTTTCTTGATTATGTACTTGTTTTTTTAAATATTGAATGATTTTTATAGGCTGTTTTTTATATGAAATTCTTTAAAAACAGTTGGTTAAGGTTTCGCTTGTGTTTCTTGTCTCGTTCTTGATTCTAGTTGACGATTAATAGACGCCTATATTTTATAGCGCTTGTGGAGCCTGAAACGCAAAACAGGCTCCTCAAGTGAGTTTGTGGAGTTTGCAGGCTCCTCAAAAAAATGACAGTAATGGTGATAAAAAGGTCTCGCATGCCTTCATTAAATACCTGAGGGGTGAGCGAATGAAAAATGCTACTTTAAGTGTGCGTGATGATTTTTCTTGATTGAATGCTTGTATCTGACTGTTTCTACAAGAGAAAAATTAATAAATTTCTTTTTAATCAAATAGTTACGGCTTTATTTATTTCTTGATTGGGTTTTGATCTCTACCATAATCTAGGTGGCCTTCTGCTAGTGTATGTTTATTATCCAGGGTGATAGATAATAAACTTCCAAAATAATCGTTATGCATCCACCATGCGGCGGCTGGATGGGGTGTTTATCTGCATCGGCTTTAAACCGAGTTTGTGAAACAAAGCCTGATCGTTTTCGGCATCCTGGTTGCCGGTGGTGAGTAGTTTTTCACCGTAAAAGATCGAATTGGCACCGGCTAAAAAACACAACGACTGCATTTCTTCGCTCATCACTTCACGCCCGGCAGACAGGCGCACATGCGATGATGGCATGGTGATGCGGGCAATGGCGATGGTGCGAATGAATTCAAAGTTATCCAATGTGGCTGCGAACTGTTCATCATCAGCAACCGGTGTGCCTTCGACTTTGACCAGCATATTCACCGGCACTGATTCAGGATGCGGCTCCATGTGCGCCAATTGCGCCACTAAGCCAGCCCGATGACGGCGTGTTTCACCCATGCCGACGATGCCACCGCAGCACACACTCATGCCATTGGCACGCACATGTTTTAAGGTGTCGAGGCGTTCATCATAACTGCGGGTGGAAATGATTTGTTTGTAATATTCAGGATCGGTATCGAGATTGTGGTTGTAATAATCGAGTCCGACGGCTTTTAAACGTGCAGCCTGATCAGCGTTGAGCATGCCGAGTGTAGCGCAGGCTTCCATGTCCATGGCCTTGATTTCAACGATCATATCGCAGACCAGATCAAAGGCGCGTCCCTTGGGCTCACGCCATGCCGCACCCCTGCAGAAACGCGATGCACCTTTTTCTTTGGCTATTTTCGCGGCTTTCATGACGTCATCTTTTTTCATCAACAGTTCGGATTCAACATCAGTATTGTAACGTGAGGATTGCGGGCAATATTTGCAATCTTCAGGGCAGCCGCCTGTTTTGATCGATAACAGGGTGGAGAGTTGCACTTCATTGGCATCGAAATGTTT
The DNA here is from genome assembly GCA_030951025.1 of Mariprofundus sp. GTDB lineage: Bacteria > Pseudomonadota > Zetaproteobacteria > Mariprofundales > Mariprofundaceae > Mariprofundus. The sequence continues at coordinate 10,503 of JAUZQK010000048.1, read as the reverse complement.
ACGATGCGCCTGCTGGGCAGACCACATCAAATCATTAAAGGGTAGCTCAAACAAAGCCTCAATTTCATCTACTGTCCAGTCATAACGCATATGCTCTCCTTCAATCAACACGACCCGTAAACCACAGGGTGGCGCAGGGTAAACGGCTTTGATTCATTCAGCAAAGATGCTTATGGCTAGATCAGGGCAGTTGCATTGAAGTATGATGGCGCCGTGGCTCGAATGTGATGGGCGTGGTGGATCGGCTGTGATGGATCGATCCTGCGTAGATGGCGGGCTTATGTGGCTTTTGCGTTGAACATTTCCTGTTCGATGCAGGCGCGTAGCTTGTCGATGCCGGTGCCTTTAAAGCTCGATGTTGGCATCGGGCTCAGCATGCCACCCATGGCTTCGGTCATTTGTTTTAAGCGCTGGCTGCGCGTGTTGCCGGAGAGCTTGTCGGCCTTGGTGGCCACCGGTAACCAGCGAATGCCACCTTCATTGAGCCATTCGATGAGTTGCAAATCGGAATCTTTCGGGCCATGGCGAATATCGAGCAGCATCAACACCAGCTGCAAATCGGCATTGACCAGATACGCTTCGATCATATTAATCCAGCGCTTTTGTTCCTTTTTAGGCGCGCGGGCATAACCATAACCGGGCAAATCGACGACCAGTAACCGCTCATCAACATCAAACAAATTCAGCAAACGTGTACAACCCGGACTCTTGGATGTCTTGACCAAACCCTTGCGACCAAACAAGGCATTCATCAAGGATGACTTGCCGACATTGGAATGGCCGGCCACAGCAATCTGCGGCAAGTCAATATCAGGAAACTGCTGCGGATCAGCCACCGACTGTAAAAAATGAGTATTCGGCCAGTGCATGGCTTTGTTATGACGAGTGTTCTGCATGGCCGTGAGGCTGACGATTGCACAGAACAGGTGCAAGGTCGGAAGAATTCGATAGCCTTGCACATTTTTTAGGCAACAGGATGGTTTTGTATCCCATGAATCTGAATCAACGGCTATTACCCGGCTTTAGGCTGGGCAATCACTTTATCGACACCCCTTTGGTGCTGGCTCCGATGGCAGGCATCACTGATTTACCATTCCGGCGTGTGTGCAAGCCTTTTGGTGTCGGCTTGGTGGTGACTGAAATGATTGCTTCGCGTGCGGTTGATATGGGGCGTGAACGCACCGAACGCATGGCTGAACTCGGGGCGGATGAACATCCCGTGTCGATTCAAATTGCCGGCTCTGATTCCGGTTTTGTCTCAGAGGCCGCACGCTGGGCGGTTGGCCACGGGGCTGATTTTGTCGATATCAATATGGGTTGCCCGGTTAAAAAGATTTGCAAACAAATTGCAGGCTCTGCCATGCTCAAGGATGAAGCGCTGGTAGCACGCGTGCTGGAAGCGGTGGTTGCAGCAGTGGAAGTGCCGGTGACCTTGAAGATCCGTACCGGTTGGGATGATCAATCCAAAAATGTAGCATCTATTGCACACATTGCCGAAGAGAGTGGCATTCAGATGCTCACCGTACACGGACGCACACGCGCACAAATGTTTCATGGCCATGCCAACTGGGCGGATATTGGCTTGGCTAAAGATGCGGTATCGATTCCGGTGATTGGCAATGGCGATATTGTCGATGGCGCATCGGCGCAGGAGATGATTCGCATCTCCAACTGCGATGGTGTGATGGTTGGCCGGGCAGTGCAAGGGAATCCGTGGGTGCTCGGTGAAGTCTATGCCAGCCTGATGGGTTTGCCGCAACCCAGTTCACCAACGCCTGCAGAACGCTGGGCGATTGTCATTGATCATTTGCAGCATTTGGCAGCCCATCACGGTATTCAGTGCGCCTCGAAACTGGCACGTAAACATGTGATCTGGTACAGCAAGGGTTTGCGTGGATCGGCCGATTTCAGAGCTCATTTTCAAGTTATGCAGGATTGGCAGCAGATGCTCGATTTTGCCGAGGCTTATTTTCTTGGCTTGGCTGATGAAGTCGATGCAAGTGGTACAGGGTTGAGCCTTGCTGCCTGATCATATCAGCTTATCGGCACTGCCATTACCCACCATTGTATTCAATATTCAAGGTGAGTTGGTGCAGGCCAATGTAGTCGCGCAAGAAGCCCTCGGCACATCCGAGCAGCGTTTGCGGGGGCAGCATTTACGGGATTTATTTTCACCGGAAGCGGAAGTGACTATCTTGTTCAATCGTTTAACACCCTATTGCGGTGTGTCGGACAACACCATGTGCATGCGTTCAAACAATATACCGATCTCCTTACATTTGAGTATTTTTGATGCTGGTATGACAGCCATCTTTGTGCCCGAAGCGCGCCGCAGTGAAGTCGAACAACATGCCAGGCGACATGAAATGGCCGAGGCGGTAGCACGCATTGCGCTGGAAATGGCGCATGAAGTAAAAAATCCACTGGCCGCATTGCGTGGGGCTAGCCAGTGGTTATCCGAGCAAGCCCTTTCGACATCCAACAAAGAAGCCGTTGTGCAAATACTCACCGGTGTGGATCGTATTCGGGATCGTATTGATTCCTTTCTGCAGGTTGGCCCGCATGCCTCTGTACGCATGGAAATGGCCAATGTGCACAGTTTGATTCAAGGTGTGATCAGTTATCAGGAAGGCATTTACATTGGCCGGGTATTTGATCCGAGCTTGCCGGAAACGCTGCTGCATGCGGCGCGTTTCACCCAGGCGCTTGAGAATCTATGGCAGAATGCGCTTGAAGCGGCTGATCAAAAAATTGAATGGCAGACACGCATGGCACCGTTGGTACATTTGCCCGGTCATGATGGCCAAGTGATTGAAATTAGCATTACCAATGATGGTGCAATGATCCCCTTGGATTTACGTGATCGTTTGTTTGAGCCCTATGTTACCGACAAAAAGCGCGGCAGCGGTCTGGGCTTGGCCTTGGTTGAGCGGGTCATGCTGGAGCATGGTGGGCGGGTAAGCGTCGATAGCGGCAAGGGGCGCACAACATTCACGCTACACTTGCCGATCAAGGTCTATGATGGTGAGGAAAAAACATGAAAGCACTGGTGGTTGATGATGATGAAGGCATAGGCTGGATTCTGGATCGCGTGTTGCAAGAGGAAGGGCTCGAGGTGTTATTGGCTGGCAGCATTGCTGAAGCCAGGGCGTTCATCGCCGACAAGGCGCATGACGACATCAACATCGCCTTTCTCGATGTTTATCTGCCCGATGGTAATGGTATGGATTTTCTGGCTGAAGGCAGTCTTAATATGCCGGTGGTGATGCTGACGGCTGAAACCACCTTTGGTCATGCGGCGGAGGCTTACCGAATCGGAGCCATGGAATATCTGCCCAAACCCTTTGATCTGGATGAGGTGCGGCAGTTGGTGCAGCGGGTGCGTCCGGCAACAGAGCCAGTGCAGGTGAAAGCTAGCAAGACTGAAGATAACCTGATTATTGGTCGCAGTCAGGCCATGCAGCAGATGTTCCGTACTTTGGGACGTGTGGCAGAATCTGATTTGACGGTGTTGATTACCGGCGAATCGGGCACTGGCAAAGAAATGGTTGCACGTACCTTGCATGATCGCAGCAGACGGGCTGATCAACCTTTTATTGCCATCAATACCGCAGCGATTCCCGCCGAACTGCTGGAATCGGAATTGTTCGGTCATGAAAAAGGCGCGTTTACAGGCGCGGATAAAGCCCGCACCGGCCGTTTTGAACAGGCCGATGGCGGCACGTTGTTTCTCGATGAAATTGGCGATATGCCTGCCGCCCTGCAAGCCAAGCTTTTGCGTGTGCTGGAAGAGGGCAAGGTACAGCGCGTCGGTGGCAATCAATCGAAAGTATTGAATGTGCGCCTGCTGGCGGCAACCCATCAGAATTTGTTAAAAAATATCGCCGAAGGCAAATTCCGTGAAGATCTGTATTACCGTTTAAATGTTATTCCGGTACAGATTCCATCGCTGCGTGACCGTCGTGATGATATCCCTGAGCTGGCACACCACCTGCTTGATGCCGCTGCTGAAGAACTGAGCATGACGGCACCGATTTTGTTGGATGATGCAGTCGAGCTGCTCAGTCGCCACGATTGGCCGGGCAATGTGCGTGAGCTGAAAAATGTCATGCGTCGTTTGGCTGTGCTTACACCGGGAGCCAGCATTACCCTGTCCGATGTGGCCTTGGCACTCGGCAATATCGGCAACTCTCAGGTGGAAGAAGAAACACTGGCGCAAGCCGTCACACGCTGCACACGTCAATATCTGCATCAGCTCGGTTATGCGCAGGCCACCAACCTCCATGCTCATTTGCTTGAGCAGGTCGAGCCGCCATTGCTGTTGTTGGCCATGGAGCGTTGCAATGGCAATCAGCTTAAAGTGGCTGAGATGCTGGGTTTGAATCGAAATACGGTACGTAAACTATTGCGTAAATACGATATTGATCCGCAATTCTTTCGCTAAGCCCTCCGGTAATCGCCGTTCACGACTTTTGTAAGAGGCTACAGAATACCCCTAATTCATACTATATTGCTCCTGATTGAAATCAGGACTAGAATTGTCGCATATAGAGGTGTTGTGCATGCTGAGATTAACCAAGTTGACGGATTACGGTGTTTTGCTGATGACCCAGATGGCATCATCGCAGCAGGTGCGTTTCTCCGCCGCTGAGTTGTCCGATGCAACACATATCCCTATGCCAACAGTCAGCAAGATTCTGCAAATGTTATTGCATGAAGGCATGTTGAATTCCATGCGTGGTGCCAAGGGCGGTTATGAGTTGACCCGTCCGGCTACAAAGATAAATGTGCGCGATGTTATCGGTGTTTTTGAAGGTTCGATTGCTTTAACAGAATGCAATCTCGATGGCGGTGGCTCCTGCGAACAACATGATGTGTGTTCAACTAGTAGAAACTGGAAACGCATCAACCATGCGGTACGGCAAGCGCTGGAAGATATTTCCCTGGCCGACATGATCGAACAGGACTTTGTGCCGGTATTTCGTTTGCAGCGTGGCATCGCCATTCATGGTGATGTGGCCAGCAACACAATAGAGGTGACCCGATGAGTAATGCTGCAGTCAAAGAAAAAGTCGAAACAACAGCGGAAGAATTCGCCAACAGCGAATATGAAGCTGGTTTTATTACCGATATCGAAACCGATACCCTGCCACCGGGGCTGAATGAGGATGTGATTCGTCATATTTCGGCCAAAAAGGATGAGCCAGAATGGTTGCTCAAATGGCGCTTAGAGGCTTATCGCCATTGGCTGACCATGACGGAGCCGCATTGGGCGCATGTGAATTATAAACAGATCGATTATCAATCCATCTCTTATTATTCCGCCCCGAAATCAAAAGAAGATGGGCCGAAGAGTCTGGACGAAATCGATCCGAAACTATTGGAAACCTATGAAAAGCTAGGCATTCCCTTGCGTGAACAGGAGTTTCTGGCCGGCGTAGCAGTCGATGCGGTATTTGATTCGGTTTCAGTTGCCACCACCTTTAAAGATAAACTGAAAGAGGTGGGCGTGATTTTCTGCCCGATTTCAGAGGCAGTGCGTGAATACCCGGAGCTGGTGCAGCAATACCTTGGTACGGTAGTGCCGAGTGGTGATAATTTTTATGCCGCCTTGAATTCAGCGGTGTTTACCGATGGATCATTTGTGTATATTCCCAAGGGTGTGCGTTGCCCGATGGAACTATCGACCTATTTTCGTATCAATGCCTTGAACACCGGCCAATTTGAACGCACCCTGATCATTGCCGATGAAGAGGCTTATGTATCCTACCTCGAAGGCTGTACCGCACCACAACGCGATGAAAATCAGCTGCATGCAGCTGTGGTGGAGCTGGTGCTGCTCAAGGATGCGCAGATCAAATATGCCACAGTGCAAAACTGGTATCCGGGTGATGAGAATGGTGTGGGTGGTATTTATAACTTCGTTACCAAGCGGGCTGAATGCCGTGGTGAGCGTGCGAAAGTCAGCTGGACTCAGGTTGAAACGGGCAGTGCAATCACCTGGAAATATCCATCCTGTGTGTTGCGCGGAGATGATTCGGTGGGTGAGTTTTATTCGGTTGCTTTAACCAAGATGCGTCAGGAGGCCGATACCGGCACCAAGATGATCCATATCGGTAAACGCACCAAGAGTACGATTGTATCGAAGGGCATTGCCGCCGGTCGGGGTCAGCAGGCTTATCGCGGCTTGGTACGGATTGGCAAGAATGCCGATGGGGCACGCAACTTTACCCAGTGTGATTCCTTGCTGATTGGCGATCAATGTGGCGCACATACCTTCCCCTATGTCGAAGTGAAAAATCCAACGGCAACCATGGAGCATGAAGCAACCACCTCGAAGATTGGTGAGGATCAATTGTTTTATTGTCGTCAGCGCGGCATTACAGAAGAAGATGCGGTGAATATGATCGTCAATGGTTTTTGTAAAGATGTGTTTAATGAATTACCCATGGAATTCGCAGTTGAAGCGAATCGTTTAATGGAAGTATCGCTTGAAGGAGCTGTTGGGTAAAGACATGAACCACAAAGACACTAAGGCGCAAAGAGAAGCAATATGGAATGTATTGGTTCATGCTTATAATAGCTTTTCTCGCTCTATATTGGGTCATGGCTTCGTATGAACCACAAAGATACTAAGGCACAAAGAGAAACAGAAGCAATCAGCTTGGAAGTGAATGAGCTTGCGCGACAAGTCGTTGATGCTGCATTTCATGTGCACAAGAATCTTGGAGCAGGATTGTTGGAATCAGTTTATGAAGCTTGTCTTTGTCACGAATTGACCCAACGCCGTGTTCCTTTTCAGAAGCAGGTAGTGCTCCCTGTTATTTATGATGGTTTGGAAATCGAAGCGGGTCTTCGCATTGATTTATGGGTTGACCATAAATTGATTGTTGAACTTAAAGCTGTGGAGCAAATGCACGAAGTTCATCAAGCTCAGCTTATGACATATATGAAATTAACCAACACTCGGCTTGGGCTGCTGATTAATTTCAACGTCCCTACTATCAAACAAGGGATTAAACGAATTATATTATGACTACTTTGTGCCTTCGTGCCTTTGTGGTCAATAGGATCTAATGATGTTAAAAATTGAAAATTTACATGCCTCTGTGGCAGGCAAAAAAATCTTGAAGGGTATCAATCTGAGCATTGGTGCAGGTGAAGTGCATGCCATTATGGGGCCGAATGGTTCCGGCAAATCGACACTGTCGAATGTCATCGCAGGACGAGATGGTTATGAAGTCACGGCAGGCTCGGTGACCTATCAGGGCAACGACTTGCTGGCTATGGCACCGGAAGAACGGGCCTGGGCAGGTGTGTTTCTGGCCTTTCAATATCCGGTTGAGATTCCCGGTGTGAATAACACTTATATGTTAAAAGCCGGTGTGAATGCCAAACGCAAACATCAGGGTGAGCAAGAGCTCGATGCGATTGATTTCATGCAGTTGGTTAAAGAGAAAGCAAAATTAGTCGAGCTGGATCAATCGTTTTTATCACGCGGTGTGAATGAAGGTTTCTCCGGCGGTGAGAAAAAGCGCAATGAGATTTTTCAAATGGCCGTATTGGAGCCCACTCTGGCGCTGCTTGATGAAACCGATTCCGGCCTCGATATCGATGCCCTGCGTGTGGTCGCCCATGGCGTGAACGCGCTGCGTAGTCCGGAACGCTCCATTATCATGGTCACCCATTACCAACGTCTTCTGGATTATATCGAGCCTGATTTTGTCCATGTTTTGGTCGATGGAGAAATCCTCAAAACCGGTGATAAGAGTCTGGCTCTGGAACTGGAATCACGCGGTTACGATTGGGTCAAAGCAGAGGCTGCCGCATGAGTGATGTAGCTCTGAACGATATTCGCCTGGATATTGCAGGTTTGCCCGGTAATGCCGGTGTGCAGGCACTGCGTCAGCAAGCTGCCGATGTGTTCGCGCGCACCGGTTTGCCAGGCAAACGTGCTGAAGATTGGAAATATACTGACCTATCACGTTTAAGTGCCGTGCTCGGTGAATCGTGGTGGGTAACGGCTGCACAGACTGAACCTGCTGATGTGCATGTCATTGATGATCTGGATGCCTATCGCTTGGTATTTGTGGCTGGACAGTTTCAGGCTGAACAATCCAATTTACCAACTGGTGTGCAGATGTTGCCGTTGGCTGATTTCCTAGCCAATGACACAGCAGAGCGTGGCCATTGCCTGTTTCACGTAGATGAGTCTGCGCCCTTGTTCAATGGCCTGATGGCAGCCAATACTGCTCTGGCCAGTGATGGCCTGTGCGCTTGCATTGGCGATGATGTGCAGCTTGATAAACCGCTATATATCATCCATAACGGCAGCAGCACGGCGCATGTATTGAACGGCTTGATGTTAGGGCGCAATGCAAAAGTCACCCTGATTGAACATTTTGTTGGAGCGGGTAGCGATGCTGCTTTGAGCAATATCGCCACCTATTTGCGTTTGGGTGAAAATGCTGAATTGCGCCATTATCGTTTGCAGTTGGAGAGTGATAAACAATTCCATATCGGCCGGGTTGAAGTTAAACAGGCGCGTGATAGCCGTTATATCCTGCATGCTGTGGAGCTCGGGGCACAATTATCACGGGCTGACATCGTGGTGGATCTGGCAGAGCCGGGCGCATCATGTGCGTTGCACGGTCTGTTTGTGGCATCTGGTCGCCAGCACATCGATCACCATACCCGCATCGATCATAACGCGCCGCATTGCCGCAGCCGTGAAAACTACCGCACGGTGCTTGATGGCCGTTCGCATGCGGTATTCAATGGTAAGATTGTGGTTGCCGAGGGTGCGATTAAAACAGATTCGGCACAATCAAACGGGAATTTGTTGTTATCGAAAAATGCCGGAGTTGATACCAAACCTGAACTGGAAATTTACAATGACGATGTGAAATGCGCCCACGGAGTTACGGTCGGGCAGCTGGATGAAGACCAATTGTTTTATCTGAAATCGCGTGGTTTATCGACGGAAGAAGCGCGTCAATTGCTCACCTTTGCGTTTGCCGATGAAATTTTAACAGCCATGGATATTCCCGCTGTACGTCGTTTTATTGAGCACAAAGCATTTGCCAAATTACCCAATATGACTGATCTGGAAGGATTGTTGGGATGAGTACATATTTACCACAAAGACACAAAGGCACAAAGAAAGTCTATATGATGCCTTTTTCCGTGTCTTTGTGTCTTCGTGGTTCGAGGGTTTAAATATGTTTGATATTAAAAAAATACGGGCTGATTTTCCGATCTTGAAGCAGCAGATTCATGGCCAGCCTTTGGCCTATCTCGATAACGCAGCCACCACCCAAAAGCCGCAATGCGTCATTGATGCCATCAGCCATTATTATCAGCATGACAATGCCAATGTGCATCGTGGCGTGCATGCCTTATCCGAACGTGCGACAGCCGATTATGAAGGCGCGCGCAAACGCATCGCAGGCTTTTTTAATGCCCGCGCTACTGAAAACGTCATCTTCACACGCGGCACCACAGAAGCGATCAATCTGATTGCCACATCATGGGGTGGTGCGAATATCAAAGCCGGTGATGAAGTCTTGATCACCCACATGGAACACCATTCCAATATCGTACCGTGGCAGATGTTGTGTGAACGCATCGGAGCCGTGTTAAAAGTTGCACCGATCAACAATGCCGGTGAGTTGATCATGGAATCCTTTGAAGCTCTACTATCTGAGCGCACCAAGTTGGTTGGCGTGGTGCACATGTCCAATGCGCTTGGCACGATCAATCCGGTTGAGCAAATCATTCAAAAAGCTCACGCCGTCGGTGCCAGGGTGCTCGTAGATGGGGCACAGGCTGCAGCGCATTTGGCGGTTGATGTGCAAGCCATGGATTGTGATTTTTACGTCACCAGCGCCCATAAAATGTATGGCCCGACCGGTATTGGTGTCTTGATAGGCAAAACAGATATTTTAGATGCCATGCCTCCCTATCAGGGTGGTGGCGACATGATTCGCATGGTTAGCTTTGAGAAAACCGAATACAACGATCTACCCTATAAATTCGAGGCCGGCACACCGCATATCGCCGGTGCGATTGGTTTTGGTAAGGCCATCGAATATATCGAAGGCATAGGTTTTGAAGCCATCGGCCAACGTGAACAAGGGTTGCTGGCTTATGCCACGGCCAAAGCAGAGGCCTTTGATGGCCTGCGTCAGATTGGCACGGCGCGCCATAAAGCCTGTGTGCTTTCCTTTGTGCTCGATAGTGTGCACCCGCATGATCTGGGTACGATTGTCGATCGTGAAGGTGTTGCGATTCGTGCTGGTCATCATTGTGCGATGCCGGTAATGCAGTTTTTCAAGGTTGCGGCCACCGCACGCGCGTCATTTTCGATTTATAACACCGAAGCTGAAGTCGATGTATTGTTTACGGCACTAAAAAAAGCACAGGATATTTTCGCATGAAAACCATGAACCACAAAGACACAGAGGCACAAAGGAGAAACATAATAAAGTATGCTTTCAATCT
>JAUZQK010000047.1 GCA_030951025.1 Mariprofundus sp. | reverse complement strand
CTACTGCGCGGCAGGGTAAGTGGCCTAAAATATCCTGATTTATCGTCACATAGTTGCCACTATGATTCTCAAAATCATGCTGTTTTTGACTCACTTCCCCACCTGCTCGCTACGATCACCCTAAGTCCGACAGGCTCCTAGTGCTCACCATAAGCCCGCGTCTCAAAGCTGATAATAATCACGATACCAAGCCACAAACCTGGCCACTCCTTCATCTACTGTCGTCGATGGTTTGTAGCCCACATCTCGCACAAGATCATCCACATTGGCAAATGTGGCCGGCACATCGCCGTCCTGCATGGGCATGAAATTCTTCTGCGCTGTTATGCCCAGATTTTTTTCAATCGCTGCGATAAAATCCATCAATGCAACAGGCTCAGAGTTACCTATATTATAAATACGCCATGGTGCCTTGCTCGAAGCCGGATCAGGCTTTTTACCTGTCCATGTCGAGTCTGCTTCAGCCGTATGATCGAGCACCCGCATCACACCTTCGACGATATCGTCGATATAAGTAAAATCACGCTTCATCTTGCCGTGATTAAACACTTTAATCGCTTCACCCGCCAGAATCGCACGGGCAAATAAAATCGGAGCCATATCCGGCCTGCCCCACGGACCATAAACGGTAAAAAACCTTAAACCAGTCGTTGGTAAACCATAGAGGTGAGAATAACTGTGCGCCATCAATTCATTGGCCTTTTTGCTGGCCGCATACAATGAAACCGGATGATCGACATTATCATGCACCGAAAACGGCATGCTTTCATTCGCCCCATAAACCGACGATGACGATGCATAAAGCAAATGCTTCACATCATTGTGGCGACAGCCTTCAAGCACATTCAAAAAACCAACGATATTGCTATCGATATATGCATGGGGATTCTGTAGCGAATAACGCACGCCCGCCTGAGCTGCCAGATTCACGACCATATCGAAATGTTCCGTCGCAAATAACGATTCCATCGCGCTGCGATCTGCCAAGTCCAGCTTCACAAAGTCAAAGTGTTCATGTTCGGAAAACTGCGCCAACCGCGCTTCTTTAAGACTGACAGCATAATAATCATTGAGATTATCCAGCCCTACTACGTGATCGCCACGCTCCAATAAACGCTTGCACACATACGAGCCGATAAACCCTGCTGCACCAGTAACCAGAACTTTATTCATACTTCTCCTTTATCATAACAAGCAAGCACCGGTTCACACAACAATACGAACAAATACCTTCATTCGACTATTATCTGCATCAGCCTGATGTATTAATCCAGCAATCCTTTGCCTGCCATCGCTTCCTCCGCCACCTTCACAACCGTAACACGTTAAGATTTACTCGCGACAAGACTCGCTGTCTGCGCCAGCACGCGCGTCTTTTTATGCATCCAATCGAGCAATACCAGAGCCCTGTCCTCGCCTCGCATCTCGACAAACACAGCATCAAAGCCTTTTAACGCGCCCCCATTCAAACGCACCTGTTCACCGGCTTTAAATGGTGCTTCCGGCTTCAGATCAACCGAAACAAACCCCTGCTCATCATGCCTGGCTTGCAACATCGCAATCGCCGCCTTCGGTATCGGCGGATAAAACAAACCAAAGGACACCGGAGCCAAGACACCGATTGTGCTGCGAATAGTCGTCCAGCGTTGTTCATCATGACTCAAATGCATAAACAAATAACCGGCAAAAAATGCGCGCGGCTGCCAGCTCACTTTGCGTGCATGGCTGATTCGTGTATTGACCAGCGGCAAATACACTTCAAAGTTTTGCAAACGCAGCTGATCACGCGCCTTGATTTCATCGCGGGGTTTGGTGCGAATCGCGAACCATTGTTTAGCCATCAGCTTCACGATCCAAATACCATGCTACCGTTTTACGGATACCTGTTTCAAAGGTTTCAGCTGGTTCCCAAGCCAATTCCTGACCCATCTTTGTCGCATCAATGGCATAACGCCAATCATGGCCGGGGCGATCAGTGACAAAGGCGATCAGTGACTCGTGATTCCTGATTCCTGACTCGCCGCTCATCTCATCCATCAGCGCACAAATACAACGCACAATATCAATATTCGCCCATTCATTGATGCCGCCAATATTGTACACCTCGCCCGGCTTGCCCTTGCGAATGACCGCATCAATGCCCGCGCAATGATCTTCCACATACAACCAATCACGAATATTTGAACCATCCCCATAAACTGGAATCGGTGTTTGCTTGATGCACGAGCGGATAATTGTCGGGATCAGTTTTTCGTTGTGCTGGTAGGGGCCATAATTGTTCGAGCAATTACTTGTTGTCACCGGCAGGCCATAGGTATGGAAATATGCCCGCACCAGATGGTCAGATCCCGCCTTGGAAGCTGAATAGGGGGAGTTTGGTGCGTAGGGGGTGTTTTCACTAAAAGCCGGATCGGTCTTTGAGAGTGTGCCATATACTTCATCGGTTGAAATATGGTGGAAACGGCAGGAGTTGTGGGCAAGGCCAGCTTCTTCCAGCCAATACTGGCGTGCAGCTTCCAGCAATGTGAACGTGCCCATGACATTGGTTTTGACAAACACTTCCGGCCCGGAAATGGAATTATCCACATGCGACTCGGCCGCGAAATGTACAATCGTATCGATGTGATATTCACGCAGCAGCCGCTCAACCAGCTCACGATCACAGATATCACCCTGCACAAACGTGTGGCGCGACTCACACCCTAGGGCACCCTCTCCCCCAGGGGATACTCTCTTGCTGCGCAATTCACCTGATCTGGCTTCCTCCAGTGGATATTCTCTTGTTTCACAATTCACCTGATCGCCATTAGGTGAATGCTGCTTGCTGCAGAGAATATCCCCTGGGGGATTCACCTCGCCCGGCAGATTTTTCAGATTATCCAGCGAACCGGCATACGTCAGCATATCCAGATTCACGATGCGCACATCAGCATCTATGGCCAACATATAGCGCACGTAGTTACAGCCGATAAAACCGGCACCGCCTGTGACTAAAATATTAACCGGCTTAAATTCGTTCATATTCCCTAACCTTTTATGCAAACTATTCTTCTAACAACGATGTGAGGTATGCCCCATAACCGCTCTTCTGCAATGCGCTCGCCAGATCTTCAAGCCTGGCATCATCGATATACC
>JAUZQK010000046.1 GCA_030951025.1 Mariprofundus sp. | reverse complement strand
AATTTTTTCTCCCGTTTTTATTGCATCACTACAATCATTCATCGATTAAAATTCTTCCCAGACATCATCATTGTTCGATGTGCTTTTAGGCGGTGTTGTTGCTTTCTTAACCTGTGCTTTCTTAACCGGTGCTTTCTGATGCCTTGCAACATTATCGCTGGCAGGCAATGCCCTGCTGTTTTTTCTGGCATCTACACCAGCAGCTTTGCTTTGTTCACCCAAATCAAACACCGAAACCAGATCACTCAATTCTACAGCCTGATCATTCAAGCGCTGGCTGGCAGCGGCGGACTCTTCCACCATGGCTGTATTCTGCTGGGTACCGGAATCAAGCTGTGCAATGGCTTGGTTGATCTGATCAATGCCCGATGTTTGTTCCACACTGGCAGCTGCAATTTCGGCAATAATATCACCCACCTTGGCCACCGAACCGACAATTTCATGCAATGCTGCTCCGGATTCATCCACCAGCTTGCTACCGGCATTCACACTCAACACACTGCTATTGATCAATGTCTTGATCTCTTTGGCCGCTTCTGCAGATCGCTGCGCCAGGGTGCGCACTTCGCCTGCAACCACGGCAAAGCCACGCCCTTGTTCTCCCGCTCGCGCAGCTTCCACTGCGGCGTTTAAAGCCAATAAATTGGTTTGGAAAGCGATCTCATCAATCACACCGATAATATCAGAGATTTTACGACTGCTGGCATTGATCTCAGCCATCGCCTGGACCGCTTGATCTGCCACCTGGCCACCTTGCTCGGCCTGCTTGCGTGCATCAGCGGCGAGTTGATTGGCCTGACGTGAATTGTCTGCTGTTTGTTGCACCGTACCGGTAATCTCTTCAATGCTGGCCGCTGTTTGTTCCAGCGCCGCAGCCTGCTCCTGAGTACGTGAACTCAATGTATTATTGCCTTTGGCAATCTCTCCTGAACCCACACCCACCTCAGCCGCTGCCGCATGCACTTTACCAATCACTTCGGCCAGTTTTGCCACGGTGTTATTGCTCGATTGTTTGATTTCATCAAACTTACCCTGATATGCATTGGTGGTTTGATAGTGAAGATTACCCGATTCCATTGCCGACAAACCGGCAATCGTATCATCGACTGCATGCTCCACGGTATCGGTCAGAGCATTCAGGGAATTGGATAGATCTACAAAGAAACCCTCTTTACCTTCCAGGCTAATGCGCTGGCTCAAATCACCCTGTTGCACTGCTGCAACGATTCCTGCCACATCCTGTTCGGCTTTTACTTCAGCACTGCGATCTATCCATTCCACCACCGTCGCCACACGTTGACCCGATTCATCCAGTACCGGCGTAAGCGCAATGCGCACAATAAACGCATCATTAAACACCAAATCACTGGTCAGCATGGGGGCAGTCAAACGATCAAGCATCTGGCGTTGATGCGACGGATTTTTATGGAACACATCCATATTGGAGCCAACCACCTTGCTGGCATCAAAGCCATGCACCAGATGACGAAAATCATCCTGATGGGCTTGAAACATGGTTTCCGCTGCCTGGTTGGTATAGAAAATAACATGATCCTGATCAGCAATCAGCACCGGCGTACCCACCTGATCGAGCGATGATTTAATACGCAAGGCCGCTGTACGCTCATCCATGCGCGCCACCAGCTCATGTTGCATGCGCTTCATCGAAGTAAACAATGCACCCACTTCATCCTGGCTGTCGAATTCTACCGCATGGCTGAAATCACCTGCCGCAATATAACCGGCAGATGTTGTTGCAGCCTGTAATGGCTGGGTCACCAAACGTTTTAATAAGATATGGATTAAAAACAAGCCAAAGAAAATCAACAGAGAGTTAATGATAATATTTTTCCATAGATCCGCTTCAATATCGGAATAGATCGGCTCCAGTGACATAGTCAAACGAATCGCGCCATTGACTGTACCGCTAGGCACTTGATGGCATTCCAGACAATTCACCCCACGCGTATTGGATGTCGCTTTATAGGGTATGGCAACGGTAATAGCGCGCTGGCCTTGCACATCGGATAAATCCACGACCAGCTCGCCAGCCAGTGCTTGTTTATCAATCGCGTCCACTGCTTGCTCATTCTCAAGACCAACCCCAAACTGTTTGCGCACCGCATCACCACGCAAAAAGCGCACATCCAATATGTCTTTACTGCTCTTCAGTTTTTCAAGCAATACACCACGATCATCCATGCTACCTGTGAGCATCAACATATTCAGGCTGTCAAATGCCGATGCGTTTTTTTGAATCATTTGCTGTTGAGCCATGTCCAGCACACGAGACTTTTCTTCCAACTGACTGGTGCTAATCGATACATCCATACTCACTACAAAAACCACAAAAACAGCCAAGAGTATTTTTGCCGACAACGACTGTTGAATGCTGCTTTTATTGATCATGCTTATTCCTCCCTGGAATCATGCGAATGCTTAAACCTTTCAAACGACTGCGTGTTATGCCTCAGCACTCGCCTCGGCAGCTGGCTTATTGGATAAAATACCTTCATTTACCAATTTGTTGATATCCAGCAAAATCACCATTTTTTCATCCATGGTTGCTAGGCCTGTGACAAAATCGATGGAGATTGAGCCATCCATATCCGGTGGTGGCTGCATATCTTCTTTATTGATGTCATATACTTCCGACACTGCATCAACGACAATACCCAATACACGCTCTTTACCAGCAGCTTCGACTTTGACGATAATCACCACCGTTGTCGGACCATAATCAATACGATCCAGACCAAAACGATCACGTAAATCGACAATCGGCACCACCACACCGCGTAGATTAATCACACCGAGCACAAAAGAAGGCGTATTGGGAATCGGAGTCGTTTCTTCCCAACCGCGCAATTCCTGCACAGTCAAAATATCGACACCATATTCCTCACCCGATAACATAAAGGTGAGATACTGATCTTCTGACCTACTCAAATTTGCAATTGCTTCCATTTCATTCTCCTGCTATCTCTATAAATTCAAACTCAAACTCAAACTTTCACCACAGAGAACGCAAAGTAAAAGCAGAATAAAAGTTTACTCTGCGTTCCTCTGCGTACTGAAGGTGAATTACGCAGCGAGAGTGACC
>JAUZQK010000045.1 GCA_030951025.1 Mariprofundus sp. | reverse complement strand
ATTTCAGATTCAAAGCTGTGCAATTCATCGGTAATAAAACGTTCGGCATTCACCAGTGTTTGTTTGCGCACATAATCTGCCGGTGCATCTTGTGCCTGAGCTTTGGAGATCTCGATAAAATAACCGAATACTTTATTGTATTTAACCCGCAGCTTATTCAAACCAGTGCGCTCACGTTGACGTGATTCATAAGCCTGCAGCCAGTCGCCAGCATCTTTGGCGAGGCCGCGCAAACGATCCAACTCGGTATCAAAATCAGCGCGAATCACATCGCCCTTGTGAAAAGCCTGCGGTGGTAAATCGACAATCGCACGGCTCAGCTCATCGGCCAGCGTTTCGAGGCCTTGCAGGGCTTGATTCATCTCGGCAAATAAACCGCTGCGATCAGCCAGTAACTGGTATAATGCGGGCAAGGCCTGCAATGCATCGCTTAGACCACGGTAATCGCGTGGCAACGCCCGATTCAATACAATACGGGTGAGCATGCGCTCCATATCGCGCACACCATCCAAATGCTGACGCAGTGCATCGAGAGTCTGATGATCATCGATTAAACTTTTGACTGCACTCTGGCGTTCATGCAGTGCTTTCAAGTCGGTTAATGGGCGATCAATCCAGTCGCGTAATAAGCGTGCTCCCATTGCTGTGTTGGTTTCATCGAGTGCGGCAATCATGCTGGTTTTAGTATCACCATTGAGTGAACTATATAGCTCCAGATTGCGACGCGAACGCATATCAATGCGCATGCCCTCAGCTTGCTCGATAAAGACGGGCAAAGCCAGATGTTGCAAGGCGCATTTTTGTGTCTGCCCCAGATATACCAGAATCGCACCGGTTGCAGCTGCGGCTTGTGCATGTCTGTCCAAGTTCAATGATTGCCAGTCGGAAACCCCAAAAGACTGTTCCAGCTGATCGCGTGCGACAGCAGCGGAAAAGCTCCAGTCACCGGGGCGGGTAATGGTGGTGACTTGGGCTGATTCATCTGCAGTCGTTAACAACAACTCAGCCGGATTCAATACCGTCAGTTGTTCCTCCAGCGACATCGCGCCACAGCCCTCAAGCAATCGCCAATGACCACAGGATAAATCCACCGCTGCCAGGCCCCAGTTTTCGCCCTGTTTAAAACACGCCACCAAAGCCGCAGAGCTGGCCTGATCGAGCAAGGCCGATTCGGTGATGGTGCCTGCCGTCACCACACGCACAACTTCGCGCCGTACAGGCCCCTTGGAGCCATCGGGCGCTTCCATTTGCTCACATACTGCCACGCGCTTACCCGCAGCAACCAGACGTGCCAAATAATTTTCAGCCTGATGCCAGGGTACACCAGCCATGGGAATATCGTCACCATTGGCTTTGCCGCGTTTGGTCAGGGTGATGTCCAGAATCTTTGAGGCTTGAATAGCATCTTCAAAAAACATCTCATAAAAATCACCCATACGGTAAAATAACAAGCAATCCGCATACTCGGCTTTGATTTTTAAATACTGAACCATCATGGGGGTATGTGATTGTTGTTTGGAAGTTTTTGCCATGCCCGCAATGTAACACGGCAGATGAGGATGCTTAAGTGGAATTGATACTGTTGACTCAAAAGTTACTTTATAATTGTTTCAGCCCGGACACGGCTTCGATGCGGTGTTCATCGAGGCAGGCTTGCAGTTTGATGTCATTGGCACCGAGTTGCTGACGTGAGCATTCGGGATGCCATAGGTGCAACACAGGCTGGCCGCGCAGATTGCGTCGTTTCAGGCCGGCATGCAGTAAGCGGGCGGTGAGATCGGAATCTTCACGCCCCCAGCCTTCAAAGCTTTCATCAAAACCATTGATGCGCAGTAGTGCGGCTGTCGGACAAGAGAGGTGACAGCCCCGGATACCTTCAAGCTGCGTGTTCGGGGCAGCTAAACGTGTTGACAAGATGAGAGGTAAGAGGCGGTTGATGTTATTGGATAAGCGTTTTTTGATCCACCAGAGGATAGGTTTATCGGTGTGTATGGTGCTGCACTTGCATAGTTTTTCCGTCCAGCTTTTTGAGAGCAGGATTCGACTGCCACTGATGAAATAGTCATTCGCTTTAGCCAGTGGGGCTGTGGATGGCGCTGCAGGGTGTGAGCTTGCAGGGTGATGGATTGCAGGGTGATGGATTGCAAAGCGCCGATGCGCTGCAACCAGCCCCGGCAAGGGGATGCAATCACCATCGGTGAGTAAGGTGTGGCTTTCTGTGATACGTCGAATGGTCTTGTTGTGGATGCGAGATTTGCGAAAACCATCATCTTTTTGCCAGATATGGTGGATCGGTACGGGAAAATACGCGCTGATCTTTTCGATCAGTGCTGTTGTTTCAGGGCGTGAACCATCATCGGCAATATAAACGCTGAACTGTTTATCTGTCTGCTGGCGATAACCATCGAGTACAAGGGCAAGAAACGCTGGCCGATTGTAGGTTGATATGACGACCGCAAGGGACTCTTTATCCACTGTTCCGTTGCTCACTGTCCTGCTTTCACTGCTCGGGTTTTTTCAAGGTGGCCAGCATATCATGGCCTTTATCAGACCAGCGTGCTGGCATGGCCAGGATTTCACGGGTGACTTTAACTACTTCATACATGGCTTTGGAGGCATTTTTACGTTCGCGGATATTCACCCGTTTGGTGTTGATGCTCTCCACCTTAAAGCCACATTGCTCAGTCAAGCGTGCCATGCTTTTGGGATTGAAAAAACTGATGTGACCACCATGGCTGCGAATATCAAAATATTCCCAGTCCGCGCCCATAAAGTCGACTGTCCAGGAATCTGCATTGCCAGTGCCAATCAATAATACACCGCCGGGCTTGAGGATGCGTAAAATCTCCAGTAACAGTTCTTGCGGCTCTAATAAATGTTCAATGACTTCAAACAGGGTAATGACATCGAAGTGGTTGTCAGGCAAAGATGCATCTTGTAGAAAACCGGGGAATACTTCAAAACCAAGCGCACGGGCTGTGTCGGCAGCTTTTGTGGCGGGTTCTGCACCGCTGGCATCGTAAGCACATGCTTTGGCCACTCGTAATAGCGCACCACTGGAGCAACCGACATCAAGCAAACGTGGCGGCTGATCTGTGCTTGGGGATGAAATGAGTAATTTGGCTTGATTAAGGATTTTACCCATACGTTGGTGATAGCGTTGTTTGTTTCGGCCGCTCGGTAGGGTGCCTTCAGGCACATCGAACTCCTGCATGGATTCATCAAACCATGCCTTGCTGCAAGAGCTTAACAACTGGCCGCAATCAGGACATTTTTTCAATACGCCTTCAGCCAGGGCAATGGATGTATCTTCCAGTGGGCTGAGACATCCGACCGGGCAATGGTCGAAAATGGAATCTGACGGTGTGTGCGATGACTGCGCTGAGTGCGGTGAGTGCGGTGAGTGCATAGGGGCCTCGTTGTTCATGGTGCTGCGCTGGCTTGCGGCGCTGTTGTGTTGGTCGGCGGAATCGTGTTCTGAGGGCTATCTTTGGAATAAGAGGTAAGGCGTGCAAAGACACGGCCAAATTTAATTTTAGCCATCATTTTCATTGGGATATGACGTTCATCATCGCTCATCCATAATTGCATCTCACCCTTTTGTGTGAAAATGCCCGCCGTTTTGAGCTTGGGTTTAACCAGGATGCAGCTAATTTTTTCACCCCATGGTGCTTTCAAGGTCTCTTTTTTGGCCAGCACCTCGACCACCAACTCATACTTTTTGCGTGAATCAAAAATCGGAATAGTGAGGCTTTGACCCGGTGTAAGTGTTTGAGCACGTACGGCCAAAAAGGCATCAATGACACTTAAATGACCGGCTTCGACATCGAAGTGTTCGGTGATCTGATTCTGAGTATGTGTGACTTGATTCTGTTGCCATAAAAAATCGGTACGCTTTTTGGCTGAATATTTGCGCTCGTGTAGATCTGCATCAAAGACGGTGCTTTGCATGCGTCCGTTGATGCACAGGCCTTCGGCGGTAATTTTATCGCGCACTTTTTTGAATACATCGAGTACCTTGTTGGTGCGCGCAAAGGTTTTAACTTGCCAGCCATTATCGATGGCGATGATGTCCATGGTGGTTGAACCGGCATTGATGAATTCCCAGCCGATACTGAAACTTAAATGTTCACCAATGAATGGCATGCAGGAGGTAGGTGTTGCTTGGACTGCATGAACTGGAGGCGTGGCTGCATCGCTGGCATTGGCTTGGGCAGGTTGAAAGAAAATAAGCGCTAGGCAGGCAAGCAGGGGAATAATACGCAGCATACGAATTAGCTACCTTGCCACCATGATAGCAAAAATAGCGCAATAGAATTGCCCCAAAAGGTTAAGCCAAACATCGCCACCATGCCGGTCAAGAGACCTGCCACATGATTCCATTCACGATGCTGGCTGACTAGCCCCCAGCTGAATGAACCGCTGAACACACCGCGATTCCAGCGCGGCAACAGGGCAGGGGTATTGGCCATGAAATCGGTGTAGGTATCACCAAAGAGTTCGGTCAGGTTCTTTTCTTCATTTTTCCATGTTGGGATATAAATGATGAAAAATGAAATGCTGACGATGATGAATGCAATCAGGCTGTCACCGGCAATGCAGAAACCGGAGGCAATTAGGAAATGCCCCAGATATAAGGGGTGACGCACCATGGCATAGGGGCCGGTGCAGGTGACTTGGGCTGATTTATGGATATGGCCGGAAGCCCAGATGCGTAAGGCTTCACCGATCACAACGACGCTGAAACCGATCAGCCAGCTGCTTAAGGTCGGTTTGGCAAAGACGATAATAGCCAGTGCCATGAGGATGCTGGCGGGAATACGGGCGCGTAGGAAAAGCGAATAGATCTTTTGCGCAAAACTTGGTTCAGAGCTCATGTAATATCCTTATGATGGATTCAGGATTGATCGCATCCATGCAAACAAATTGATTGCATGTGCGTTTGAAACAAGGGCCACAGGCTGGATTCGATTCGATATGCCAATGTTTCACTCCTTTGCCTTGATTGGGCTGTGTAGTTTCAGTTTGCATCGGGGCTGAATTCCAAGATGCCGAAGGCCCCCAGAATGTAATTGTGGGCTGATCCAGTGCGGCTGCCAAATGCAATAGACCAGTATCAGCGCCGACCACAGCTCGAGCTGCCTGAATCAACGCCACCAATGCTGACATATTCAAACGTTCCGGCAAGGCGTAAGCATTGCTCTGGTCAGCCAGGCTTTGCGCTTGTGCAGCTTCGGCCGCATTGCCCCAGCTAAATACAGGTTTAATATTTTCGGTCACCAAAGCCCGTGCAATGCTCAACCAGGTATTTTCAGGCAATTGTTTGGTTTTCCAGCCGCCGGCTGCATGCAGGATAACATAGTTGCCGGTGCTTAGGTTTAGGTCGTGCAATAGCTGTTTATCGGGCAGACAACGGCTGTTTGGGATATTGATGCGGGGTGCGGCATAGGCCATGGCCTGCTCGGGCTTGTTGTTGTTTGAAGCAATGGCCGCAGATGCAATGCGCCGATATTGTTGCACGACATGTTTGTCATCGGCATGAAAGGAGATATTTGTGGTCAAAATAGAACTTATTTTTTCACGCAAGAAGCGTGTATCAAATGCAAATACCGGTGAGCCACAAGCGCGTGCCAGGACAGCTGATTTGATTAAACCTTGCAGATCAATGACGGCATCAAAATGAATGCGGCGCAGTTTTCGTATGGCTTGCCAGGCTGAGCGAGCAGGGTGCTCTCCCTTTAAGGCAACCTGATGCACGGTGACCGTGCTGGGAAAGATCTCAGTCACAAAACCATAACGCTGATCCACCAGCCAGTGCACTGCTGTCACATCTGGATGATTCAACAGATCATCGAGCGCAGGCAGGGCATGGATGATATCACCAAAAGCCGAGAGTTTGACGATGAGAATCTTCATTGTGGTTTTTCTTGTAATATCTTCTGACAGACATCGAATACCATCGCCGGACTGATATTGGCCATGCACGGCTGGCCTTCAACACGACACTCGCGTTGCAAACACGGGCTGCAATCGGCCGGTTGATAGAGGATGTTTACATGCGGCCCATCGGGTGAGGTGCGTGCAGGGTCTGTTGCGCCAAAGGGTGTAACCGTCGGAATGCCCAAACCTGCAGCGATATGCATCAGGCCTGAATCATTGCAGAGCATTAACTGGCAGGCGCTAATCACAGACAATACTTCAGCCATGCTGGTGGCTCCTGCGGCATTCCAGTGCGCTGTGCTGATGTTGTTCAGGATTCTCTGAGCAACATCATGATCTTCAGGCATGCCCAGAATCAAGGGCTGCCAGCCGTCTTCAGCCAATTGTTTGACTACGATTTGGTAAGATTCGGGTGGATAACATTTGGCGGCACCGAACTGCGCGCCGGGAGCAA
The DNA here is from genome assembly GCA_030951025.1 of Mariprofundus sp. Lineage (GTDB taxonomy): Bacteria > Pseudomonadota > Zetaproteobacteria > Mariprofundales > Mariprofundaceae > Mariprofundus. The sequence goes on along the minus strand of JAUZQK010000045.1, from coordinate 7,357 downwards.
TGCAAATAACACGTTCAGGATTCAAACCATGCTGCTGCATGATTTCCCTGCCAGTCTGTTTGGCTCGTGCAGGTGGGGATAGTTTTACTGCACTGCTTGGCACGGGGATATCCAGTTGTCGGGCAATATCGAGGTGAAATAGCCGGTGGTGCTCCAGCAAGGTGTCGAGGCGGCGTGGCAGGGCGCGGCTGAGTAACAGGCTACGCCATTGGCCGCGGTAAGCGATGATATGCTTGACACCGGCACGGCGGCATTGCCAGGCGGAACGAAAGCTGTTGGGGAACAGAAAAGCGGTATCGGCGGCGGGGATATCTGGCTGGTATTCTGCACCTGATAAATCGAGATATGGCAATAAATCATTCAGCCAGCCTCGACCACAAACAGTGATCTTTTTACTGCCACAGTGCTGCTTATAATGCGCTGCAATGGTGCGCAAGGCAGGCTGTGCCATGATGACATCGCCGATCCAGTTGGGTGGCATGAGTAATAAATGCGGGCTGTGTTGTTTCATGTGTTGTGGCAGGGCTATGCTGGATTGGCTGATGACGATTGTTTGTGTTGGCAGACAAACACATAACGTTCACGTTTAAAAAAAGGCAACCAGACTGCGCGGGCATTGCGCTTGTTTTCATCGATGATATCGAAATGACGTTCAAGTGTGCGGCGAATACCAATCGCAGAATAATAATACGGGCGTGTTTTGCGGCACAAAAAGGCAACGTATTGCAGCGCCCAATAATGCAAACGTGCCTCGATTGGGCTATGGGTACGAATGGATAGGATGAGGGTGCCATGGGGTTTTAATAAACGTTCGATTTCATGCATGATCAGTTCCGGATTGAGTGAATGGGAAATCATATTCAGGCAGAGAATTAACTCATAATGACTGGCTGGTTTGTTAATATGCTCTGCTGTGGTTGCCAGGTATTCTGCCTCTTCAGGTAATTCGCCGGGGAATAAACGCCGAAAATCATCAATCAGGGGATCGAGGTAGGTTTTATTCCTGAATGTCAGCAGGCGACTGATACACAATGGTCCGCCACCAATCTCGAGTGCCGAGGCATGTTCAGGATATGCCTCGGCGCAAGACTGTATGGTCTCAAGCATGGAGCCTTCGATGCGTTGCCTTTCGCTGCTCAAGTCTTTGTTGCGCCACTTGAGTAAAATGAGTTTGAGGGATGCTTGCCAGCGCAAACGCGAAACAGGCTTATGTTGGTTCATGCCTGTTCCTGCTCATCGAGATACAACCAGCGACGGTGAATCCATAACCATAATTCGGGGCGAGCGTGGATGGCTTGTGCGTAAACATCGTGCAGTGCAGACGAGCAATCGATGGCATCCTGTTCTGTGCTGGTTTCTTGTGTGGATAACCCAGGCAGTTCAATGCGTTTGAATTCGATGCGAAAACGAAATTGGCGATCAATGCGCTGCACCAGTCCGGCAAACAAGGCGGCATTGTTGCGACGGGCATAAGCGGCGGGTAAGGTGGTTGAACGCGCCAGATGCCCCATAAATGGTACGGGTACGCCGTTTGATAAATGTTGATCAATCATAATGGACACACTTTGACCTTGTTTGAGGGCTTTGGCTAACCAGCGCATGTTTTCATTGCGCTCATGCATCTGATTGCCAAAGCGTTCACGGCATTGTTTCAAAAAAATATCGAGTGGCTGTTGACGTACAGCGCGATACATTTGCGCACTCGGGGAATCAACCAGCGATACCGATAATGCACCGATCTCCCAATTACTCAGATGGCAAGATGTGAAGACGATGCCGTTTCCTTCATCTTGAGCTTTGCGCACTTCATCGAGCCCAACGAATTCGATACGTGATTTCAAGAAATCAGCGGAGCGCAAAAAGACATGCGGCATTTCAAAGGATGTACGCCCCAGTTCGGCGAATGATTCACGGCTGATACGTTGTTTCCAAGTTTGAGTTTGTTGCGGGTAAACGCGTGATAGGTTGCGCATGGCAATATCACGATGGCGGCCATCGATATAATAAGCTATGCGCCCCAGACCTGCACCCATCGCGCCAGCCCATCGCACGGGTAAAAAGCGAATCAGATAGAACAGGGCCTTAACGATTGTTGCCATGCCAGTGTTTTAAGCGCTCAGGTCTTTGGCCTCATCAATCAGCATGACGGGAATGTCATCGCGAATAGGATATTCGAGTTGGCAGGCTGGGCACAGCAAACCGTTTTTACGATTGTTGTATTCTACGTCGCCCTTGCATTTGGGGCAGGCCAAGATGTCCATCAATGCTTTATCTAACATATGTATCTCCAGTATGTGTTTGAAAAGCCAAGCCTAGTCGCATGTTTCACGGGGCTCAAACAATCATGCAGCCCGGTAAGGGGCTGCATGATTGTTTTCAAAGGCTGAGGCTTCTCTAGTCGTCATTTGACATGCCGAACAAGGCAAGTACATGCTGGAAGAGCAGGAATACATCCAGGTATAAAGTAAGTGCTGCTGAAATATATTCATCGTTGGGATAATCACGCAGAATGTTGGATGTGTCATACAAGATGAACGCTGAAAACAACAGTACACCAACGCCGGATAAAGTTAAGGCCATCAGGGGTGATTGAAAGAAGAAATAATTCGATAAACCCAGCACAATCATGGCAATCAAGCCAGTCCAGACGAAGCCCTTGAGGAATGAAAAGTCACGCCGTGAAATAAAGGTGTAAGCAGTCAGTGATACAAATGCTACGGCGGTGGTTAGAAATGCCTGCGTAACCAGTGTGCCTGATTTTGCAGCCACCATGCCAAGCAGCGGTGAAATGGCCATGCCGGTAATGGCGCCAAAAGCAAGCAAGGCAATGAAGTTGATGCCAGGCATGTGACGCACAGCCTGAACCAGAAAAATACCACCAATCATGACAAACAACATCATAAAGGGATTTTCTTGTGGGAAGCTGAGCCCGATTGACATATAAGCGCCGATGCTGCCGGCAGCAATGCATAAGGCGAGCATGCCATAGGTTTTGCCCAAAAAGCCGATGCGATCATCTGCGACCTGAGTGTTTGTCATTGTTGCTAGGTTCATAACGTACCTCCATAAGTGTGTGAATCATACTGTTGCTTGATTAAATATTGCTAAATGCCAAGTCGCTGCAATGTACGGGTGGGGTAATGCAGGTCAAGCGCTGACGAATTATGGGATATGCTTGTCGTGGGTGATGATTTCAGCTTCAATGATATCATCATGCCCTGCTTGGGATGGTTTGTTTGGCTGGGGCTGATTGATCTTTTGAAAGGGGATACGGTTGATGAGCAAGCGACGAAACGGAGGGAAGAGCAATAAAAAGCCCAAGCTGTCAGTGATAAAGCCAGGCGTGAAGAGCAATATGCCGGCCAGCGCGATCATCATGCCATGCAAGCCATGTTCAATGGGTGCTTCGCCATGAGCCATGCGTTTTTGTGCATCAATCAATGTGCTCATGCCTTGCCAGCGAATCAAGAAGCCGCCGAGTGCAGCAGTAAACAAACACAGGGCAATGGTGGAAAGGCCACCAATATTGCTGCCGACTTCGATGAGTAACCATAGTTCCAGCAACGGCACGGAGATGAAAAGTAAAAACAGGATACGTAACATGGGCTATGTATAGGGATGTTTTGTTTTATATTCAAGCTTTTATGCAGCAGGTTCATTGTGGGGGTAGAATTTGTCCTCTTATGGGAACAAGTAGCATGTGTGGAGGGTGATTACACATTACAAATATTAAAATTATCGTCTACAATTGGGGAAGATTTTGGAGGGCAGTGTGAAGAAGGCGTTAATTACCGGAGTGACCGGTCAGGATGGATCTTATTTGGCGGAGTTTCTGCTGCAAAAAGGCTATGAAGTGCATGGTATTAAACGCCGCTCTTCGTCGTTTAATACCCAGCGGGTGGATCATATTTATCAGGATCCGCATGTGGATCATAAGAATTTCGTATTGCATTATGGCGATTTAAGCGATGGGTCCAATTTGACACGTATCCTGCAGGAAGTGCAGCCGGATGAAGTGTATAATCTGGGCGCACAATCGCATGTAGCGGTGAGTTTCGAATCGCCTGAATATACGGCGGATGTGGATGGCCTGGGTACGTTGCGTTTGCTCGAAGCAATTCGCTTGCTTGGTCTGGAGAAAAAAACCCGTTTTTATCAGGCTTCGACGTCCGAGCTGTTTGGTGAAGTGCAGGAAATACCTCAAAAAGAAACCACCCCTTTTTATCCACGTTCACCCTATGCGGTGGCGAAAATGTATGCCTATTGGATTGTGGTGAATTACCGTGAATCGTATGGCATGCATGCGTGCAATGGGATTTTGTTTAACCATGAATCGCCACGCCGTGGTGAGACGTTTGTGACACGTAAAATCACCAGAGGTCTGGCGAATATTGCCCAGGGTCTGGAGCCATGTTTGTACATGGGTAATATGGATGCTTTGCGCGATTGGGGTCATGCCAAGGATTATGTGCGCATGCAGTGGATGATGTTGCAACAGGATGAAGCGGAAGATTTTGTTATTGCAACCGGAGTGCAGTATTCGGTGCGCCAGTTTATTCTGTGGTCGGCTGCTGAAATGGGCATTGTGCTGCGCTTTGAAGGTGAGGGGCTGGCAGAAAAAGCCATGGTTGAATCAATCACAGGGGATGATGCACCGGCACTTAAGGTGGGCGATGTGATTGTTCAGGTTGATGAGCGTTATTTCAGGCCGGCAGAAGTGGAAACCTTGTTGGGTGATCCGAGCAAAGCCAAAGAAAAGCTGGGCTGGGTGCCGGAAATTACGGTGCAGGAGATGTGCGCTGAAATGGTGTGCGAAGATCTTAAGGTCGCCAAGCGTCACGCGCTGTTGAAACAGCATGGTTACGATATGCCCGTTGCAGTGGAGAACTGATTGATGAAATCACTGCTGTTTGAGGAAATATCATGAAAAAAGATGCAAGGATTTATATTGCCGGGCATCGCGGTCTGGTGGGATCGGCGATTGTACGGGCATTGCAAAGCAAAGGCTTTGATAATCTTTTATTGAGCACATCGGCTGAGCTGGATTTGCGCAATCAGGCGGCTGTGGATGCATTTTTTGCAGACGAGAAACCGGATTATGTCATATTGGCGGCAGCCAAAGTGGGCGGGATTTTGGCCAACGGTAGTTTTCCCGCTGACTTTATTCGTGAAAACCTGCAAATTCAAACCAACACCATTGATGCCGCCTATCGTAATGGGGTGAAACGATTATTGTTTCTCGGTTCATCATGCATCTATCCCAAACTGGCACCGCAACCGATGCAGGAATCGTGTTTGCTTACCGGTGAATTGGAAACTAGCAATGAATGGTATGCGATTGCCAAGATAGCCGGCATAAAAATGTGTCAGGCCTATCACAAGCAATATGGTTTTGATGTGATTTCGGCCATGCCGACCAATCTGTATGGGCCAAATGATAATTTTGATTTGGAGAAGTCGCATGTGTTGCCGGCTTTGATGCGTAAGTTTCATTTGGCCAAGCTGGCGCTGAAGGGCGATTTACATGCCATCGCCGCAGATGAAACACGTTATGGACAAATACCGGCTGATATCCTCTCCAGTCTGGCCTTGACGCGCGCGGCGGATCAATCGTTGCACGCCACGGGCGATTCTCCTCGCGTGATGCTTTGGGGCACAGGCTCGCCTTACCGTGAATTTTTGCATGTTGATGATATGGCCGATGCCTGTTTGTTTTTGATGATGAAGTCCGAGATGGCGGGTGATTGCCGGTTGTTTAATGTTGGTGTGGGCAGCGATATTACGATTCGTGATGTTGCGGAACTGGTGCAGGCGGAGGTTGGTTTTGAAGGGGAAGTGCGGTGGGATGCATCAAAACCCGATGGCACGCCTAGGAAGTTGATGGATGTGAGTCTGTTGAACGCCTTGGGCTGGAAGGCGAAGATATCACTTGCCGATGGCATTGCTGCCGCTTATGCATCTTATCGTGAGGCTATATAAATGTTTTGAACGGTGGGTTTGAGCCCATAAAAATGGAGAAGGAGAGGTGGTGAAGATGCGATTATTTATATTGGCAGCGATGCTGAGCATGGTCATGGCAACGGGATCTGTGTTTGCAGCAGAAGAAGTGAATATCAATACGGCAACAGCAGAGCAGCTGCAGTCGGTGAAAGGCATAGGTGAAAAAACTGCAGCGGCAATTATTATCTACCGTGAAGCTCATGGCGCATTTAAATCGGTGGATGATTTGACCCGGGTGAAGGGCATTGGTGATAAAAAACTGGATAAGATCGATGATGACTTGACTGTGGAGTGATTCGCTTGCTTCTCTGTGGTGTTGAAGTGTAAGTATAGGGGGGGGGGCACCGCAGAGGACGCAAAGGAAAATCAAAAACTATGAACAATCATGAGTTGAGGGTGGGTTTATGACAAAGAGCACAAATGTAGTCTGGCATGAAGCCACGGTAACGCGGCATCGGCGTGAGCTTGCCAATGGGCATCGCAGCGTGATTTTATGGTTTACCGGCTTGTCCGGGGCTGGAAAATCGACATTGGCGCATGCTGTGGAGGAGCGCTTATATCAGACAGGTGTTCGGACGTTTGTGTTTGATGGTGATAATGTCAGGCACGGGCTTTGTTCCGATTTGAATTTTTCCAATGCGGACAGGCAAGAAAATATCCGTCGCATCGGTGAGATGTCCAAGCTGATTATTGAGGCGGGCGTAGTGGCGATGACGGCATTTATATCTCCCTTTCGGGCCGATCGGGATCGTGTGCGGGCATTGGTGGGTGATGGGGATTTTATCGAAGTGTATTGCCATGCATCGGTTGACCAGTGTGAATCGCGCGATGTGAAGGGATTGTACGCCAAGGCGCGGGCTGGAGAAATTAAAAATTTCACCGGTATTTCATCACCGTATGAAGAGCCCCTGAAGCCTGAATTGATGGTGGAGACAGGCGCATTGGCATTGGATGCATGCGTGGATCAGGTGATGACTTATCTTGAGGTGAATGGCGTGATCAACTCCGCCAAGCCGGCGCAAGTGGTTCAAGAGAGCAGCGCATGAAAGGCATCATATTCGCAAGAGGTTCTGGAACCCGCTTGCACCCGCTAACACTCTCCGTCAGCAAACAGCTGATGCCGGTGTATGACAATTTGGCAGGAAAGCCAAATTGGACGTGCTTTAGCACGCCCCGCAGGGGTGGAGTACAGGATGTGCGACATCACAAACCGGCAGGAAAGCCAGATTGGACATGCTTTAGTACGCCCCGCCGGGGTGGAGTACAGGATGTGCGACATCACAAACCGGCAGGAAAGCCAAATTGGACGTGCTTTAGCACGCCCCGCAGGGGTGGAGTACAGGATGTACGACATCAC
>JAUZQK010000044.1 GCA_030951025.1 Mariprofundus sp. | reverse complement strand
AGTGGATGCTGAAGCGGGCAGCAGTGGTCAGGCGCGTATATTAGAGCGCTGGCTGGGCAACCGCGCCTGTAAAGGCTCGATCAAATCCGGTCGAGTGCTGTCACACGACGAGCAAGAGGCGCTGCTTAGAAAAATGGAGCAAACCCCCAATATAGCCCAGTGCAACCACGGTCGCCCGACTTATATCTCGCTCTCGTTGAATGATCTGGATCGCTTATTCGGCAGAAAAGATTAAATACTTCGAAATGGCATTGCTCTTGTATACGGATGCGTTTCATCGTAGCTATTGGGTATACTGGTGAATGCAAAGGTCATCGTATATATCATTATTTCACAGGAGATTTTATGTTGCGCAAAACTATTTTATGTTCGTTATTGATGTGTTTACCTTTCGGGGCACAAGCCTTCGCTGCTAAATATTCTTATTTGATCGACCATGGTACGCCGGGTGTGATCGCCAGTAAATCAAAGATGGCACGGTTGGTACTGCAGGCCAATGGCAATTGTGCGGCTATTCCTTATCAAGTGATTGCCGATGGTGTGAAATCATTAACGGGCACGATGGATCTAAGTAAAACACTATCCATGCCGCTGGATATGACCACAGTAACGCTTGGTTGTACTGCGAAAGGGGTAACGGCTCTAATTGACGATTAAACTATTATGCGAGTCTGGTTGGTGAATTGTGTCTGAAGCATTGCAGGCTGTTGCCCTGATGGGCGCAACCGGCACAGGCAAATCTGCACTGGCGATGTCTGTGGCTCAGGCTGCGGGCACGAGTCTGATTTGCTGCGATTCGATGCAGTTGTATCGAGGACTCGATATTGGTACGGCCAAGCCGACAGCTACTGAACGGGATGCAGTGCCGCATTATCTGGTTGATTGCTGCGCACTACCGGATATGTATTCGGCGGCACGTTGGGCGAAGCAAGCGCGTGTTCATATCAAGGCTGAAAATGAACAGGGGCGCGTGCCGTTGATTGTCGGTGGTACGGGTTTGTACTTGAAGGCATTGACCGAAGGCTTTGCAGATATTCCACCGGTGGATGAGTCGGTGCGGCAGCGGCTGGAGGTATTGCAACAGCAGGCCGGTACTGCGCATTTGTATGCAATGCTGCAGGATGCTGACCCTGATCTGGCTGATACCCTGAAGGTGGGCGATAGCCAGCGTATCATGCGGGCATTGAGTGTGTATGAGAGTTCGGGCACAGCCTTGAGCCTGTGGCAAAAGCAGGCGGCGGATATTCCGGCCATTGATTGTCCTGTGTTTGTGCTGGATGTGGAACGCGATGTGTTGCGCCAGCGTTTGGCTGATCGCTGTCATGCGATGATAGCGGCGGGCTGGCTGGATGAAGTGCGTTGGTTATTCGATCAACAGCTGCCGGACACACACCCGGCCATGCGGGCGGTGGGTTATCGTCAGTTATTGGATTATTTGGCTGATAAGATGAGTCTGGAGCAAGCGCTAACGGATGCCATTACTGCCACACGGCGTTATGCCAAGCGCCAGGTGACATGGTTTAAGCACCAAGTGCCGATGGCCATACACGGTGATAATGTGCAATTAGAGAAGGATATATCATTAGCCTTGGCTAGGGTGGGGATGTGAATAGCGTGAAAACATTAGCGTTTGATCGAAATAAACACGTGTATAGGAATGATGCGTTTTCGGAACTGGTCAAAGATGCCATTCGATTTTTCAATGGAACCCCGGTTCACGCTTTACCACCTCTGGAATCCTTTTTGGGTACAGGCGTATATGCGCTTTATTATACGGGGAGAAACCCGATTTATAAAAAGTATGCAGATCTAAATCGCCTTTTCTATGGTTACCCTATCTATGTTGGCAAGGCAGTACCCAAAGGGTGGCGGCAATCCAGAGTAACGGATGCCACAGGAACGCAATCTCGCGAATTATATTCCAGACTCAAAGAGCATAGTCGCAGCATTGAAGCGGGGAAAGACCTCGCAACAGAAGATTTTTCATGCCGGTTTGTTATTTTTGAACAAGAAACTTCTGATATGATCAGCACCATTGAGGCCGCACTTATTAAACTGAATATGCCACTATGGAATACTGCTCTCGATGGTTTTGGAAATCACGATCCGGGTAAAGGTCGCTATGAGCAAGCGAAATCAGATTGGGATGTGATTCACTCAGGTCGTGTTTGGGCGGATAGATGCAAAGGCGCGTTCAAAAACGAACAGGCGATTTTAAATAGTATTGAAAATCACCTGAAAGGTGCCGGCTAGTTTATGCGTTCGCTCGAACTGTTTTCTGGCGCTGGTGGACTGGCAAGAGGGCTTGAAACAGCAGGTTTTAAACATTCAGCATTTGTTGAATGCAATAAACATGCATGCGCAACGCTTGCTGCTAATTTTGAGCCAGAGAAGGTTTTTTTTGGTGATATCAAAGATTTTGATTTGCATAGCGTAGGCTTGGTTGATGTCGTGGCGGGCGGTCCGCCTTGTCAACCGTTTTCACTGGGTGGAAAGCATCGAGCTAATCAAGATGGTCGAGATATGTTTCCTTATGC
>JAUZQK010000043.1 GCA_030951025.1 Mariprofundus sp. | reverse complement strand
GCCGAAGGCATTCTTTCCGGTGATGATATTCTTTGCCCGCTGCACAATTGGCGCATTAGTCTGGAGTCCGGTGAAGTCGCAGCGCCCGATCACGGCTGTGTCAAAACCTATGCCACGAAAGTAGAGGATGGTCAGGTGTTTTTGAGCTTGGGCTAAGTTTAAAAGCGTAATGTCAAAATATTTCACCACGAAGGCACGAAGGCACAAAGGCACGAAGGCACGAAGGCACGAAGGCACGAAGGCACGAAGGCACGAAGGCACAAAGTAAAACTTTAAAGGGCAGGCCGTGCGGCTTCAGTCGCGCGGAGGCTGTGTTTTTAAATCATGCTGGTTGATTTTACAATATGATTTGCTTGTTCTTTGTGTCTTCGTGCCTTTGTGGTTTATGATGTGTCATAGAATAAACGGATTGGAATGAAGGAGTGGGAATGACTCGAACAGTGAATAGTGCCTGCTCTTATTGTGGCACGGGTTGCGGAATTCGATTGGAGACTGATGGTCAGCGCATTATTTCGTTGGCTGGTGATGAACAACACCCGACCAATCGCGGTAAACTCTGTTCCAAGGGGCGCGAGTTACACCATACCGTGCGTACCGATGATCGTTTGTTGCGTCCGCAGTTGCGGACTGCTTTGCATGCGCCGTTTGCGCCGGTGGATTGGGATACTGCACTCGATTTCGGAGCAGAGAAGTTTGCCCGGATCATTCGTGAACATGGCCCGGATGCGGTGGCCTTTTATGTTTCCGGTCAACTGCTGACCGAAGATTATTATGTCTTCAATAAACTGATGAAGGGTTTTATTGGCAGCAATAATATCGATACCAATTCGCGCTTGTGCATGTCATCCGCAGTGGTGGGTTATAAACGCGCTTTTGGCGCTGATGGACCGCCGACCTGTTATGATGATATCGAGCTGGCTGAGTCTTATTTTATTATTGGAGCCAACCCGGCCTATGCACATCCAATTGTGTTTCGTCGCATGGAAGCGGCCAAAGAAGCCAATCCGGATTTGAAAATTGTCGTGGCCGATCCGCGCCGTACCGATAGCTGCTCGATTGCGGATCTTTATTTGCCGCTCAAGCCGGGTACTGATGTGCCATTGCTGCAGGCCATGCTCAATGTGATGATCTGGGAAGATTTAATTGACCAGCACTATGTTGAACAGCATACACAGGGTTTTGAAGCGGTGCGTGATGCTGTGCAAGCCATGACACCGCGCAAGGCGGCGGAGATCTGCGGACTTGAGGCGGCTGATATTGTCAAAGCGGCATTGTGGTTTGCCGAGAATAAAACGCTGTCGCTCTGGACGATGGGCTTGAATCAATCCACTTCCGGCTCGGATAAAAACAATGCGCTGCTGAATCTGCATCTGGCTACAGGTCAGGTAGGCAAGCCTGGTAGTGGGCCATTTTCACTTACCGGCCAACCCAATGCCATGGGTGGGCGTGAAGTGGGGGGGCTGGCCAATATGCTGGCCGCACATCGTGATTATAGTAATCCGGCGCACCGTAAAGAAGTGGCCGATTATTGGGCTGTGGATACGCTTTCACAAAAGCCCGGATTAACTGCAACGGAATTATTCGATGCGTTGGAATCGGGCAAGGTCAAAGCGGTATGGATCGTCTGCACCAATCCGGTTGTATCCATGCCCGATGCCAAACGGGCTGAATCAGCACTGAAAAAAGCTGAACTGGTGATGGTTTCCGATGCCTATCATCCGACAGATACCACACAGTTTGCTCATGTTTTATTCCCTGCCGCCGGATGGGCGGAGAAAGAGGGGGTCATTACCAATTCTGAACGCCGAATTACCCATCTGCAGCAGGCTTTACCAGCAGCTGGCCTGAGTCGACCGGATTGGCAGATTGCGGCTGACTTTGCGCTGCGTTTGGGTAAACATCTGGATCAGGACTGGAGTCATGCTTTTGATTATGACAATACTGAGGCTGTGTTTAATGAACACCGTGGGCTGACTGTCGGCACAGATATCGATATCACCGGCTTAAGCTATGCCATGCTTGATGAACAGGGGCCGCAACAATGGCCGTTTCCGAGTGGCAGTGAAGCAGGAAAAACATCGCGTTTGTATGAGAGTGGCCAGTTTGAAACGGCTAATGGCAAAGCGAACTTTATTGATGTGAGCTATCGGCCGGTGGCAGAGCCTACGGATGCAGATTACCCGTTATCGTTGACCACAGGGCGCATTCGTGACCAGTGGCACACCATGAGCAAGACCGGCTCGGTACCGTCGTTGATGCAGCATGTACCTGTGCCGCAGCTACAGATTCATCCGGATGATGCTCAAGCGCGCCAAATTGGCGAAGCTGATTTGGTGCGCGTGGTATCGCGCCGTGGCACCGTGACAGTGTCGGTTCAAGTCAGCCGAGATGTACGCACTGGCTTGGTTTTTTTACCCATGCACTGGGGCGAAATGAATGCGCGTGGTGGCCGTGCCAACAATCTCACTCAGGCAGCGATCGATCCGATTTCCAAAGAACCTGAATTCAAACATGCCGCTGTGCAGGTGATGCGTTTTGAACCGGCATGGCGTGGTATGATGCTAATGGCCGGCCAGCAAACAGCCCTCGGACGCAAGATGATCGAGGGATATACCTATGGCGTGGTATCCTGCATGGGCAGTGATCATGCGGTGACTTCGGTTGATCTGGCTTGTGCGAAGCCTGTAAAAATAGAACAATACAAACGCCTCGATCAGATGTTGGAGCAGGGACAGAGCTTTGAAACGCTGACCTACTCAGATCGCAAACAGGGCATCAACCGCAAGGCATGGTTGGCCGATGGTCATTTGATTGCCGTGCGCTGGGTGGGTGGCGATATCGCCGAAGCACAGTGGTTGCGCAAGCTAATGCTGGAAGGCCGCGATGTGGGTGAATTGCGTCCATACTTGTTGTCACCCGGAGGCCCGGTCAATAAAGCCGATAGCAAGGGTAAAATCATTTGTGCCTGCCAGAATGTAGGTGAACTGGAATTAAAGGCTGCCATCAAAGATGGGTCGGATTCAATCGAAAGCCTCAAAGCCTGCACCATGGCCGGCACCGGCTGCGGTTCATGTGTGCCGGAAATGAAGCGTCTATTGGGCGGCCTGTAAATTTGACGGTGTAATATCAGTGTTTAGCTATTTTTTCCGTATGATTGACGCAGTGCCTTTCTCGCCGCCTTTAAACCCTCATGACATCGCTGATCAGGAGTTTGACCCCATGCAGCCCGCGCTCTTGAAGCCTGCGCATAAAACTGGCAGTCACGCGTCTGTGGAATCTGCAGTTGCAATGAGCCAAGGCGCGTGTCCAACGGCCTCGGCTTAAAGCCATTCGCATGACTCACACGCTCTTCGCTACGTTCATAAGGGCCTAGGAGCCTGTCGGACTTATGAGAAATCTACTGCGCGGCAGGGTAAGTGGCCTAAAATATCCTGATTTATCGTCACATAGTTGCCACTATGATTCTCAAAATCATGCTGTTTTTGACTCACTTCCCCACCTGCTCGCTACGATCACCC
>JAUZQK010000042.1 GCA_030951025.1 Mariprofundus sp. | reverse complement strand
GCCAAGCAGGCCAATAACAATGCCGCTGAACAAATGGCTGCGGTGATGGGTCATGTGCGCATGACGGCTGAAGAAGTGGGTTTGGGGGCTGATGAAATTGCTGAGGGTAACAATACACTCAGTTCGCGCACCCAGGAACAGGCTGCGGCGTTGGAAGAAACAGCGGCCAGCATCGAAGAAATTACCGGCACAGTACAGCAGACAGCCGATCACTCACGCCAGGCCAATCAACTCGCAACAGGTGCGCGTGAACAGGCGGAAGCCGGTGGCAAGATTGCCAGCAAGACAGTTGAGGCGATGGCTGAAATTGATGCGAACAGTAAAAAAATCGCGGATATTATCGGTGTGATTGATGAAATCGCCTTCCAGACCAATCTGTTGGCCTTGAATGCAGCGGTGGAGGCAGCCCGTGCCGGTGAGCAAGGGCGTGGTTTTGCTGTGGTTGCATCTGAAGTGCGTACGTTGGCGCAGCGTTCGGCAGGCGCGGCCAAAGAAATTAAAACCCTGATCAATCAGAGCGTGGAGAGTGTACAGTCGGGCAGTCAGTTGGTGCAGGAATCGGGTGATGCATTGCAATCGATTATTGGTGCTGTCTCTCAGGTGGGTGATATTATTGCTGAAATCGCATCGGCCAGCACCGAGCAAACCATGGGCATTGAGCAAATCAATCAGGCCATTGCACAGCTGGATAACAATACCCAACAGAATACGGCCATGGTGGAAGAATCGGCTGCTGCCAGTCAGCGTTTGAATGATCAGGCCAGTGAATTGCGTCAGCAGATTTCGATGTTCCAGCTTGATGACAGGGCGATGTCTTATGATGTTGTCAGCGATGTTTCAAGTCATGCCAATGACAAGCCGGTGAAGAAAAAAGTCCGCAAAGTAGCCAAAAAACGCGCCAAACAACAGGTGCGTGAAATTGTTGCATCGCAGTCGATGCTGGAAAACGAGCATGATGATGTGTGGCAAGAGTTTTAAGCTGAGCGCTGTGATTGATCAGCTGGACATGAGCCGATCATGACCCGCTATGCGTTGCCATCGGCGATGTTTTTTAAGCAGGTTGATCATCTGCTAATGAAGATGGTCGCTATATTGGCGGTTATTATTATTGCATCTGAATTTGTGGTGATGATGCTATTTTCCTGGTTGGGCTTGGGCGATATTCTCTCGCCTGTTGTATTGGCGCTGGCGGATGCTTTGACCTTGTTTTGTATTGCTGCGTGGCCGATGTATCTGTGGTTTATCAAACCGGTTAAAGAAGCGATTTATGCATCGCAGCATCGGCATGATATGTTATCGAGTGCGGTGAAATATGCCGGTGATGGTATTGTGATCAGTAATCGCGCCGGTACGGTTGAATATGTCAATCAGGCGTTTCGTGATATTTTGCAATGTGAAAATGAAGATATTATCGGTCAGCCCATTGCAGTGCTTGATTCGGTGATGACTACAGCTGCGTGGAAACGGGGTTTCATACATGCCATGCGGCGTGATCATGTCTGGCATGATGAGCAATGGGGTTTGCGTAAGAATGGTGAGAAATATTTGGCCAAGGTAACCGTGACCCCTATTGAAATGTCGGAAGGTGAAGGTATCTCGAACTTTGTTACTATCGTACGTGATCAAACGGCTCACCATGATCTGGAAATGCAATATTATCAGGCACAGAAAATGGAAGCGGTGGGTACACTGGTGGGTGGCATTGCACATGATTTCAACAATATGCTGTCAGCTTTGATTGGGCATATTTATATTGCCAAAGCACAGCTGAAGAATAGCCATGTGGATGGAAAAATATTGCTTCGTTTGGCTCAAATGGAAGCTTTGGGTGTCCATGCAGCAGAAATGATTCAGCAGTTGATGACCTTTGCACGCAAGTCGGATGTGGAAAAAACCACACTGGCACTGCCGAGCTTTATGAAAGATGCATTGAAATTGGCCGAGGTGAGCTTGCCTGCCAATATAGACTTTCGGTTTTCTGTTCAAGCCGGTGTTCTGGGCGGTGATCAGTCGAGTCATCAATGGCGTGATCAATCCGGTTTGAATGCAGTAAATGCCGAGCATGAAAACATAAAAGTCAGTGCCAATGCCACCCAGCTGCAACAGGTATTGATGAATTTAATTAATAATGCCAGAGATGCTTTGCACGATGTTGATCAGCCACAAATTCGAGTCAGTTTAAGAGTGTTGGATGCACAGCATGCTGGTTTACCTCGCATGGCTGTTGCAGCGCGATCCTATGCAGAAATCTCAGTGTCGGATAATGGCTGTGGCATTGCTGCAAAAAACTTGAATAAAATCATGGAACCTTTTTTTACCACCAAGGCGATAGGTAAGGGCACTGGCCTGGGTCTATCGATGGTGTATGGCATCGTGCAAGATCATCATGGCTGTATGGATATTATCAGCCAGCCTGAGCATGGTACGAGTATTCATATTTTCTTGCCGATTAGTGATTGCGCTAGTGATTGTGCTAGTGATGAGCTTCAGAGCAGTGGTGTTTATCGTGGTCACGGTGAAACCATTTTACTGGTTGATGATCAACAACATGTGCGTGAAAGTTGTCGAGAGGTGTTGGAATCACTTGGTTATATGGTATTGGAAGCCTGTGATGGTGTTGAGGCGTTTCAGTTGTATCTTGATCAAGCGACAGAGATTTCAGCTGTAGTCAGTGATGTGATGATGCCGCGTATGCAGGGTGGCGAACTGGCCAGCCGAATCAAACAACATAATCCTGCTCTGCCGGTGATGTTGGTGTCTGGTTATGATCGCGATGATGTCTTGAGTGATTTGGGCAGTGATGAAGTTGATCTGGTGTTGGGTAAACCTGTTGCGATTGAAGTGCTTAGCCAGAGTCTGCATCAAATGCTATCTGTATCGAAAACAGAACATAAACAGTCTGAGGTGGTGAGTCTTTAACGGCTTCCGGGGCGCTTATGCCGGAATGCTGTTGTTTGAACTGTCTGAACTGCCTGTATTGGCCGTTCTGCGATTGATTACAATGCTGTTGCCGATTTCCTTTTTGGCCAGATGTTTCACTTCGCTGACCACTTCAGCCACCGTGATGTGGGATTCATATAGACCTGGCTCACAGGGCACTACAGCCATGGATAAACTCATCAGTGCAAAGTGCATGCTTTGACCCTGCCTGTTTTCAGCCACAATAAAACCCCGTTGCTGATCATCGG
This sequence comes from Mariprofundus sp., assembly GCA_030951025.1. Taxonomy (GTDB): domain Bacteria; phylum Pseudomonadota; class Zetaproteobacteria; order Mariprofundales; family Mariprofundaceae; genus Mariprofundus. Next base: position 2,243 of record JAUZQK010000042.1, on the reverse strand, counting down.
CATGATACATTAACATTGATTCCTGACTGAATCTGCTCAGTGCCATTTCTACCTTTTGCCGCCAGTCGACCGGTTCGAGCAGCATGACAAAATCATCACCACCGACATGGCCGAGAAAATCATGCGGGGCAATCACATCTTTCAAAATAGTCGTGAGCAATTGAATGACGCGGTCGCCGCGTTCATAACCATAATGATCATTAAAGGCTTTAAAATTATCCAGATCGACATAAATCAGCATGAATGCCTTGTGCTGTTGCAGACGAAGGTCCATTTCGCGATTGATGCTGTTGTTGCCGGGTAAGCGCGAGAGGGGATTGCAATCAAAAGCCTGCTCAATCCGGATGTCTGTCATGCGTTTCAACAGAGTGATGACAGATAACAGGCCGCAATAAACCCCGTCTTGTGTCATTAGAGCAGGGTCAAAGGCGGATAAGCCGTGACGATCAGTCATGGCGCGACTGATCATATCGACATCAGCATGGGTATCAAAGCTTAAAGGATCTTGACCCATGAGGATTTTTACAGTCTTGCGACTATTGAGTGCGTATGAAAACTTGTATCCGAATATGGACAGGGTTGTGCGCCGAGTAATTAAACCGACAGGCTGCATTAATGCATTGACCACAGGTATGGCCATCATGTTTTCATCATCACGAAAGCGTTGCAAGGCATCGATTGCGAGACTGTGCTCTTGAATGGATTCAGGTTTCTCCAGATCAAAATATGATTGTACATCAGCTGTGTTTGCATCGTTATCGCGGCATAACTGTTGTGTTTGCGTACTCATGAAATGCTCCTGTTGTTGTGCTGGCGACGATAATCAGCCAGTACGGGCCAGCTGTTGCGGCGGCAATGATGAATGACTGCGCTCAGCGCATTAATGTGCTGTTGCTGCTGCATCCAGTCATCGGAATAGTGAATGAGTATGCAGGCTGGTGAGAAAATCTTGAATTGTTTGTTGTCCATCAGAAATGCCATGCGATGATTGTTGTTGATTTCAAGCCCCAGTTGAATGCCTGCTATCGCTAGCTGTTTGTGGGTTAAAGTCAGAGAGCGCTCAATGCCTGAGTCCGGGTATATGTCCTCTTCTGATAATAGTAATACCAGTCGATTGGATAAGGCGGGGCTCTGTTGCACCAATGTGTTGAGTTGATCGATGAATGACTGCTTTAATAATATAGATAATTCAACATTGATAAACAACTCACCCTGCTTGTTGCTTGCCAGAAATTGCTTCGTGGCACGATAGAAATACAAACTCAGTGCTGCAGTTCGGTTTTGTATACTGCGTTGTGAGGCTTGAAATTGAGCACGGTAACCTTGCATGTGATTTTCAAACAGACCATGTACGGGATGTAATTCTACATATTGTTCTGACATGGCATAGATAAGAGATGCCACGGTTTGACGTGGAGAAGTATAATGCGCTCTACTCTTGGTATGGCAGACATGGGCTGCTTTTTGCATGATGACTCCCGTCTCAGAATCAGCCGATAAAGGCTGTGTTGCATGGCTCGCTAAATTTATCGAGTTACTTCACAGTCTAAGCCTATATTAAGTCATGGCTATGACATGCATATCAGTCTGCAGGGAGAGCTAGTATATATATAGAATAGTAACAGGCATGAATGCAGTGATGCAGGGCTTTTAAACAAGGTTAAGAAAGCTTCATTATAAACCAGTTGACGGCGGCAAACGCGACGATATGGTTCGCCGCCCTCACCAAGCAGGGGTGGAGCTGAAAGGCCTCATGATTGACTTGGTCGGGTGCTGAAACGCTGTTATAAATAAGGTGTTGACGTAGCAAAAACTGGCGATACTGTTCGCCGCCCTCGCCGAGACGAGGTGGAGTTGAAAGGCTTCACGCAGCTTCGGAAAGGGTGCTGAAACACTGTTGTAAATAAGGTGTTGACGTAGCAAAAACTGGCGATAATGTTCGCCGCCCTCGCCGAGAGGGGGTGGAGTTGAAAAGGCTTCACACAGCTTCGGAAAGGGTACTGAAACGCTGTTATAAATAAGGTGTTGACGTAGCAAAAACTGGCGATAATGTTCGCCGCCCGCAGCAAGTGGATGTGACATTAATGTGACATTTACAGGTGGCGGAAAAGTTAAGTTTGTTCTTTACAATTAGTGATTTTTATTTGAACTGTGGACGTGTCAGATCTTTCCAAGCATTGGTTTTGATCAGACTCTGATACTAAACAGTTCTACAATGAACGTTAACGTTTATTATTTGAGTT
>JAUZQK010000041.1 GCA_030951025.1 Mariprofundus sp. | reverse complement strand
AGCGAGCAGGTGGGGAAGTGAGTCAAAAACAGCATGATTTTGAGAATCATAGTGGCAACTATGTGACGATAAATCAGGATATTTTAGGCCACTTACCCTGCCGCGCAGTAGATTTCTCATAAGTCCGACAGACTCCTAGATTCCCAGGGAGTCAAAGGCTCCGTAAATACAGATTTGAGAGGCTCACAAATTAAAGCCTTTGGCTCTGCTGAAGGATATTTGCTTGACTCAGGATGATACTTTATTACTCACTTACAGATGATCTGGCTCAAATAATTTATAAAATTACACTTTCATTTTTAATTCAGGACACGCCGAATTCAGAACGCTTTTGAATTCAGGGGGGATACAGCACGGGTCATATAAGTATCCCTATTTCCTGATGGTGGCCGAATTAATCACCCCTGTTACCCTGTCATCCAATTTATTCAGCTTCTGTTCAGCTTGTTTGCATACGGTGCGCTTCGCTATCAATTAGAGTGCATGCGACTCAGGCGCATGAATCACAAGGGGAAACCATGATCACACGACCTTATTTGTTTTACCGAAGCCTCCTGCTTTCAGTCGCCACTCTCATCATCGCGGTTACGCCAGCAGCAGCAGAGGTCTGGACACTGGAGAAAAGTATTCAGCGTGCGGTCAATAGTTCACCGGAACAACATGGGCTGGCAGCTGGCATCGCTGTGCGCAAATTTGAACTACAACAGGCAGGCATCTGGCCAACCCCAACGATCAGCCTGCGCACCCAAAACAGGCTTGGGCTAAATGGCGGTACTGCTGGCTATAATCTCGATCAACTCTCGATTACCCAATCACTACCTATCTGGCGTTTGCAGAAGCAGAAAGCAGTGGCCAATAAACAGCTATCGGCAGAGCAAGCCTTTGCCGAAAAATCCTTGTTGACCATTCAGGCAGATATAGCGCGCCTCTATTATGCCTTGTTGTTTAGCCATGAAACATTATTGCTGGCTGAAAAACGTCTACACTTTACAGATACCATCATACATGCTCTATCACGCAAAAACAGTCACGTGATTCGCTATATTAATCCACTTGAACGTCACCGTATTGAACTACTACATGAGATAGCCCGTCGCAATACGCTCAAGGCACAGGCTGGGTATGAGGAGGCTCGGCAGGTATTTCGCCTGCGTCTACAGCTTCCGGGACAGACTGAAATTCAACTGCCATCGATGCATTTGGCGGCGGCACCTCCGGGGCTGAAAGCGTTGCTAGATCGGCTTGATAAAAGTAGTGCAAGCATCAAACAGATACAGTATCAGTTGGATATGGAAGAGGCGAATATTGGCCTTGAAGAGGCTCGGCGCTTCAATGATCCGGAATTGAGCCTAATCTATGAGCGGGATATTTTGAATAACCGCCGCCAGAATTTTAAGGGTGTCATGCTGACCATGTCCATGCCACTATGGAACAGTAATGCAGGCAATATCGCCCGTGCCGAGGCGATAAGCAATCGAACCCGTAGCCGACTACAAATTGCACGCCGCGATCTCTCCACCCAGTTGCGGCAAAATCACCTGCTTCTTAGCCACCTGCTGCAACAACATCGCACTTTTCAAAAGCAAATGATTGATCCGGCTGAACAGTTACTGAACCTGACCCGACAAAGCTATACGGTGGGAGAAGTAAACAGCCTCAATTTGATTGATGCCTATAACACTTACTTCAATGCATTGAAGAGCAATATCAGCCTAGTTTACCAATCGAATATGGTAGCCACTGACCTCTATCAGAGTGTGGGTGATCCTGCCCTGCACCTGTCACAGACTGGAGCAATACAATGATTGCCGCTTTGGTTCGTTTTTCATTGATTCAACGTTTGATGCTAACGCTGCTGGCACTGGTGTTGACGGCTGCAGGAGTGGTTGCGTTCCAGAAGCTTCCAATCGATGCTTTTCCGGATGTTTCTTCCCCTCAGGTGATGATTATTGTCAAGGCATCAGGCATGGCTCCTGAAGAGGTAGAGAGCCGTATTACCTTCCCAATCGAAATGGAGATGCAGGGCTTGGCGAAGCAGACCATTATGCGCTCCACTACCAAAAATGCATTGGCCAGTATCATCATTGATTTTGAGGAAGGCACAGATATTTACTGGGCTCGACAACAGGTGTCAGAACGCCTTGCCCAGGTGTGGTACAATCTTCCAACCGGTGTGACCGGTGGCTTAGCACCGATCACTACCCCTCTAGGTGAGATATTTATGTATCGCATTGAGGGAGCCGGTTATAGTAATCGTGAATTGCGTGGTATGCAGGACTGGCTGATCAGACCACATCTCAGAACAGTTGCCGGCATTGCTGATATCAACTCCCTTGGCGGTGAAGTGCGATCTTACCATGTCATTCCTGAACCAAAAAAGCTACTACACTATGGACTTGGTTTGGCTGCGCTGCAAAGAGCCTTGCAAGAGAATAACCGCAACGCAGGCGGCAACCGGATATCCATGGACTCCGGTATTTTCTATGTGCGCAGCATCGGTCAGATCAACAGTATCGATGATATTAAAAATATTACCGTGATCAGCCGCCAAGGCAGGCCTGTTCACATCAGCGATGTGGCTACTGTCGAACTGGGTGCGCTGACCCGTTACGGGGCGGTTACAGCCGATGGTCAAGGTGAAATTGTGACCGGTCTAGCGCTACTTTCCCGTGATGCTAATAGTCGAAGCGCAATTAAAGGGCTTAAGGCCGAGCTGATCGAGCTTCAAAAAACATTGCCTGAAGGGGTTACCCTCACACCATTTTATGATCGCAGTGAATTGGTCTCTGAATCTGTGTGGACGGTCCAGAAAGCCTTAGGGGAAGCTGTTATTCTGGTATTGATTGTACTGATCATCATGCTGGGAGACTTGCGCAGTGCCATGACCGTTGCGCTGATTTTACCACTTTCAGTACTATTCACATTCAGCTTGATGTATCTGTTCAACATCAGTGCCAACTTGATGTCGCTCGGCGGTCTTGCAATCGCAATCGGTATTCTTGTCGATGCGGCAGTCGTCATCGTGGAAAACATTCATTCCCGATTATCGCAAAGCTCGAACCGGGTGGATAAACTACATACCATTTATCGAGCCACGATGGAGGTGGCCACACCGGTCATCGCCGGGGTTACAATTATTATTATCGTGTTTTTGCCACTATTCAGTTTGACCGGTCTCGAAGGGAAAATGTTTAAACCACTGGCGATCACAATCTCCTTCGCACTGGTCGGTTCTCTGATTCTATCCCTAACCATTATTCCCGTTTTGGCCAGTTTTTTCATGCAGCAGCATCACGGCAAGCCGGGCGAGGCTGAACAGGATGGATGGTTGGTTCGCGGCTTAAAAAGGCTCTATCGGCCACTCGTGGAGCTGGCTCTTAGCTACCGTTTTTCAGCCCTGGCTCTAGCCCTGGCCGGGCTGCTTGCGGCCGGGATGTTGTTTCCCAAAATAGGTAAGGAGTTTATGCCCGTGATGGATGAAGGTACGACGGTTATTATTGTCGAGAAAGATTCCAATATTTCTCTGGAAAAATCATTGGCTATGGATGGTCCGATTCAAAAAGCCATGATGGAACTGCCAGAGGTTACTGGAGTGGTATCCCGCACCGGCGCTGATGAGTTGCGCATGGATCCGATGGGGCTATACCAGACAGACAACTTTCTTATGACCATACCACGGGCACAGTGGACACGCCCTCTGGCTGAGTTTCAGGATGAGTTGCGTCAGAAACTGGAGCAGTTCGAAGATATCCAGTTCGCCTTTACCCAGCCTATTGATATGCGTGTATCGGAAATGCTGACCGGTGTTCGGGCCGCCATGGCCATTAAACTCTACGGTGATGATATTGACACGCTGGAGCGATTATCGGCTCAGATTGAAACCAGCCTGAGCAGCATTCCCGGTGCAGTGGATATCTTTCGCAGCAGGTTATCCGGTCAAAACTATCTGAAGATCAATATGAAGTCGGCTACCATGGCTCGCTATGGTATCAATGCTGAAGATATCAATAGAGCAATTGAAACTGCCGTTGCCGGTCAAGTAGTCACTGAGGTCATTGAAAAAAATCGCCGTACAGCTGTGCTGTTGCGTTTTCCTGAAACCTCGCGCAATTCTCCTAAAGCGATCGGTAACCTGCTGATTGAAACCCCCAACATGGCCAAAGTTCCCCTGCATGTGTTGGCCGATATTAACATCAGCAATGGGCCTGTAGAGATCTCTCGTGAATCGGCAAAACGTCAGGTGGTGATTCAAGCCAATGTGCATGGTCGTGATGTGGTCGGCTTTGTGAATGAAGTACAAGCAGTCATCGCGCGGGATGTTAAGCTACCGGCTGGATATTTTGTGACCTATGGCGGCCAGTTTGAAAACCAGCAGCGTGCATCAGCTCGGCTCGCACTGGTGGTTCCGGTTTCCATTGTGCTGATTTTTTTGATGCTTTTTCTTACGTTCAGATCCATGCGTCAGGCCGGATTGATCCTGTTGAACATTCCCTTCGCCATGATCGGAGGTGTTGTCAGTCTCTACTTCTCCGGCCTTTATCTCTCCGTACCTGCATCGGTTGGTTTCATTACCCTGTTCGGTGTTGCCGTTCTCAACGGTGTGGTGATGATCAGTTATTTCAACCAGTTACGAGAATCTGGTTACAGCGTTGCCGATGCAGTTCGCACAGGAGCTGAACGCCGTCTACGGCCTGTCTTGATGACAGCCATGATTGCCAGCCTCGGACTGTTACCGTTGCTTACCGCGTCTGGTATCGGTTCGGAACTGCAGCAGCCACTTGCTGTCGTGATTATCGGAGGGTTGGTTACCTCCACGCTGCTGACGTTAATTCTTCTTCCCATGCTCTATGACTGGGTTGAGGGAGCTACGGAGCGTAAATTACAAGCTGACAAGGAGGTGCTGATATGAAGAGTCTTATGCTGGTGGTACACGCCAATATGCAAAATGACCTGGCTGATCGACTACGCACTATTAGCTGTGTTAAAGGCTTTACCTTTAGTAAAGTGCAGGGACATGGCTCACACGATGCCAGTGACTCATTCCTCTCCATGCGTGATAGGGTGGTTGGATATTCCCCGCATATTCGGATCGAAATTTTGCTCGAAGAGGAGCAGGTTTCGCTTGTGCTGGATCAACTGCGCAGTGTTGTGAAGCACAGTCGTGATCAGGGTACCTACTGGGTCACAGCAGTGGAAGAGTCTGGCTTGTTATGAACGAGCCGCATTGTTGAGTAAGATAAACAAACGTGGCTTAGAGAGTCCTGATGGGTTGGTGATGGGTTGGTGATGGCTAGTCCATGTCTGGCCTGACCGAGGTGTTTGTATTAAAAGGGCTTTCGCCGCTGCTTTCTAGGCTCTATCAGCCCTGCATAATGATCGGAATGTTTACTTGCCGACGATTTAAGATGCTTATTTTACGGGCGACAGAGCCAGCCAAATCCTGGTATATTTTGGCTTGATCGGAGTCGGGCATGGCAGCGACGATGGGGGTGCCTTCATCGGCATTCTGGCGAATTTTAATATCCAGCGGAATGTGTGCCAGCACTTCAGAATCATGTTCCTTGCTCAAGCGTTCAGCACCGCCTTCGGAAAAGATGGCGGAGGATTCGCCGCAGTGCGGGCAAATGAACTGGCTCATGTTTTCTACAATGCCAAGCGTCGGTACATGTACTTTTTTAAACATATCAATGCCGCGCCGACAATCGATGAGGGCAATATCCTGTGGGGTGGTGACCAGCACTGCGCCAGTCACAGGCACAGCCTGGGTGAGTGTGAGCTGTGCATCACCGGTGCCGGGAGGCATGTCGATAAACAGATAATCGAGCTCACCCCATTCGACATCGCTTAACAATTGTTTGAGCGCACCTGCGACCATCGCACCACGCCAGATCATGGCCTGCTCTTCTTCGACCAGATAACCGATCGACATGGTTTTAACGGCGTAATTCTCCATTGGCACAATGCTTTTGGTTTGTTTATCCACCTGTGGTTTTTTACCACTTAAACCCATCATACGAGGGATCGATGGGCCATACACATCGGCATCGAGCAGGCCAACGCGGGCACCTGTTTGTGCCATGGCGACAGCCAGATTGACCGCCGTGGTGGATTTTCCGACACCACCTTTACCGGATGCGACGGCAATAATATTGGCTACGCCGGGCAAAGCCTCGGTCTTTTGGGCAGCCACAACCTTGGCCGTCATGGTGATGTTGGCGGTATTGATGCCGGGCAGTGCCAGCACTGCAGCATCAGCTTGCCGTTTGAATTCTTCTTTTACAGGGCAGGCCGGTGTGGTCAGTTCGATGCTGAGGGAAACTGTTGCATCGTGAATGACAATATCTTTGACAAAACCGAGAGAGACAATGTCTTTGTTGAAATCAGGGTCAATAATGACAGCCAGGGCTTTAAGTACATCAGCTTCGCAAACCATGAGAACCTCCATCGGTGGCTGCATCGTCGTAATCCCGAGTAAAACTGTCAACCATTGTGCTGTTGTGTGTGTTGTTGGGCGAGTTGTTGGCCGTGTGGGGGCGCAGAGGCCCGTATAAAAAAACGCTCCGACTTGCGTCGGAGCGCCGCCGCACCCGTTATGAAGGGAGGGGCAGGTGCGGCCAAAGACTGACGATATCTATTTAATAGACGATGGAGACAGATTTGTCCATCTATACCTGATACGCTTTCCTCATGTTGGATGTGTTTTGCGTGGGGCACGCTTCATACGATATTACGATGGCTGTGCCATCGCATCCCAAGGCCGATGAGAAAATCGTGGCTGATGCCATGCAGTTGGCTGGTGGCGGGCCTGCGGCCAATGCAGCGGTATGTGTGGCCAGATTGGGTGGCGCGGCTGCGTTTTGCGGTTATTTGGGCAATGATGTGTTCGGGCAGGCGCATGTGCAGGAATTAATTTCTGAAGGTGTTGATATATCGAGTCTGAAGCGGGGTGATTTATCCACACCTATATCTCAAATTCTGGCCAAAGCCGATGGCTGCCGCTCGGTGGTGAATTATAAAGAAACGGACATGATTGCAGCACTTGATTTGCATACGTTGGCAGCCTTGCTTGAGCAGTCCAAGCTGATGCTGTTTGATGGTCATGAGGGGCAGATTTCGGTGCCATTGTGCGATTGGGCAAAAGAGCACGGCATGATCACCGTACTTGATGCGGGCTCCTTGCATCAGGGGACGGCGGATTTGATGATGATGGTTGATTATGTGCTGGCATCGGAGAAGTTCGCCCGCCAATGGTGCGAGAAAAACGCTGTGTTAGATGGCTCAGCGCAATCGGCTTTGCAAGCCTTGTCAGCGCATTGTGATCATGTGGTGATTACCCTGGGCTCGGATGGATTGATTTGGCAAAGAGATGGGGAACGCGGTGCTATGAAATCCTTTGATGTCGATGTGCTTGATTCCACGGGTGCCGGTGATGCTTTTCATGGTGCTTTTGCGCTGGGTTTGGCGCGAGATATGGATTGGCTTGATCTGCTGCGTTTTGCATCGGCGGCTGGAGCTTTGACCTGCACGAGACTTGGCGCGCGTTGCGGTCTGCCTGATGCTGCGGCTGTGGATTGTTTGTTGGGTTTACACGATGCATAAAATACTGATCAGCGCCTGTCTGCTGGGTGAACGGGTGCGTTATGATGGAGCTCATAGTTTATTCGAGTCAAAACTGTTGCAGCAATGGAAGCAGCAAAGGCGTTTGATTGCGCTTTGCCCTGAAGTGGCGGGTGGTTTATCAATTCCCAGACCTGCTGCTGAGATTGAGGCTGGCAATGCTGAAGCGGTTTTGAAAGGCGAGGGCGCTATTCGATGCCGTGATGGTGTGGATGTCAGTGATGCGTTTATGGCCGGTGCCGAAATGGCCTTGGCTTTGTGCATGCAGCACGCCATTCGTATCGCCATCTTGAAAGAGGGTAGTCCATCCTGTGGGGTAACGAAACTCAACGATGGCAGCTTTTCAGGTCACAAAATAGCAGGTCAGGGTTTGACGACGCGATTGTTGCAGCGCCATGGCATTGCAGTGTTTAGCGAGTTTCAAATGCTGGAGGCAGTGGCTCGATTATCTGCCTTGGAGGGTGGGGATAGAGAGGGTGGAAATCGAGTGGATGGAAACAGAGAGGGTGGATATGGCGAACCGTAGTATTGGCTTGAGTGAGCCGCTCTATGCCTATCTGCTGGAGAATGGTTTGCGCGAGCCTGCAGTCTTGCAAGGTTTACGGCAGGCCACCGAGTCGGAAGATATGTCGATCATGCGCTCGGCACCGGAGCAGGGTCAGTTGATGGCGATGTTGATTGGCTTGATGGGCGCAAAGCGCATCATCGAGATTGGAACGTACACCGGTTATGCGACTCTGTGGATGGCGCAGGCATTGCCGCATGGTGGGCAGATTATAAGCTGCGATATCTCTGAGACATGGACACGGTTAGCACGCAGGTTTTGGGCAGAGGCAGGTGTGGCAGATAAAATATCATTGCATCTTCGCCCGGCCATAGAAACCCTGGATGATTTGATTGCACAGGGTGGTGAGCTTGAATCGTTTGATTTTGCATTTATTGATGCGGATAAAGAAAACTATCAGGCTTATTTTGAGCGTTGTTTGAGCCTGTTGCGCAGCGGTGGGTTGATGGTGATTGATAATGTCTTATGGGGCGGCAGTGTGATTGATGCAGATAATCATGAACCGAGCAGCTTGGCGATTCGGGCGTTTAATCGGGCATTGAAAACGGATGAGCGGATAGATATTAATATGCTGCCGATTGCGGATGGTATTACACTGGTATTAAAGAAATAGTGTGATTAAAGACATGGCGCGGCGGCGGAAGAGAAAGTTCAGCTGTGAAAAATATGCACGCTCAGGGGGGCAATCATGGCTGTACGTGTTTATTTGGCATGACAGCATGAGCCTTGAAATCATCAAAGTAGCGAAGCTGGAGGCCATCATGAATAAACATACCCGAAAAACGAATCCGTTATTATTATCCATGTTATTGATTGTGGGTTTGTTTGTTGCATCATCGGCTTGGGCGGGCGGCAGTGCATCAGATGATTTTGATGCCAATGCTGATGGGCAGGTCACTTTTGAAGAGGTGATGAAAAAACTGGAGAAATCCGCCCGCAGCACCTTCGATAATATGGATCGCAATAAGGATGGTGTCTTATCGAATAAAGATTTCGATGATGTGCGTCAGGGCATGCAAAAGCTGGAAGATTGGCTCGATGATTTGCTTAAGCCGTTCAAACCATTCATGCAGCCGGAAAAAGAAAAGCCTGAGACATTGGCATTGTAAACGATGCACTATTCTGAACCGAGGGTGGCTGACGTTGTGAGCAAGCTCACAGCGCGGTACTGATTTGGCAGCATGATGCTGCTTTTTGGGAGGCTCTATGGCCAGTTTTCGAACTCATCTTGCGGTGGCTTCAGTGGTTTCAATTTCAGCTGCGGCTATATGTGTAGAGGCTGGTTTACTTGGCCAATCCGATGCGCTGATATTATTTGTGCTCGGTAGCTTGGCCGGTATTTTGCCGGATGTTGATTCCGATCATTCGATAGCTACGCGGCTGGTATTTAAATTGCTCGGTGGCGCTGTTGCAGTGTTGTTGATGTATGTGTTTGTTGATCGTTTGCATATTGCCCTGTTGCTGGCACTGGCTTTGGGCAGTGCGTTATTGGTGCGTTATATAGTGTATCCTGTGTTTGCTTCGATCACCGTGCACCGTGGTTTATTTCACTCCCTGCCGGCAGCTTTATTATTGGCTTTATGTATGGTTTCACTGGCTTTGTATGTGTTGCAGTGGCCGTTGCAGTTGGCGTGGCTGAGCGCCGGTTTTGTTTGTGGCGGTTATCTGGTGCATCTATTGTTGGATGAGTTCTACAGCGTTGATTTTATGGGGCGCAGTCTTAAAACATCATTTGGTAGCGCCTTGACGGTGTTTAGCTTTTCGTCCTGGGCATCTTATAGCGCCATGTATTTGGCTGTTGTAGCAGGCTTATATGTGCTGCCGTTGCCGGCCATCGCATCACGCTATTGGGTGTTTTAAGCATTTCTTTCGAGGGCCCACTCTCCTAGCATTGGTACGATGTTGAATGTGTTAATCATCGGCTCAGTCTGGCCTGAACCTGCATCATCCGGTGCTGGCCTGCGCATGATGCAGTACATGCAATTGTTCAGGCAACAGGGCTGGACGGTGACCTTTGCCAGTACCGCCGCAGCCTCTGAATATATGGCTGATCTCGATGTCTTTGCCGTGCGCTCGGTTACGGTGGCTGTGAATGACAGCGCTTTTGATGTTTTTATTGCTGAACTGCAGCCGGATATGGTCTTGTTTGATCGCTTTACGATGGAAGAGCAATTTGGCTGGCGGGTGGAAACAGTCTGTCCGCAGGCGCTGCGTGTGCTGGAAACCATAGATCTGCATTGCCTGCGGCATGCCCGTCATCTACGTGTCAAACGTGATGCCTGCGTGGTGCAGGATGTGGCAGATGCTGATTTATTTAATGACATCGCACTGCGTGAGATTGCCTCAATTTACCGCTGCGATGTATCGGTTTTGATATCGGACTATGAAATGCAGCTGTTGGAGGAGGTTTTTTCGATACCGCCAGCGCTGATTCATTTGTGTCCCTTTATGTTTGATTCGAAGTGCCCCTCATGCCCCGATTTTGAGCCGCGTCAGCATTTTATGAGCATTGGTAATTTTCGTCATGCACCGAACTGGGATGCGGTATTGTGGCTCAAACAAACCATCTGGCCATTGATCAGGTCACAGCTAGCGCAAGCCGAACTGCATATTTATGGTTCTTACGCGCCGCCCAAAGCCATGGGCTTGCATCATCCCTCCACTGGTTTTCATGTGCGGGGGCGGGCTGAAGATGTTGATAGCGTGATGCAGCAGGCCAGGGTTTGTTTGGCTCCGTTGCGTTTTGGTGCGGGCATTAAGACAAAGCTCGCCGATGCCATGCGCAATGGTACGCCGAGCATTACCACCAGCGTGGGGGCGGAAGGTATGTTTTCAGATGGCCATAGCTGGGGTGGTACGATTACAGACGATGCCAATGTTTTTGCCGATGCTGCGGTAGCGTTGTATCAGCAACATGAGACTTGGCGACAAGCTCAAGGTCATGGTTTTGACATCTTGAGTGATAAATTTGACATGCGGCGCAATGGTGATGTGTTGATTCAGCGCTTGCGTCATGTGTTCGATCATCTGGAGCGGCATCGGGTGGATAATTTTTATGGTGCGATGCTGCGTCATCATCAACATCGCAGTACAGAGTTCATGTCGCGCTGGATTGAAGTCAAAAACAAACTGCAGGGGTAAGGCATACCGCAGAGGGGCAAAAACGACCCCGGATGGCGTACTTTAATACCGTAGTTGCAGCCTTTCTGACTTGGTACGATATATGCATGGATATAGACATGAAGACACTATCACCACATACCATTCGCCATCCGGTCGACATTCCATTGGAAGTCAAAGCCATTGCTGTTGGCGGGGTTCCCTGCGAGGCATGGCAGCAGGATGCAGTTGTTTCGACTGGCTGTGGCGAGCTGGCATTTCATTTCCCCATGATGATTGCAGTTGGTGCGTTGCTCAGTGTGCGTGTGCCAAGCGTGAATGCTCAAACAGAATTGCATGGCCGGGTGATTTGGCTGGCGCAATCGGTGCATGGTTTTGTGATTGGCATGTCATTTCAGACTGAGGCAGAAGCATTTCGCATGCGTATGATCGAGCAGCTCTGCCATATTGAAGACTATCGCCAACAGGTTTTTGATACAGAAGGTCGTGATCTTAATCAGGAGCAGGCTGCATCGGAATGGATTGATCATCATGCGGCTGCATTTCCACCACTTTCGGCATCAGTGCTTCATTAAGTCAGGGCTTTGAGCGTTCAGTAATTTCAATCAAATGATAACCGAATTGTGTTTTGATAGGGCCATGCAGCTGATTTAATTCATCGCTGAATACCACATCGTTGAATTCTTTGACCATTTGCCGTTCTCTGAACTTGCCCAAATCACCACCCTTTTGAGCCGATGGGCAACTGGAATGCTGTTTGGCTAGCTCGGCAAAGTCAGCACCGTTTTCGATTTCTATTTTCAGTGCCAGACATTGTTCTTCATCGCTAACCAGAATATGGCGTGCTGATGCTGTTGCTTTCTTTTTACGTCCCCACATATTGTGTCTCCATAGATCGCTGATTTACTTAAAACGGTTGCTGATAGAATTGCGTAGTCACATTGCCCGTACCGAAGGCCATACCAAGCACGGCGAAGATAATTGAGCCAATCACAGAGAGAATAATCACGGCAGGAATCGATGCAATGGCCGCCTTGACCATGAAGATGACCATGGAAAGAAATGGCATTTTGATGTCGATGATGGTGACATTGTTATTCATTCGTTCTCCTGTTGTTTGCTGACTCATGATGATAAACCGCAATGGCGCAACAGCGCATCGACGCTGGGTTTACGACCCCGAAAGGCGATGAAGGCATCCATGATATCGCGACTGCCACCGATAGAGAGTAGCTCTTTACGTAAGCGTTCGGCGGTTTGGCTATTCAACACACCTTCTTCTTCAAAGCTGGCATAGACATCGGCTGAGAGCACTTCTGCCCATTTGTAGGCGTAATATCCGGCGGCATATCCTCCGGCAAAAATGTGTGAGAAACTATTTTGAAAGCGGTTGAATGCAGGTGGTGAAAATACTGATATTTCATCACGCACCTGATCCAATAACTGCTGGACGGTTTTATCACCATTGCGATCACTATGCAGCAGCACATCAAACAGGGCGAATTCAATCTGGCGCAACATAATCATGGCCGATTGAAAGTTTTTGGCTGCCAGCATCTTGTTAAACAAGGCATCGGGCAAGCTTTCACCCGTTTCAACATGCTTGGCGAAGAGATCCACCACCTGCCGGTCCCAGCAGAAATTCTCCATAAACTGACTTGGTAATTCGACGGCATCCCAGGGTACACCACGAATGCCGGACACACCGAGTTCGGATACTTGCGTTAACATGTGGTGCAGACCATGGCCGAATTCGTGGAATAAGGTGGTCACTTCATCATGTGTCCAAAGGGCTGGCTGATCACCAACCGGCGCATCGAAATTGCAGACCAGATAGGCCACTGGCAATTGCAGCCTGCCATCCGGCCGTTGCCAACGCACGATGCATTCATCCATCCATGCACCACCACGTTTGTGGGCGCGGGCATACGGATCGAGATAGAAGGCGGCGATTTGTGTGTCACTGGAATCAAAGACTTCAAAATAACGTGCGCTCTCATGCCAGAACGGCGCGCTCTCAGATTCACGCATACTGATGCCATAGAGCCTTTCAACCAGCCCGAACATGCCGTTGATGACACTCTGTTCAGGGAAATAAGGTTTTAGTTCTTCCTGTGAAATTGCATAGGTTTTCAGGCGCAGCCTTTCGGAAGCAAAAGCCACATCCCAAGCTTGCAGATGATCCAAATTTAATTCGGCTGCGGCAAAAGCTTGCAGCTCGGCAAATTCTTGTTTGGCGATGACTTTGCTCTTGCGTGCCAATTCGCGCAGAAACCCGGTCACTTCATCGACATCGCTGGCCATCTTGCTGGCCAAGGATGATGCGGCATAATGTTCAAAACCAAGCAGTTTAGCAGCCTCGGCACGCAGGGCGAGGATTTCATCGATGACTGGCCCATTATCCAGTTCACCGCATGAAGCACGGGTGACATACTCGCGGTACATGGTTTCGCGCAGCTTACGGTTTTCGGCAAACTGCATGAAGGGGATATAGGAGGGAGCATCGAGGGTAATTAACCAGCCGGACTCTTTCTCCGCCTGTGTGGCGCGCTGCTGAGCGGAGGCAAGCACGGATTCGGGCAGGCCGGCAACATCGGCGGCATCTGTGATGTGTAATTCAAAGGCGCGGGTGGCATCCATGACATGCAGGCTGAAACATGTGGCCAGCTCGGACAAACGCATTTGAATATCGCCGAAACGCTTTTTGGCCTTGCCCTCAAGTTCGGCTCCAGAGAGCTTGAAATCGCGCAGAGCGTGTTTGATCACCTGCTGCCGTTCTGTGCTCAGCGCAGCGAAATCATCGCGTTCGGCAACTTTGCGAATGGCTGCGTAAAGCTGTTCATTCTGCCCAAGCTGGCTCGACCATTCGGTCATTTTGGCCACGCCCTGCTCATAAATCGGCCGTAAATCATCGGAATCACAGACGGCATTAAGATGTGAAACAGGCCCCCACACACGCCCCAAACGCTCTTCGATCACTTCCAGAGGCAGCATCAGCGAATCCCAGTCGGGTTCGCTGATTTGCATCAGCCGATTGACCACCTTACGCGCCTCAGCCAGCTCCACATCAATGGCCGGCAACACATGCTCCGGCTTGATCTGATCAAAAAGTGGCAGTTCAGTGCTGATGCCTTGCAGGATTGGGTTTTGATCGGGGTTTAAATTCGGACTTGGGGCTAGGCTGGATTCATTCATGCTCGGAACGATAGATTGAGTCGCAATCAAAGCAAGCAATCAGAGCATGCCGATTACCTTCAGACGTTTAAAATAGCACTTGTAACTATAATTGAGAGTGTCATCCGATGCCTATGATTCAGGCTGAGGGCTTGAGTCTTGTATAGAATGTGTGCTTGATATCTGCATAGAACCGAACCCCATAAGGGCTTTGACCCCTTATGGGGTTCGGTTCTATGGCTTATGTGAGCCTCGTGTTTGGAGCTTGTTTGCGGTGCTCTTATTTATAAATCGAGTGTCAGGCTGCCGGGAAATTCCAGGGTGTCTTTTATGGCCACCAGAAAACGTACGGCATCGGAGCCATCAATGAGTCGGTGATCATAAGACAACGCCAGATACATCATGGGGCGAATGACTATCGTATCGTTTTCCACCACAGCGCGTTTCTGGATGGTGTGCATGCCCAGAATGCCGCTTTGTGGCGGGTTGAGAATCGGGGTGGAGAGCATGGAACCGAACACGCCGCCATTGGTGATGGAGAATGTGCCCCCCTTTAAATCATCGGGCATGAGGCCGCCATTGCGTGCCTTGTTGGCGAGCGCTGCAATACCCTGTTCAATTTGCGCCAGATTCATCAGATGAGCATCGCGCAAGGCGGGCACAACCAGGCCTTTTTCGGTGCTGACGGCAATGCCGACATCGAGATAATTGTGATAAACAATATCATCCGCCTCGATATAGGCGTTCAGTGCCGGATGCTGTGCAATGGCTTGTGAAACGGCGCGCACAAAGAACGACATGAAACCGAGTTTCACACCGTGTTTATCCTGGAATGCCTGACCATAGCGGCTGCGTAAATCCATCACCGCTTGCAGATTCACTTCATTGAAGGTGGTTAACATCGCGGCTGTGTTCTGGGCGCTTTTTAAGCGTTCGGCGATACGTTTGCGCAGGCGTGACATCGGTACACGTTCCTGATTGCGCTGCTGATTGGGTGCCGCCGGTGTTGCAATGGGCGGCAGTGTATCAGTCTCAGTTTTAAGCGAAGTAGATGCCGGGGGTGTTTTTGTTGTTTCTATTTTCGTTGCTGCTTTGGCTTCAGTTTTGACTTTTGTTGCAGTCGAAGTTTGTTTGACCGCAGTTTTGGTTTTACTCGCAGCCACTGCCGCGCTGGTATCAATAACCCCGATCACTTCACCGGGTTCGACCATATCATCAGCCTGTTTTAATGCGCTTTTCAAGATGCCGGCATCGAGCGCAGTGATTTCCATGGTGATTTTATCGCTCTCAATTTCAGCCAGTACATCATCGACAGCCACTGCATCACCGGCCTGTTTGAGCCATGCCACCAGTGTGGCTTCTGATTCGGATTCTCCCAAGCTGGGTACCTTAATTTCAATATCCATTGTGCTCACTCCCTTGCATGATGTTGTTCTATATATTGTATCTATATTCCATATTGATGGGCTGCGGCTGTTATAATAACAAGCCTTCAATATCGTCTCCGAGCGCGCGTTGCATCAGTGTTGCCAGTTCCTGCTTGTGGCGTTTGGCCGAGCCGACTGCGGGGGCTGCGGATTCCGGCCGTGTGACACCGTAAATTTTTTGTTTTTTCAATAGCAGTTGGCGAATCGGGCTGTTGATAAATAACCATGCACCCTGATTTTGTGGTTCTTCCTGTACCCAGAAAATTTGATTTGTCGTTTTGTATTGTTTTAATTGCTCAGACAAAGCCTGATCGGGGAAAGGATATAAACGCTCGAGCCGAATAATGGCGAAATCGTTGATGCCGCGCTTTTGGCGTTCATCAAGCAAATCAAAATATACTTTGCCGGAACAGATGATCAATCGCCGCACTTTGCTGATTGCGCTATCGGATTCTGCCAACACCGGCTGAAATTGGCCGCTGGTAAAATCTTCCAAACTGGAAACAGAGAGTTTGTTGCGCAACATGCTCTTCGGAGCCATCATGATTAAAGGCTTGCGCATGCGGCTCATGAGCTGCCTGCGGAACAAATGGAACAATTGCGCCGGCGTGCTGGGATAAACCACCTGCATATTATCTTCGGCACAGAGTTGTAGATAACGCTCTAAGCGGGCGGATGAATGTTCGGCACCCTGGCCTTCATAACCATGCGGCAACCACATCACCAGACCGGACATGCGGCTCCATTTGGTTTCACCGGCGGCGATGAACTGATCGATCACCACCTGCGCGACATTGGCAAAATCACCATATTGTGCTTCCCAGATGACCAGAGCGCGTGGTTCGGCAATCGAATAGCCGTATTCATAACCCAGCACAGCCATTTCGGATAACATCGAATCGACCACAATAAAGTGCGATAGTGGGCCATTTTCGACCTGTCTCAATGGAACGAAACCCTTGCCTGTTTTTTGATCATAGACCACTGCATGGCGATGGAAAAATGTGCCACGGCCGGAATCTTCACCGGACAAACGTATCCAGTGGCCTTCATGCACCAGTGAGGCATAAGCCAGCGCTTCTGCGCAACCCCAATCGACAGGTTGTTTGCCATCCATCATCAGGATGCGGGAATCAAAGATCTTTTCAATTTTAGTGTGTAAGGAAAATCCAGCCGGTAAGCGGTAGACCTTGCGTGCCAGCAGCGCCAGTTGATCCGCTGCGACAGCGGTATCGGGTTCATCTGTTGTATTGCTGACAAAACCTTCCCAGCGGCCTTGCAGACTATTGACCGGACTTGGTGCGGGACGATCTTTGTTGCGACGTACTTTTTCCAGACAATCACGGTAGGTGGTGACCATGGCGCTGTAATCGGGCTCGCTGATAATATCATCAGCAATCAGGCGATCACGATAATGCAGGCCAACTGTCGGGTGATTGGCAATGCGATGGTACATCAGCGGCTGGGTGACTTCCGGCGCATCGGATTCATTGTGGCCATGACGGCGATAACAGACCAGATCGAGCACAATATCTTCGTGGAAAGTGTTACGGTATTCGACAGCGATTTCGGTGGCCAGACAGCAGGCTTCCGGATCATCACCATTCACATGCAGAATCGGTGCCTGCACAATCTTGGCAATATCGGTGCAATAGGTGGATGAACGGGCATCGTGCGGATTGACGGTGAAGCCGATCTGATTGTTGATGACAATATGAATGGTGCCGCCGGTACGGAAGCCGCGCAGCTTGGATAGTTCCAGAGATTCAGCCACCACACCCTGGCCTGCAAAAGCCGCATCGCCATGCAGCAATACACTCATCACCTGGCGTTTGCTTTTATCTTTGCGGCGACATTGACGGGCACGCACACTGCCGAGCACAACCGGCGTGATGATTTCCAGATGGGAGGGATTAAAGCCCAGCGAAACATGCACAATGCCACCGGCAGTTGAAATATCCGATGAGAAACCCAGATGATATTTTACATCACCCTGGCCTTGTACATCATCCTCAAACTGAGCCCCTTCAAATTCCGAGAAAATATCAGCCAAGGATTTGCCCATGATATTGGCCAGCACATTTAACCGGCCTCTGTGCGCCATACCCAGAATAATCTCTTTGCAGTTTTTGCTGCCAGCGCTTTGAATGAGTGTGTCGAGCATGGGAATCAGGCTTTCGCCGCCTTCGAGTGAAAAGCGCTTTTGACCGACATAGCGGGTATGCAAAAAACGTTCAAATTCTTCGGCATGCATGACACGGCCAAAAATATGGCGGCGTGCTGCAGCATCATAATTGGGTTGAGATCGAATGCGCTCCAAACGTGATTGAATCCAGTGGCGACGGGCGGAGTTGGTGATGTGCATAAATTCAGGCCCGATATGGCCGCAATAGGTTTGTTGCAAGAGTGATAGAATATCGTGCAATGGCATTTGGCTGTCACCGGCCAAGTTGCCGGTCGGGAAATGCTGATTCAGATCGGCATCGGACAAACCATAATAAGCCAGATCGAGATCCGGACTGGTGGAGCGGGGATTGAGTTTGAGCGGATCGAGTTCGGCATGCAAATGCCCATGCATACGATAAGCCTGAATCAAATAAATGGCGCGCGAAGGAAAATCAATATCGCTTTGAGTATGTGTTATGGTGGGTGTTCCGGCGGCTTGCTGCGGGGCTGTGCTTAGGCGCATTTTTGCAAGCATGGTCTGATGGCTATCCTGCTCTTTGGCATCGTCATCACGGAGCTTGGAAAAGTAAGTCAGCCATTGCGACGGCAGTGATTCCGGATGTTGCAGGTATTGCTCATGCAAAGCTTCCAAATATAAACTATCAGCATTGCATGACTCATCTTGAATAGTGTTGTTTGAGTTTTCCCCGCTCACATCATCTCCAGTTCTATCAAACTATTTTTTAACTGTTTTGAATAGCATCTCAATCTGCCTTGCGTCTGACCCTTTGAAGAATTTCACTGTTTTTACCGCAGAGGACGCGAAGGACACAGGGGAAAGTCAAAGGCTATATGGGGCAGGTTTCGCAAGTAATGCTTTTCCTCTGCGTACTCCGCGCCCCTCTGTGGTGAAGGCTTTTGAATCTATTATTCAAGTTACGCTATTTTAAACAGATCCTGTTCTGATGGCTAGTCTGTGTGCATTAAACTGCATGAATCCGTTTGTGTGAACAGCCTGTATGAATCAGTCCGCATGAACCCATTGGTACCACAGTATGCCCAGGTATTCATGCAGGGCATCGCTTGAATCGGATAATACCCGTGCCTGCGGTAAAAAACTGAGTATATTGTAGGCGCTGCGTTGGCTGACAAAGGCGCATGGTGCGGGCACAACATCGAAACCCTGAGCCTTGAAGACATGGACAGCGCGCGGCATATGCCAGGCGGTTGTCACCAGAATGATTTTTTTGATGCCTTGTTGTTGCAATCGTTTTTTTAATAACGCGGCATTTTCCCATGTCGTTTTGGCGGCATTTTCACGGAAGACCTTGTTTGCATCCACGCCAAACTGGATCAGCCAGCGGTTCATGATTTTGGCTTCGGGTTCGTTGTTGCCGGATAAACCTCGGCCACCGCTGGAATAGATGTCGAGTTTGGTCTTTTTTGCCAGTTCCGCAGCATACAGGGTGCGCATCAGGGCATGGCCTTGCAGGGCATTGCGGCCATCGAATTCGGGTGCTTTTTCATAGATGCCACCACCGAGCAATACAATGGCGATATGCTCTTGTGCCCATCTTTTTTGTATTAACTGCTGTTGTTTGCCATGTGTGATTTGTAATACGGGATAATGATTTTCCAGCGGGGTAATCAAGGCATCACGTACAGGTTCAGTGGATAGTGCCCAGAGCAGAATGAGCGAGACGATGATCAGCTCTTTGCCACCACGGTAGCGCCAGAACAACAGGCCGATGGCAGCCAATAAGATAAGGCCTGCGGGTGGCAACAATAATAGGGCAATGGATTTGCTGATGTATAAGTTCATCAGGTTGGGGCTGGCTGGAATTTAGCTGCGTTGATTGACTTTAATCATATTCCTCTTCTTCTTCATCAAAGATGTAGTGATATGGTGCGACAATGACATCCATTGTATTCACCATACCACTGCGCAGATAGCTGCACGATGGCAATATAAACAAGGATAAACACAGAACTAAAAGCAAGCGCAAACGCATAATCTCCACCTCGGATGATTCGTTGGCATGACTATAACCATAAGCATGCGCAGAACAAGGCGGCCGTGTTGAATAACAGATTCAACAGCATTCACCGCAACGGGCGCGGAAGACCTTAATAGTCGTTTTAGCGGCGTTGTGAGTGGCGGCCTCGGTTTGAACGGTTGCCGTTGGGGCGGTTGCCGGCCCGGCCGCCCGGCTTGCTGTGTTGTTCGGTGCGGTCGCCTTGTTGCATGCCTTCAGCGCAGGCATCCGGCGCAGTCGGTTTGCCGATCTCCAGCATCTCCGGATCGATATGGGTAACGGGAATCTGGCGGCTGATATAAGTTTCGATATCGGGCAGGCCAAAGCAAAAACGTTCGCATGAAAATGAAATGGCAGTACCACTGGCTCCAGCACGCGCCGTGCGGCCAATGCGGTGCACATAATTCTCTGCATCTTCAGGCAGATCGTAATTGAATACATGGGTGACACCATCAATATGCAGGCCACGACTGGCCACATCGGTGGCAACCAACAAATGCAACTTGCCCTTGGTGAAGTCTTCTAAAATACGCATGCGTTTTTTCTGCCGCACATCGCCGGATAAAATACCCACCGCAAAACCATAACGAGCCAGATTGCGTGCCACACGTTCGCCAGTACGTTTTTCATTGATGAATATCATGCCGCGTTCAACATTGTCGTTGCGTAACAAGTGGATCAATAAGGGTAGTTTGTCATCCATGCTGGTGTGGTACATCGATTCGGTGATGCCGGATGCGATCAGATCACCTTCTTCAGCACGCAATTTCTCCGGTGAATTCATGTGTTCATAAGCCAGTTCCAGCACCCGGTGCGATAAGGTGGCAGAAAACATCAGCGATTGGCGCTGCTCATAATGCGGTAATCGACGCATCATAAAACGCAGATCGTTGATAAAACCGAGATCAAACATGCGGTCGGCTTCATCGATGATCAGCATATCGGCCTTGGATAAGGAATATACGCGCTTTTTAAGATAGTCGATCAAGCGACCTGGTGTGCCAATGAGAATATCCACGCCATTGTCAAAACCCAGGCGCTGCTTTTCATAATCGACACCACCATAGACGGTGTGCAGTTTTAAGTCGGTATGTTGAGCCAGCTTTTTGGCATCAGCAGAAATCTGGATCACCAGTTCACGGGTGGGTGCAATAACCAATACACGCGGATGATGTTTGTTGCGCCCCTCTTTAGGCTCGGTGGTGAGCAAGCGATTGATGGCTGTGATCAAAAAGGTGGCTGTTTTACCCGTACCTGTGCGCCCCTGACCGGCAACATCTTTACCTGCCAAGGTGATCGGCAGAGCAGTTTGCTGCACATCGGTCATCTCGGTAAAGCCGAGTGAATCAATGCCCTTTTGCAAGGCTTCAGGTAGATTTAATTCGGTAAATAAAGTGGGTTGGATGACCAGCGTCTGTTTCATGGCGCAGAACCATACGCGCAGCGTGAGTCATTAGCCATTGATGCAGTATCAGGCAGACCACATGGGCAAATCAACAGGTATTGAAAAGGTATGAATCTGTCTAATTTCGTGGGCTTGTTTATAGTGCGTTGCCATGAATGGTCTTGGAACATCGTATCGGCAACATGGTTTTTTTGATGAAGCATTTGATAGGGCGGGTAGGGCGCTGCCGCATTACCAATCGTTTATGGCGGCGATGTCCAGCTTAAACCCGGCTGAATTTCAAAAAATACAGCACATGGCTGATCTCTCCCTGCTCAATCAGGGCGTGACGTTTACGGTCTATTCCGATGCGCGCGGCACGGAAAAGATTTTTCCCTTTGATTTGATTCCGCGCATTCTCACCGCTCACGAATGGCAAGGTATTGAAGATGGTATTGTGCAGCGTTTGACGGCTTTGAACCTGTTTTTGAACGATGTGTATCACGATCAGAAGATTCTCAAAGACGGCATTGTGCCAACCGATCTGATTGTTAATTCTTCCAACTACTGCCGTGAAATGACCGGTTTGAAAGTGCCCGGTGATGTGCATGTGCATGTCGGCGGTATTGATTTGATTCGTGCTGATGATGGTCAATATTTGGTGTTGGAAGATAATCTGCGTTCACCGTCCGGCGTATCGTATGTGATTGAAAACCGTACGGTGATGGGGCGCGTGATGCCGGAACTGTTGCGCGCCAATAAAGTGCGGCCGGTGGATCATTATCCACAGATGCTATTTGATAGCCTGACTTCGTTGAGCAACGTTGATAACCCAACCGTGGCGGTATTAACGCCGGGGGCATACAACTCGGCTTATTTTGAACATACGTTTCTGGCCAGTACCATGGGTGCAGAGCTGGTTGAAGGGCAGGATTTGCTGGTTGAAAAAGATCAGTTATTCATGAAAACAATTGCTGGCCTGAAACGCATCGATGTGCTGTTTCGCCGCATTGATGATGATTTTATTGATCCCTTGGTATTCCGGCCTGATTCCATGCTGGGGGTGGCTGGATTGATGCATGCTTATCGTGCTGGCAATGTGGTGATTGCCAGTGCACCGGGTAACGGGGTCGCGGATGATAAAGCCATTTATGCTTATGTGCCGGAGATTATTCGTTATTATTTGAATGAAGAACCGATGCTGGCCAATGTGCCGACCTATCTGTGTGCGCGCCGAGATGATTTGGCGTTTGTGCTCGATCATTTGGATGAACTGGTGGTCAAACCGACTGATGCGTCGGGTGGTTATGGTTTGTTGATTGGCTCTGCTGCAACGCAGGCTGAATTGGCGGAGTTTCGGATTAAACTCAAAGCCAATCCAGGTGGCTATATTGCCCAGCCGATCCAGAGATTATCCACCCACCCGACCTTTGTAGAAGAGGATGGTGTGAGTGGTTTGTATCCGCGCCATGTGGATTTGCGCCCGTATGCGGTTTGTGGAGCAGGTGGCGCGGTATCGGTATTGCCGGGTGGATTGACGCGGGTGGCTTTGCGTAAGGGTTCGCTGGTGATCAATTCATCGCAGGGTGGTGGCAGCAAAGATACCTGGGTGTTGCGCGAGCCTGTGGGTGGAGGGGTTCATGCTTAGTCGCATTTCACGGCAAATGTACTGGCTGGGTCGTAATATCGAGCATGCGGAAAACATCACCCGAATTCTGGATGTGAATCACCGCATGTCATTGGAGCAGGGTTATTTTTCCGAGCTGGATGTGTGGTCGCCAATGCTGGCGATTTCTCAGGCTGAAGCGATATTTGCCGAACATTACGATGCCATCACCGAGGCCAATGTATATCACTTTTTATTATTGAATGCGGATTATGATGATTCGGTATTGGCGCGCATCAATCTGGCGCGTGAGGCTGTGCGGGTGATGCGCGATCATGTCAGCACAGAAATGTGGATGAGTCTGAATGTGATGTATCTGGATTTGCAGCGCTTGGCGGAACAGTCGTTACATCAGCGATTGAATCAGTTTCAATACGAAGCCCTGTGTGAACAGGTGCAACATTTTTGTCATGGTTTTCACGGCTTAGCCGATAATACCATGGTGCATGGCAGGGGCTGGCAGTTTTTGCGTTTGGGCTGGAGTTTGGAGCGGGCTCAAATGAGTACCCGCATTCTGGAAATGAAATATCATATTCTGTTGCCCGATGTCTCCGAGCTGGGGCGGCCGCTGGATATTCATCAATGGCAGGCCTTGTTGCGCTCGGTTTCCGGTTATGAGGCGTATCGGCGGTTGTATCGGGCGCGCATTGTGCCGGCATCGGTGGTGGAGATGTTTTTAACCGATGTGCGTTTTCCGCGTTCTGTACACTTTTGTATGCAGAGCATCACTCAAGCCTTGCACGGCCTGCATGGCGATCATGGTGAGGGTCAGATCATTGAACAGCGTCAAACCCTATCAAGGCGGGCAGAGAAAAAGTTGGCCGGTTTGTTTGCCCTGTCGGGTAAAGATATTCTTGCGGCCGGTTTGAAGCAGAAGCTGGAGCTGGTGCAGA
The DNA here is from genome assembly GCA_030951025.1 of Mariprofundus sp. Classification (GTDB taxonomy): domain Bacteria; phylum Pseudomonadota; class Zetaproteobacteria; order Mariprofundales; family Mariprofundaceae; genus Mariprofundus. Next base: position 5,334 of record JAUZQK010000041.1, on the reverse strand, counting down.
AATCGTGTGAACGTATGCATGATGGTATTCATCAGGCTTATTTTGATGCGGTCACCCATGTCGATGATCGCGGTCAGCAGCAATCGATTTCAGTGCAGCTGCCACAACAGCAGCAGAGCACGATCATCGAAGATACTGTGCCAGAACATCCGCGTTTTAACATCTGCCATATTACCCGTTTTGATTACAGTCGTGCGGTCACCTGCGCGCATTCTGAGATTCGTAAAACTCCGGTGAATACCGGCTTGCAGCAGGTGTTATCGAGCCAGATCAGGGTTGAGCCGAACATTGAATTAAGCCGTCATTATGATCACTTTGGCAATGTGGTGCATCATTATGCCTGTCTGGAAGCCAATGATAGCCTGGAAATAAAAGCTGAAAGTATCGTGCTGACCACCAATGCAATCTCTTGCGGCGCATCGGATGCTGGAGATGATCGGCGGGACTATGCGCAGCGCTGGGCTGAGTATTTGAACTTTTCGCCGGGTGTGCCGCAGTTGGATGTGTATGCATCGGTGCCGTGTGATATTGATATCGGCATGGATAAGCGGGCATTTAAAGAGGTGTTGAAAGAGCTGGCAGGCTATTTCTTTTTAAATTTTCGTTACGATCCCGATGCGACTGATGTGCATTCTTCGCCGCAGGCATTGTTCGATCAGGGTGGGGGTGTTTGTCAGGATACCGCCCACGCCATGATTGGTGTGCTGCGCAGTCGGGGCATCGCCAGTCGCTATGTCAGTGGTTATATCTATGATCCCAAAGCCGATGAGCTGGGCACAGCTTTGCGCGGTGCAGCGGCAACGCATGCCTGGGTGCAGGTCTGGCATCCGCATAGCGGGTGGATAGGCGCAGATCCGACCAATAACCGTTTGGTGGATTGGCAATATATCCGCACCGCAATCGGGCGTGATTATTTTGATGTGCAGCCGGTGCGCGGCACGTTTTTGGGGCAGGTTGAACAGGTGCTTAGTGCGACGGTGACAGTGAACCGTGTTACTGAAGATAATCAGAACAAACGATCAGAGTACACAAACGATCAGAATAAACAGATGACCAGAGCAGGGGTGAACAGATGAATATCGATGCCATTATTCAGGGAATCAGCATTTGGGCGTTGCCGGTGTTGTTTGCCATTGTATTGCATGAGGTCGCACATGGTTGGGTGGCCGATAAGCTGGGTGATAATACAGCCCGCTTCATGGGGCGGTTAACCCTTAACCCGCTGAAACATATCGACCCGATTGGCACTATTCTGATCCCCATCGTGTTGCTGGTGGCTGGCTCGCCGTTTTTGTTTGGTTATGCCAAGCCTGTGCCCGTGAATTTTGGTAAATTGAATAACCCCAAACGCGATATGATCTGGGTGGCTCTGGCAGGGCCTGTGACCAATTTAGTATTGGCCTTGATTTCAAGCATTGTGCTGGCGATTGCGGTGCAAATGCCTGCTTCAGCCAGTTGGGTGACAGAGCCGTTATCGCTGATGTGTCAGGCTTCGATTATTATCAATATGGTGTTGTTTATCTTTAATTTGCTGCCATTGCCACCGCTCGATGGTGGCCGTGTTGCGGTGGGTTTGTTGCCAGGCCCTATGGCTTATCAACTCTCACGCCTTGAGCCATTCGGCTTTATGATCATCGTGTTATTGCTGGTGTTCGGTGTATTGCAATCGATCATCGGCCCTTTGGTGATGGGCAGTGCCGGTGTGTTGATTGATATGGCTATGTCGTTTCATGCCTAAAACGATGACCTTTAAGTCATCAAAAGAGTTGAGTGAGTGGCTGCAAGCCAACCATTCCACCGAAAGCGAACTTTTGATCAAGATGTTCAAGAAAGGGTCGGGGATTGTGAGCGTGAACTGGAACGAAGTTGTGATTGAGTCACTGTGCTGGGGCTGGATTGACGGTGTTAAGAAATCACTCGATGATCAAGCCTATCTTCAACGGATTACTTCGAGAAGGGCTCGAAGTCATTGGTCGAAGAGGAATACAGAACATGTCGATCGCCTCATCATTGAGGGACGGATGCAGGAGCCGGGGCTTGTGCATGTTCGTGCGGCGAAAGCGGACGGTCGTTGGGAAAACGCCTATATTGCCAGTGAGATGAAGGTTCCAGCGGATTTTCTAGCAGCTTTGGAGAGCATGCCGAAGGCGAAACAGTTCTATGAGACGCTAAGCAAATCCAATCGCTACGCCATTGCTTATGGATTGGAGTCTGCAAAGAAACCTGAAACCAGGCAGAGGAGATTCAAAAAATTCATGGATAAGCTAATCCGCCAAGAGAACCTGACGCTGACTTCAACAAGGGGAAAACGGCATAACGAATAAGACAGTTCTGAGTTCCGGGGACCGTTCGCAATTAGACAACATAGTACATCATTAGCCCACAACCACTGACCGTTCGGGTTTGGATAGAAGAAGCATTTGCGAGTTTCTTTCTTGGTAAAAGAGAACCTCTTTAGTCGCTGGTATATTTTTGAGGACTGTTTGTACTATAAATTAGCTGTTGTTACGCTACAGTAGGAAGTGACAAAGCTGTGCGAGGTGTGGGCTCTGAATTATAGACTGCCAGTGATGCTGAAGAGCTTGATGCAGGGCTTGCGGCCGCTATTTGAAGCGGCGCGTGACTTAACCCCTATCGTGCTGGTGATTCTGTTTTTTCAGGAGCTGGTGCTCAAGCAGCCAATCCCCAATATGGAAGATATGCTGGTCGGTCTGGTGCTGGTGTTATTTGGTTTGGCGTTGTTTGTGCGCGGGCTGGAAATCGGCCTATTTCCGCTTGGTGAAGCGATGGCACATGCCTTTGCCAAAAAGGGCAATGTGTTCTGGTTGCTGGTATTTTCATTTTTATTGGGTTTTGGAACCACTATCGCTGAACCGGCTTTGTTGGTGGTGGCGAGTAAGGCGGCAGAAATTGCGGCTGAAGGCGGCATGATTGAATCAAATGTTGATGCCATGAGTAGCTATGCGGCAGGGCTGCGTTTGACTGTGGCGCTGTCTGTCGGCACAGCCATTGTGCTGGGGGTGTTGCGTATTCTGGTGGGTTGGCCCTTGCACTTCTGCATTATGGGTGGGTATGTGCTGGTGGTTATGCTCACCGCCTTCGCGCCGCAGGAAATTATTGGCATCGCTTATGATCTCGGTGGTGTGACCACATCAACGATCACCGTACCGTTGGTGACAGCTTTGGGTGTGGGTTTGGCTGCCTCAATTCGTGGGCGTAATCCGATGTTGGACGGTTTCGGTTTGATTGCCTTTGCGGTGTTGTTGCCGATGGTGTTTGTGATGGCCTATGGCATGTTGATTTTATGAGTTTACTGTATGTTTTTTGGGACACACTGCAATCAACATTGATTGATATTATCCCGATTGCGGCGGTTTTGCTGGGTTTTCAATTGCTGGTGTTGCGTCAGCCTGTTGCCAATGCATGGCGGGTATTGCGCGGTTTTGTGTATGTGTTGTTGGGTTTGTCGTTGTTTTTGATGGGTTTGGAAAAAGCGATTTTTCCGCTTGGTGAACTGATGGCGAGCCAGCTTACTGATCCGGTATTTTTATATGGTCAGGCAGCAGCATCCATTACGGTGGTGCACTGGCAGGATTATGGCTGGGTGTATGCGTTTGCATTTGCGATTGGTTTGGCGACGACATTGGCGGAGCCATCCTTGATCGCGGTGGGCATGAAGGCTCAGCAGGTCTCCGGCGGCAGTGTATCGGCCTGGGGCTTAAGGCTGGCGGTATCGCTGGGTGTGGCCATCGGTGTTTCGATTGGCTGTTTTCGCATTGTGACCGGTACTGAGCTATGGCTGTATATTATTGCGGCCTATGTCGTGGTGATTATTCAGACCATGCGTGCGCCAGCGATGATTATTCCGTTGGCCTATGATTCAGGTGGTGTGACCACATCAACAGTGACGGTGCCATTGCTGGCTGCACTTGGCTTGGGTCTGGCCGCTACGATTCCAGGCCGCAGTCCGTTGATTGATGGTTTTGGCTTGATCGCTTTTGCCAGTGTGTTCCCGATTATGAGTGTGATGGCCTATGCCCAGATCAGTCGCAAGCTGGAATCGCGAAGGCTTAAACAAACAACCCGACAGGTGAAACAAGTGAAGGAGAATGATGATGCGCTTTAAATTATTGATTGCACTGGTGGATGATAGCAATACGGACAATATTATGACGGCGGCACGCAAGGCGGGCGCAACCGGCGCAACGGTGGTGGGAGATGCGCGTGGTGAAGGTTTGAATCCGAAAAAGACCTTTTTCGGACTGACGCTCGAAGCGCAGCGCAATATGGTGTTGTTTGTGGTCGAAGAGCATTTAAGCCGCAATATCCTTGAATGCATCGCTCAGGAAGGTGGCTTTGATGAAAATCCGGGATCGGGTGTGGCCTTTCAGGTGGATGTTGAAGATGCGGTCGGCCTCGGTGGGCAAATCATGTGTTTGATGGATGAGGTGGAGAATAAATTATGAGTGAAACAATATTGATCAAGGTAAAAGATGTAATGAAAAAGAAATTTGATATGGTGGAAGGTGTGGCAACGGTACGGCAGGCACTGTCGTTGATGCAGCATGTTGAAACCAAGTGTTTGATTGTCGATAAAAAACATGAGTTTGATGAATATGGCATAGTCGTGATTGGTGATATTGCCAGTCATGTGTTGGCCGAAAACAGATCACCGGATCGGGTAAGTATTTATGAGGTGATGACCAAGCCTGCTGTGACTGTGCATCCGGATATGGATATTCGTCATGCCAGTGCGCTGTTTGCGCGTTTGGGTTTGTCGCGTGCGCCGGTGGTGGATCACGGTAAGGTGATCGGCATTGTGAGTCATACTGATATGGTCATGAAGGGCTTACTTAAGTTAGTTTAAGGAAATACAGATTTGGGCATTGACGAACGCAGGCGACATGCTTATTGTCCGCCGCCTTCGCTTGGAAGGCTTAAATAACGGGGCGTAGCGCAGCCTGGTAGCGCATCTGGTTTGGGACCAGAGGGTCGGGTGTTCGAATCACCCCGCCCCGACCATTTAAGCAGTTCGATTTGAAACATGATTCGATGCGGAGACATAGCGATTGGACGCGATCTGGCAAGCGCCTGTAGCTCAGCTGGATAGAGCAACGGACTTCTAATCCGTAGGCCGCAGGTTCGAATCCTGCCAGGCGCGCCACTAGATGGCATATGGTGGATGTAGCTCAATGGTAGAGCCCCGGCTTGTGATGCCGGTGGTTGAGGGTTCGAGTCCCTTCATCCACCCCATGTCTATTTTATCTAAATCAATCGTTATCATATGGGTCGTTAGCTCAGTCGGTAGAGCAGCTGACTCTTAATCAGCGGGCC
>JAUZQK010000040.1 GCA_030951025.1 Mariprofundus sp. | reverse complement strand
CAGCCGAGTTGCTCTTTGGTCAGCAAGCCAATTCAGTTTTCTGTATATGTATATAATCTTCTTAATAACTAAACAACCACCGGCTAAAAGCCGGTGGGTTAGTATAAGGGACTGAAAGTCCACTATACCGGCTATGCCGGTTCATGGCGCAATCTCAAAGTTTGGATTATCTTTCTCTTCAAAATGATGTGATAAATATTCATCAATCATTTCCTTTGTCAGCTCTCCTGCCGTTACGCAAAAGTAGCCTCTCGCCCAAAAGTGTCTACCCCAGTATCGTTTCTTAAGATGCGGAAATTCTTCAAATAATTTCGATGAGCTACGCCCTTTTATTCGTCTCATTATTTCTGAAGGACTCATCGTGGGTGGCGCTGATACTAAAATATGCACATGATCCTTACTTACAACTCCTCGAATAATTTCAATCTCAAACATACCACAGGTTTGGCGTACCAGTTCTCTCAATCTTAAAGCAACATCTCCATACAGCATTTGATACCTATATTTCGTTACCCATACAAAATGATATTCTAGTTTGTATTTTGTGTGCGACCCTGTGCGATAATCCATTCTCCTAATGTAATTCAACTGCTAGCTAAAAGCTACTCGCCTGAAAGGCGAGGGTTTAAACCTTTATTTCGGACGAATCAATCAATAGAGTGGATGATGATCATGATGCATGTACTATTCAGCAATGACTCTCATCTCTGACGAATCTTTTTGGCAACACATCTCAAATCAACTGCAATCAGAAATTCCATCGGCCCGCTTTGATGCCTGGATACGCGCCCTCGCAGCCCATTACAGCAACCATAAACTGACCATTCAAGTACCCAATCGTTTTTTTATTGATGGTTTAAAATCCGGTTACGGGCAACGCATCACAGAGATTGCCGCCCAATTGGCTAGCGCTCCTGTTGTTGTATGCTATGAGGTCGATAGCTCATTAGCCAATCTAGCGACTGAAGCCTCAGTGCAAAAAAACACCAGTACAACCCCTTCTCTGGTGGATGGTTTTATTGACCCACGCTTTACCTTTGATAATTTTGTCGTGGGATCAGGTAATGAGTTCTGTCATGCTGCGAGTCGTGCTGTAGCTGATAATCCGGGTGAAATTTATAATCCGCTTTATCTTTATGGTGGTGTTGGGCTTGGTAAAACCCATTTAATCAATGCTGTCGCCAATGCTTTAATCACACGCGATAATATAAAAATTGCCTACCGCACCGGTGAACGGTTCACCAATGAATTAATTCAAGCCATCCGAAATGGCACTTCCGAGCAATTTAGAAACCAATATCGCCAGGTTGATGTGCTTATCATTGATGATATCCAGTTTATCGCAGGTAAAGAAAAGACACAGGAAGAATTTTTCCATACATTCAATGCTTTGTATGAAGTCAAAAAACAGATTATTTTAACTTCTGATCGCAGTCCACGTGAACTCACTAATCTGATGGAGCGTTTACGTTCCCGTTTTAATTGGGGTTTGGTTGCCGATATACAAGCGCCTGATCTTGAAACACGCTTGGCCATCCTTTCCAGCAAAGCGGAATTGGCTGGTGTGAATCTTGATGCTGATGTCGCCCATCTACTGGCTGCCCGCATCACCAATAATGTCCGTGAACTTGAAGGTGCATTAACCAGATTAACAGCCCATTCCACCTTAACCGGTCGTATTATTAACCTTGATTTTGCCCGTCATGTATTACGTGATTTATTACATGAAGAGATTCGCGCCATCAGTATCGAAGATATTCAAAAAAAGGTTGCCTCCTATTTTAATCTGAACATTCGGGAAATGTCTTCCAGTAAACGCAGTAAAAACATTGCTTACCCTCGCCAGGTAGCGATGTATGCCACCAAAGAGCTGACCAGTATGTCGTTACCTGAAATTGGCAGAAACTTTGGTGGGCGTGATCACACCACCGTATTACATGCTGTACGAAAAATTAAAAAAATGCGTGATGAATCAGATGATTTTAATGAAGAAATCAACAGAATCCTCAATTTACTCAAGCAATAATCCCATATATTTAGAGCTCTTGAATATGATGTGGATAACACCCCTGATCTACTGTGGATGATTTGAGTATAACTGCCATAATGGATAAGCTGGCGGACGAGATGATCACTCATCAACATTTTATGCACAGATATTTGTGATATTAATCCACACCAGGGAGGCTGTAATTTTCAAAGGCAGCAAGTCTTTCATCGGTTATCCACCTCATCCACAGGCCCTATGATGACGACTAATATTTTTAAATAATAAGAGAAAAAGGAAGTAGCTATGAAAATAACATTATCCAGAGCCGCTTTGTTACAGGCTGTACAGTATTGTCAAAGCATTGTTGAAAAGCGGCATACCATTCCGATTCTAGCTAATATTTTATTGGAAGCTAAAGATGATATGCTCTCTGTAACAGCAACCGATATGGAAGTTGGTATACGTCATCAAACTACAGCTTTAGTAGAAGAGGCAGGCTCGATTACTGTTTCAGCACGTAAATTCTTTGATATCATCAAAGAATTAAATCCAGAACAGGATGTAAGCCTTGAAACAGGTGATGCATTTATCGTGATTCGCAGTGGTCGTTCACGTTTTCGAGTAGCTTCATTGGCTGCAAGTAAATATCCCGGTATATCTGAAGAGGATAATGAATCATTCATTTCATTATCGGGTGATATTTTGCGTGATATGATTTCAGCTACCAGCTTTGCCATGTCAACCGATGAAACCCGTAAATACTTAACCGGTACACTGTTTGAAATTGATGATCAACAGATGTTACGTTTGGTGACTACCGATGGGCATCGTTTGGCATTATCAGAGATAGTGTTAGAGCAGAGTGCGGAAAAAAAATCATGTATTGTACCCAAAAAGGCAGTCATTGAATTAAGTAAATTATGTGATGCTTGTGAAGAAAACATTGAATTATCGTTTAGTGAACGCCAACTCAGGGTGAAAGCAGGAGCCAATTTGTTGGTTTCAAAATTGATCGATGCACGTTTCCCTGTTTATCAGGATGTAATTCCAGTTGATAATCCCAGTAAAGTGATTGTAGAACGGACATCCTTTGATCAGGTATTGCGTCGTAATATGATTGTTGCCAATGAATTTACGCATGATATTCGTTTGGTATTTTCAAATGATGGTATTGATATTTCAGCCCATAATACCGAGCAGGAAGAAGCAGAAGAACATATTTCTGCAGCTTACAATGGTCCGGATATTGCTGTTGGTTTTAATGGCAAATATTTACGCGATACCTTGAGTGCCATTCGATCAGCCTCGGTCAGTATTGATTTGAAAGATGAATTATCTCCGATTCTTATCTATGGTGAAGAGCAACAGCAATCGCGTTATGTGATTATGCCGATGCGCATTTAATGCTGCTACTGATAAAAAATTGAATAATGATCAATAATATTTGATGAATAAACACACCGATTTTCAATGGGCAACTGCCTTGACGCTGGATCAGGTCAAAGTGAATAGTCTGCGCTGCCATAGCGATATCACGTGGTCGTTAACGCCTGGCCTGAATTTATTGATTGGTGGTAATGGCAGTGGTAAAACCACCTTGTTGGAAGCGGTGAGTTTGATGGCACATGGGCGCTCGTTTCGTCAATCGCGCAGTCCATTGCTGGTTCAACATGGGCAAAAGCGGTTCATGATTCATGGCCAATGGCATCGTTTCGGGCCTATGCATTTAAGTGTGGCAGGCAGGCAAGGGCAAACTTCAGTGCGTTTGCAAGGTCGCGATATTCAGCGTCGAAAAGATGTGAGTGAATCATTTCCTGTATTGGTTGATGCACCACAGGGTCGCAGAATCATTGATGGGGCACCGGGTGAACGAAGGCGCTGGCTGGATGCGTTGCTGATGATTTGTTACCCATCCATGCGGGTGAATTATGAACGCTATTTGAGAGCGGTGATGCAGCGAGGGCGTTTGTTGCGTTGCAAAATAGTATCGGATGAACTCGATGTTTGGGAACAACAAATTGTGCAATATGGTATGCCGATTGTGCAAGGGCGCGAATCATTATTGCAGGAATTGAATGCATTATTATCGACTGAAACATTATTGACTGAAGATACGCTGTGTTTTTCAATGCGTAGCCCAGCTTATACAGCAGATACATGGCTGGAACGTTTAAAGCATAAACGACACGACGATATGAAGTTAGGTAGTTTACGTTTCGGCCCACATGTGGATGCGGTCAATATTCATTTTCAAGATCGTGAAATTCGCAGTGCAGGCTCGCGTGGACAGCAAAAGCTGGCAGCGATAGCCTTGAAGATGGCAGAGTGCGCTTTGTGGGCGAAACATCGGCGTTTGATTCCGGTTGTATTGTTGGATGATTGTCTGGAATCGCTGGATCGCAGTCGGCAATCACGATTATTTCAACGTTTACAACAGAGTCCGGCACAAATTTTAATGACAGCACCTGATGGTGTCTCGATATCTGCAACATCAGATATCAATATTCAGTGTTTAACAGCACAAGGCTTGTGCGCCGATGTGGCAGATCAGCCAACGATAGAAACAGCAATGGAGGAAGCAGCATGAGTGCTTCAGAAGATATTCCACAAGAATACAGTGCAGATAGTATCAAGGTTTTAAAGGGGCTTGATGCCGTGCGTAAACGACCGGGCATGTATATCGGTGATACGGATGATGGTACCGGCTTGCACCATATGGTGTTTGAAGCGGTGGATAACTCTATTGATGAAGCCCTGGCAGGCCATTGTGACAAAATTGAAGTCATCATTCATTCGGATGATTCGGTCACAGTGCGTGATAACGGTCGTGGTATTCCGGTGGGCATGCATTCGGAAGAAAATATATCAGCCGCTGAAGTGATTATGACCGTCTTGCATGCCGGTGGTAAGTTTGATGATAATTCTTACAAAGTATCCGGTGGCCTGCATGGGGTGGGTATTTCGGTGGTGAATGCATTGTCTGAATCGTTGGAGCTGGTCATTCGCCGGGAAGGCAAAGTGCATTATCAGAAATATGCATTTGGTGATCCGGTTGCGCCATTAAAAGTGATTGGTGAAGCGACGGGAACCGGTACGGAAGTCCGTTTTTTACCGAGTTTGGCTACATTCTCACATCGTAATATGTCGTTTGATATTCTATCCGCACGCTTGCGTGAGCTCTCCTTTTTGAATTCCGGTGTGTATATCGAAGTGCTGGATGAGCGTACAGACAATAAAGTAGTGTTTGAATATGAAGGTGGTATTTCTGCATTTGTACGCCATTTGAATCGTACGCGTACGCCTTTGCATGCTGATTGTGTGGGGATGATTTCCGAAAAAGAGGATGTGACGGTTGAATTATCCATGCAATGGACCGATTCCTATCAGGAGCATATTTTTTGTTTCACCAATAATATTCCGCAACGTGATGGTGGTTCACATATGGCCGGTTTGCGTGGCGCTCTAACCCGTACGATCAATAATTATGCCAATGCGAATGGCTTGACCAAAAAGCTTAAAGTGAGTTTAACAGGTGAAGATTGCCGTGAAGGTTTAACGGCAGTGTTGTCGGTTAAAGTACCGGATCCGAAGTTTTCATCGCAGACCAAAGATAAATTGGTATCGTCAGAAGTGCGTCCAATTGTTGAAAGCGTTGTGAATGAAAAGTTGGCGGAATGGTTTGAAGAAAACCCAAAAGAAGCCAAAAAGATCGTCAGTAAAGTGGCGGAAGCATCCATGGCGCGCGAAGCAGCACGTAAAGCGCGTGATTTAACCCGTCGTAAGGGAGCCTTGGATATTTCATCTTTGCCTGGAAAACTGGCCGATTGTCAGGAAAAGGATCCAGCCTTGTCTGAATTGTATTTGGTGGAAGGGGACTCTGCTGGCGGATCGGCCAAGCAGGGACGAGATCGTAAGGCACAGGCTATTTGACCCTTGAAAGGTAAAATTCTGAATGTGGAAAAAGCTCGTTTTGATAAAATGTTATCGTCGCAGGAAATTGGTACGATGATTACAGCGCTCGGTACAGGTATTGGTAGGGATGATTTTGATATCTCCAAATTGCGTTACCATAAAGTGGTGATTATGACTGATGCGGATGTCGATGGTTCACATATTTTGACCTTATTGCTGACCTTTTTCTATCGTCAAATGCCGGAAGTCATTGAACGTGGTCATTTGTATATTGCCCAGCCACCATTGTATCGTGTCACACGTGGTAAAAAATCACGTTATATTGCCAATGATGATGAGTTGTTTGAATTTTTATTGGAGCATGGCAGTGAAGGAAAAGAATATTTTTCAAGCTCCAGTGTCAAAGCCATGAGCGGTGACCGTTTGCATACTACGATTCGTAGCATCAACCGTTTGCAGCGTTTACAAAATCGTTTATCTCAGCGTATTGATGCCACTGTACTGAAATTCCTGGTTGAGAGTGGTAAAACCACGATCAAGATGATGCGCCATAGTGATTTACTCGAAGAACGTATGCAGGCTTTGTCTGGTGCTTTTGATCTGGCTACGCGAGCCGATGAAACATTAACATGGAAAATCATGGAAAATGCCGAAGATGGTAGTTTCTGGGTGCAGTTCCAGCGTCGTGATCATGGCCGTGTGATGCTTTCCCGTTTGGATAAAGATTTGGTCGGTACGGCTGAATTTGCTGAAGCGCAGAAACTGTGTGCATCGATGCAGAATCTGGTGGATAGCGGTGCGGTCTTGAAACATGGTGAGAAAGTATGGCAGATATCGCATTTTGATGATCTGGCGGCAACGATTGAATCGGAAGGTCGTCGTGGTTTGAATATCCAGCGTTATAAAGGTCTAGGTGAAATGGATCCTGAGCAATTGTGGGAAACCACCATGGATCCGAAAGTACGCACCTTTTTACGTGTGACGTTGGAAGATGTGGTTAATGCCGATGAAGCCTTTTCAACCTTGATGGGTGATGCGGTCGAGCCACGTCGTAAATTTATTCAGGATAATGCCCTGAAAGTGCGTAATCTCGACGTGTAATTAAAGTCAAAATATTTCACCGCAGAGGAAATCTTGAATATTTTTATTGTTTTTCCTCTGCGTATTCCGCGTCCTCTGCGGTGAACGGGTTTGAATGTTTTGTTATGAAGGAGTCATTGTGACGGATAAAAAGAGTTTAAGTTATGCCGATTGCGGTGTGGATATTGATGCGGGCAATGCTTTTGTTGGGCGCATCAAAAAAGCGGTCAATAGCACCATGCGACCAGAGGTATTATCTGGCTTGGGTGGTTTTGGTGGCCTGTTTAAACCGGATTTTTCCGGCATGGCAGAGCCTGTTCTGGTTTCCGGTACCGA
>JAUZQK010000004.1 GCA_030951025.1 Mariprofundus sp. | reverse complement strand
GATGTACTCCAATTCTATAAAATGGAAAAATATCTTGTATTGCTAGCATAGCCATATCATTTGTGAAAATCTAAGATAATGTGATCGTATCTACCCGAGTTTATCGGAGCACATTATTCTTTAGTCATGGCAAGCATTACGCGTCAATTTGAATGACCGAAGTTGGCTGAATTCCTCCAGCCATAAAATTATGAGTAAGTCACCATGTTGTATAAGGTATACAACAATCGAATCCCAAATTTATAAAAAAGATATGCGACAAACAATATAATAGCTATTTTTATCAAGCCATGCATCTATCTTCCTCCCACCAATTTATTAGCTTGAGCATAGATCAATGGGTAATTAGGGGCAACTTAACAAACGTTATATACCTTTGACGATCCTAGTCTGGCCGATCTACGCCGTTCGTCATATTGCAGTAGGGTGCCGTTTTAGACTGCAATCTGCAATTGATACAACAAGCAGAGCTAGGGGGCAGCCCTTGTTTCGCGGATTGTCGTTGTGGAATAAGGGAATAGTTTACTTATATATAAATTGGTCGTCGGGATTGTTTGATGAATAGGTAAACTGTCCCTATATTCCTGGGTTCTATTAAGATCAATCGTTTTCTGAAGCGCTTTCTTCATCGTCACCTGTTACCCCATCAATGATCGCACCACCCACCTTGAAGGGCACTTTGATGACTTCAGTGGTGACATCGACTGCTGCACCTACGACGGTTCCAAGACAACCACTTAAGGATAATAGCAGTAGTAAGGGGATGGTTTTTTTCATGAATACCTCTGGGCCAGGAATGGGTTAATGATTCAGTGTTTGTGAGGGGTTGAATCGCGCCGATAGAGGCGCAGCTGATAATTGAGTTGATGTTGAGTGAATGCTTGTGAGTTATTGGTTTGAGCTATTGGCTTTAGCTATTGAGCCTGGGTAGTTGATTCAGCCATAGCCAGCGCACTGCTTTTACCGACCAAACGCAACGACCACGCATCACTAACGCTATCGAGCCCTGGGCCATTGTAGGTGACGAAATTGCTGCTGCCCTGTTGCAATGGGATAAGTAAACGGGTTTTGGCTACGAATGAGGACATCCATGAATCCAGTTTCACATCATAAATAGCGCAGCGCACACTGCTATTGGCGCTGGCTATGCGACGATAACCCATCTTTTTAGCTATCAGCGGATATACTTTACCATCATCATAATTGATGGCAGAGAATGTGATGTTGTCTTGATCGGTATTGCTCTGATCGCCCTGTTTGGCCGCTTGTACAATGCGAATCAGCATTTGTGGCAAAGCACCGAGATCCTGTAAATCAGTATTCCAGATTTTACGTTCAATTAACTCATCAGCACTCTGTTTGCGATAAATGGTGGCTGTGTTTTTATCTTGGCTGTAGGTGATTTCAACGGTGCGATTTAGGGCATGGTTGATGCGTTTGACGTATAAGGGTTTGCCATCACTGATGCGCAGATAGTGGCTGGCAGAGAGTTGATCGCATTGCCATGCAATCAGCCAGGCGGCAGTGCCTTGATAATCAACTTTGCTGACACTGTATTGTAATAGGCTGCCATCACCTTCCTGCATATAAACAAAATCACCAGTCACAGCTGCGATTTGATTTACATCGGTGTTTTCATTGGCTGCATAAACGGCTTGAGAAGTGGTGAATTGCAGTACGATAATTGCCAACATCATGCTGATGTTTTTCACCATTGCGGAAGTCAAACGGGATTGAATATATGACATGCTTGACCTCCTTATGGCTGGTTGTGCTTGATCTAATGTTGAAAACATAGCGTCGTGGAGCATAAGCATCAATCGAGCCGATGCAACATGTGCCTTTATGACACAGTTCAGTGCGTTGTAAAACGGGGTGAAATATGAAAATTATACGTTTTCGTTACTGATGGGGTCGAAGGTGTTGCAAATAAGCACAGCGGCTGAGGGTAAGTTTTGCCACCCCCAATACATTATTGCCGCTGTCAAACAGGCTATTGGCGTTGATAAAAGGCCAAGGCTGCGCTAACGGCATCACCGTGATTGACTGGTGCATGCATGCGTCCAAGCACTTCGTCGAGTGCCGATAAACACAGCAGTACATTATCTTTACGGGCGGCATAACCCATCAAACCGATACGCCATACCTTGCCTGCCATAGGGCCAAGGCCTGCACCAATTTCCAGATTATAGTCGTTGAGCAAAGCCGCACGTACTGCGCCATCATCCACACCTGCGGGGATGGTGACGGCATTGAGCTGCGGTAAACGATCAGCTTCTGCGACGACAAAGTTTAAACCGAGCGATTCAAGGCCTGCTTTTAATGCCTTGTGGTGCAGGGCATGACGAGCCCATGCATTTTCCAAACCTTCTTCTTCGAGAATAACCAGTGATTCGTGCAAGGCATACAAGGCATTGACTGGTGCTGTATGGTGGTAGGCGCGTTTGCTGCCTGTGCTGCTGCTTGGCCCCCAATAACCCATGACCAGATTCAAATCGAGAAACCAGCTTTGTACGGCAGTCTTGCGCGCCTTGATGACATCGATAGCGCGTTGATTAAATGATACGGGAGAGAGCCCCGGCGTACACGATAAACATTTTTGGGTGCCGGAATAAATCGCATCCACGCCCCAATCATCAACACGCAGTTCGGTACCGGCGAGTGAGGTGACAGCATCAACGATGACCAGACAATCGTATTGGTGTGCCAGGCTGGTTAAGGTTTTTACATCGGATGATGCGCCGGTGGATGTTTCAGCTTGCACAAAGGCGACTAGCTTGGCTTGCGGGTGTGCCTTTAATGCATCTTCGAGCTTTTGTGGATCGCAGGCTTTACCCCATTCATCCTGCACCATGACTGCTGTTGCACCGCAGCGCTCAACATTCTCTTTCATGCGACCACCAAAAACACCGTTTTGACAGACGATGACGGTATCGCCGGCTTCGACTAAATTCACAAAGCAGGTTTCCATGCCGGCAGAACCGGGTGCAGAAACAGGAATGGTCAAGGCATTTTCAGTCTGCAAGGCATATTGTAATAAGCCTTTCATTTCATCCATCATGCCGACAAATAGTGGATCGAGATGACCAATGGTGGGCCGCGCCATGGCCTGGGTAATGCGCGGGTTTACATCTGAAGGGCCTGGCCCCATCAGGGTGCGCTGGGGTGGGTAAAAGGATGATGTCATGGCGAAACTCCTGTGATTGTTGATGCGGTAGCGTAGGTTAAGTGAAATGTGTGTGATGTTCACCCTTAAGCAGGATGCGGTTATCTGGAAAGCAAGCTAACTCAGGCCAGTCAGGATGGTGCGGATTTTTTTCTCCAGTGCGTGTGTGTGATAGGGCTTTTGGATGAAATCGATATGATCGCCGTTGTCAAAGTGAGATCTGACCTCGCTTTCAGCATAACCGGAGCAAATAATCACATGCAAATCGGGCGCAAAAGTGCGCAGCTGTTTGTAACATGCTTCACCGCCCATGCGCGGCATGGTCATGTCGAGCATAACCAGATCAATTTTCGGGGGCTCGTTGTTATTCGTGTCGGCGCTGTTTTTCGCACTTTCATCCAGATGTAGATGCAGTAGTTCCAATGCCTCGATACCATCTTTGGCCAGCACAACATGTAAACCGGCATGCTCTAGAATACTCTTGGCGATTTCACGCAGCATCGGTTCATCATCGACGACCAATATCGTAGCTGCAAGCGATGCCATCCCATGATCGTGTTCGATGACTTTATCCTGTTGATTTAGCTCATGTTCGGAGACCGGGAAATAGACATCAAAACGTGTGCCCTCGCCGGGCTTAGAACTTACTTTTAAACCACCCCTATGGCCTCGAACAATGCCGAGGATTGCGCTCATGCCCAAGCCTCGGCCAGTGAATTTGGTGGTAAAGAAGGGGTCGAATATCTTTGTCTGTGTTGCTTTGTCCATGCCGCAGCCATTATCAACAATGCTTAAGCGGATAAAATCCCCCGCTTCCATTTGATCTGCGCCCAGCAGGCTGAGCGTGTCATCGACACTTAAATTGACCTGCGTGGGTTTAATCTTGATCTGGCCAATTTGATCACCAATGGCTTCCGATGCGTTGATCACCAGATTCATAATCACCTGTTTGATTTGGCCGACATCGGCATCAATGGCAGCGATCTGTTGATTGAGTGTAATATCGAGATCGATGCGTTTGGCAATGGAGGATTCAAGCAATTGTACAATATCGCTGATGGTGTTCGATAGGTTCAAAGGCTCGATAATGAAATGACCTTTACCTGAATAGGCCAGCATTTGCTGACACAGGGTGGCCGCACTTTCACTGGCCTTTTGGATATTATGCAGGTTTTTCAGCGCCGGGCTTTGATCCGGTAGTTTGCCTTGTGCCAATCCGGCATTGCCCATGATGGCGGTCAATAGATTATTGAAATCATGAGCTATGCCACCAGCCAATACACCGAGGCTTTCGAGCCGCTGTGTGTGATCAGATTGTTCCTGTAAACGATTCCGCTCGGTTACATCCTGTTGCACCGATGTATAACCGATCAGCTCTTCGGCGATATACAGCGGAAAAATAGTTTGCTCGACATGATATAGATGACCATCTTTGGCTTTGTTCACGAATGAGCCTGACCATGTCTTTTCCTTGCGCAGTGCCTGCCACATGGTGGCATAATATTGATCCGAATGTTCGCCGCTTTTGACGATGCTGGGGCGCTGACCGATGGCTTCTTCGGCGCTGAAGCCGCTTAAGGTTTCAAAGGCCGGATTGACATATTGCATGACCCCTTTGGTGTCTGTGATGACGATGGCATTAAATGATTGCTCGACTACGGTGGCTAACTGAGCCAGATCCTGCTGGGCTTTTTTACGGGCGGAAATATCGCGTAAAAAGATGGTGAATAAACGGTGTTTGCCACTTAATACTTCAACGATATTTAATTCAATCGGGAATTCTTGGCCGCCGCTTTTGATCGCGATTCCTTCTAACTGTCTATCGAGGATGTGTTGTTTGCCGGTGTTGAGATAATGCTTTATGACGGCTTTGTATGCTTGGCGTTGCTGTTCGGGTGCGAGTAAATCGATGATATTCTGACCCAAAGCCTGCTTGCTGCTATAAGTAAAAATGTGTTCTGCTGCTGCATTGAACTCCTGCACGATGCTATGCTCATCAACGCTGATGATGGCATCCATAGCAGCATTAAGAATGGCAGCGTTGCGTTGCTCACTCTTGAGCAGGGCATGCAGCGAATAGGATAATAAAGCGGTGAGTGTCAGCCCCAGCAGACCACTGAGAAAGAACAGTAAAAGAGCTTGATCAAACCATGTGATATGGCGGGATGTTTGTAACATTAAATATTGATGGTGCAACGTGAAGCGAAAGTTTTGGATGAAATCAATGCCTGACCAACTTAAACCTGCGCCAGGGGGGATAGGGTTTTGTGCACCGGATCGAAATATAATTTCCCCTGTGTCCGTTGCATTGAATCCCCGCACACTCAACTGAATGCTGATAGGTTTTGATAAGGCAGATGTATTGATCAGTTGTTTTATGTCTACAGCAATACCAACCAGTCCATTGACCATCTCTGTACTGTGTCGGGTGAAATAGGGATCGGAAGTGCCCGAGAAGCCGGTGTAAATCGCTTTGAATAACCATAGCCTTTTTTTATCATCAGCCAGACTTGCAACCACAGCGACATCGTTACCTGTTTTGATGGCATCGTTAATATCCATTTTGAAGTGGGTCTGGTTGAATAGATCAATGCCGAGCAAAGATGCATGATCCACATTAAATGGTTCTATTTGGCTGATGGGTAGATATGAGGCGCGTTTTGGTGCGATTGTCCTGTCAGCTGTATTATCATTGATGGCAAAGGAAATAAAACCTTCATCCTGTTTCATGGCTTCAAAAGCAGGGCGCTGGGCATCGCTTATCATGGGTGCATACAGAGCTTTGGAGATTTCAGTGTGTTGTGCAAAGATGTATTCGGAGCTGGTTTGCAGGCTATTGGAATCGATATGATCCATGGCATAAAAAATGGTTGCCAGCGAGCTGATCTCAGCTTTTACATTTTCAATGCGTTGTCTGCTCATATTGGCCAAATGTGATGTCTCATGATTAAAGGCTTGCTGTTGTGTGCCGACCAGATAATTAAAAGATGCGGCCATTAAACCGGCTGTTAAAACCAAACCGGATACAATAACCGAACTGCGTAGTATCGAGCGACTTGCAATCACGGCACAACCTTGATGGCTTTAAACAAGATGGAGTCCGGCAATTTAATATCTGTGTTTTGCAGCAGCGGCAGGTTCACAAACATATTAAAACGACGGTTGGCAACGACTGGAATCGAGTTTGCCTTTTTACCCTGCAACAAACGGATGGCCACTTGTGCAGCCCAGTTACCCTGTTCCGAGGCGATTTTGGTCATGGCGAGCATGCTGTATTGAGCCATGAAATCGTAGGTAGAGACGGTTAATTTATGGGCATATTTGGCGGCGTAAGCAATAGCACGATCTCTATGCCAGTTCTTGATGCCGGCAATATTATTCAATACGATCATATCACTAGCTTGAGCTGCACGATAAGCCTGCTCCCAGGCTGCCATATTGGCGGCGTAATAGGGTATGACCTTTACATGGGAACGGGCATAGGTTTTGGCCATCCAGGCGTATTCTTTTTCATCGGTACGCACACCTTTGGCGGCAATAAACGCGACCGTGTGCACAGAGCCTAAAATCTCACGAGCTTTGTGTAATAAAGCTTTAATCGCAGATACCTCGATCATGCCTGTGGCATTGTTATAGGGATAACCATAGGCCTTGGCTGTCCAGTTGATGCCGCAAAAGACGATGGCTAAGTTGCTGTTTTTATAATACGGCGCAATGAGATATTTCGAGGCATTATCATCCGATGCAATCACAACATCTGGGTGTAAAGACTCAATCAGTTTTTTGGCTTCTAATGCCTTTTGTTTGCCGAACGCGGTGGAGGTGTTGCGTTTGGTATCCATGCGGAAGATGGTGAGCTGACAATGACCGGCTAGCTCTGTTTTGATGGCAGCTTCGATGCCATCACTCCAGGCGTAACCGCTATGGTAGGAATTGATATATAAACAGCGCTTGGAGCCGGCTGCAGATGCAGGTATAGAGATGCTAACGATGAATAGCAGCAAGACGATTAAACGCATAGCTCCTCCCCATTTCCTCTGAAACGAGCAGTGTAATAGTAATTAGACTGTATGGGTAGTGATAATGATCGAGTGGTTATGGTGCCAACAATTCAATCCAGTGTCGTATATTGTGATTGCTGCCTGCAGCCAGATGATGCAAGCAGCCGATATTGGCGCTGGCGATAATATCAGGCTGCGCTTTTGTCAGGGCGGTGAGTTTGTTATTACGCAAGGTGGTGGATAATTCCGCTTCGAGTATGGCATAGGTGCCGGCTGAGCCGCAGCATAGGTGTGCATCGGCAACAGGACATAGATTATAACCGACCCGTAGTAAAATATCTTCTACCACACCGTTGATTTTTTGCCCGTGTTGCAAGCTGCATGGGGCATGAAAGGCGACGCTTTTGCGACGTGTACTTTTTAGACGGCTGAGATCTTCGCTGGCAATGAATTCAGAAATATCGCGGCAGGCGGCTGAGATGCGTGTCGCCTTTTCGGCATAATCGGCATCGTTGCGCAACAAATAAGCATATTCCTTGATTTGTAAGGTGCAGGCGCTGGCGCTGGAGATAATCGCTTCAGCGCCTTGCTCCAGATAGGGTAACCAGAGATCAATATTGCTGCGCAGACGATTTAAGGCTGCATCTTTTGCATGGCCATGGTGTTCGATAGCAGCACAGCATTGTGCGATATGGGTGCGCTGGCTTGAGATGCCCAGCTGATCGAGTACATGTGCTGTGGCGCTGTCAATATGGGGTGCCAAGGCGGGTTGCACACAGCCTTCGATGAGCAGGATATGGCGCTGATGTTGTATTTTCGGGAAGGGGGCTTTGATTTGTTTGGGTTTGTCTGGCAGCTGGTCGCGCCAGTGCGTGGGTAGGATGGGTTTTACGATGCGAGCCACATTCAATAGGGATGAGAAGCGTTTGCGGTAAGGTAAGATGTTGAGTAACAGCTTGCGCAGCAAGCGTTGGCCGAGCGGGCGCTGCACTTTGTCTTCGAGCATGGCTTTGCCGATGTCGGCTAAGTGGGTAAATTCGACACCGGATGGGCAGGTCGATTCACACGAGCGGCAGCTTAAACAGCGATCGAGATGTTGTTGTGTGGTGGCACTAACAGCGCCGCCTTCAAGCATATCCTTGATCAGATAAATGCGACCGCGTGGGCCATCGAGCTCATCGCCGAGCTGTTGGTAGGTTGGGCAGGTGGCGTTGCAAAAGCCGCAATGCACACAGGAGCGCAAAATGCGATTGGCCTCTTGACCATCTGCCGTGTTGAGCAGGCTGGCGGGGATATTCGTTTGCATGGTTTACAACGCCTTGTACATGCGGCCGGGATTGAGAATAGCCTTGGGATCGAAAGCTTGTTTTAAGCGCCGCTGCAGGTTCTGCTGTGCATGGCTTAAGGCAGCAAAGACATCGTTACTGCGGTCACCGCCACGGAATAAACAGGCGTGGCCACCGGCTTGTTTTGCGGCTTCAAAAATATGGCTGGCCGGAGCCTCGGAAAATAACCAGCGCTGTGCGCCACCCCAGCCGATAAACCAGTCGGCTGGCTCAGCCCCATCAATGATCGGGTGCCTGGCGGCCGGCGGCACAGATAAACGCCATAAGGGCCGTTCATCATCAAAATAAGACAGTTGATGTTCACGCACATCTTTCCAGAAATTTAATCCATCGGCATAAATTTCCACCGCCTGTTTGCTTTCTCTATTCACCTGATTGCTGTTGTAAATCTGCTGGCGTGTCATTTCAACGGCGGCTGCAGTGCCACAAATGCGGCAATAGACATGTTTGCCATCGGCAGCCATGGCTGTAATGGGCACGGCTGATGATGCCCAGTGGTTCATGATTTCGATGGCTG
>JAUZQK010000039.1 GCA_030951025.1 Mariprofundus sp. | reverse complement strand
CTATCCAGCTGAGCTAAGGGAGCCTTGTTTTAACAGCTTCTTGCGAAGCGGGGCGGAGAGTAATGCTTTTCAGCCAAACTTTCCATTCCGGATTATCCATGCCGAATAATTCTGGAAACTTCTCGTATAACCAGCCACGGTAAATAAGCTTGTCACCTTGGCGTATCTCTACGAGAGCGGCGGGATTGTCTACATTTTGATCGTTAAGGAAAGCTTTATTTTTTAGCCTTAGTCCAGCAGCCAGTCCAAGCAGTTGAATATCCCAATTCTGGATGCGGGTCGCGCCACCCAAGGCGATATTGGTGGTGAATATTTTGCTCGTGTTTTTTTGTAACCATACGATTTCCGCTTCACCTTGCTGGCTTACTGCCCATGCTGGTACTGCGGATAGGTTGTGTTGTGCGCCATGGGGATCATTTGGTGCTTGCAATGGTAATTGCCATTGAATTTGTTCGGATTGTTTTTGCTCGCAGCCTGTCATTAAAAATAAGGTGGATAAAAACAAGGCAAGGAGAAACCGGGAATGAAGCTTGGGTGTTGCTGTTGGGGTCATTCTGGCTCCTGTGTTGAAAAGATGTCGGCACTTTAATGTTGTGAGGCATAAATAGGAAATACTAAGTGTTCATCGTTGTAGTGGGGGCTCGATGTGCCCTTGAGATAAAGCCGGGGGTGTTTATACAGTTGCTTTTGGCTATGCCCAGCCATGCTTGTTATAATATGCCGAAATAAGGGGTAAGTAGTTACGCCTTAAAGATAATGACTACAGAAGGTTTAAAAAATTGAATATTAAAGCATTAGAGCCATTCTCAACAAATGAAACGACATCGGGCGGTCAGGCACAGAACGATCAGAGACAGAAGGATCAGATACAGAACAATCAGATACAGAAGGATCAGATACAGAATGGTCAGATACAGAATGGTCAGATGCAAAACGATCAGATGCAAAACGATGCCCAATATTTTGAGACTGTGATCATCGGCACAGGGTTTTCAGGTTTGCTGGCGGCGATACGGTTACAAAAAAAGGGTTTTAATGATTTTGTTCTGTTGGAAAGAAGCGCTGAGATGGGCGGGACTTGGCAGGTCAATTCCTACCCCGGAGCTGAGGTGGATATTCCAACCAGCTTATATTCGATCTCTTTTATTCCTTACCCATTCAAAAAAACCTTTGCCCCACAAAGTGAACTGCTCGAATAGACCAACCATATCATCGATAAATTCAATATAAGAAAGCAGACAAAAACAAACCAGACCGTCGCCAAGCTCACTTACCATGAACAGAGTTGTTTGTGGCATATCGAGACTGAGTCGGGCGAGAGCTATAGCGCACGCTTTATTATCGACACCAGCGGAGTGCTGGCGAATCCGCATATTCCTGATATTAAAGGTGCGGAAACGTTTAAAGGGCCGAATTTCCATGCCGGCCATTGGGATCACACCGTCTCTTATGAGGGCAAGCGTGTCGGGGTGATCGGTTCGGGATGTTCAGGGGCTCAGGTCGTGCCCGCGATTGCTGATAAGGTTTCCAGATTAACCCTGTTTATGGGCAAGGCGCAGTGGATACTGCCGCGTTCAGACCGAGAGTATGGTGCTGTCGAACGTTTTATTCGACCGCTGCCGGGCATCCGCCATCTCATCCGGTTGTTCGTTTTTATCTTTTATGACATCAGGTTTATTGCTTTTCGCCGCTATCCTGGCATCTCAAAAATCAGCCAGCTGATGAAAAACTATTACAAGAAAAGGCAGAAACAGCACCTCGAAAAATATATTACAGACGATAAGTTGCGTGAACACATGATGCCCGATTATGAATTGGGTTGCCGACGCGTCATTCCGACCAATACATATCTTCCTGCCCTGTCCCGTGAGAATGTCGATGTGGATATCAGCGGGATTGATAGCATCACAGCGACTGGGATTAAAACAAAAGAGGGTAAAGAGATAGATTTGGATATCATTGTTTATGCTACAGGATATTTTGCCTATTCGAACATGAAAAAGGCGCTGACGTTTCAGGTGTTTGGCATGGGTGGGCGAAATCTTAATAGCGAATGGGAGGCAGAGGCCGTTTCTTATAAGGGTATTACCGTGTCAGGTTTTCCTAATTACTTTAAAATAAATGGCCCAAACACCGGTTCTGGCCATAGCTCACAAATTTCTTATATGGAGACGGTGAGCGATTATATCGTTCAAGCGATTGGCGCTGTCAAACGAGATAAAAGCATCAAAGCCATCGACCCTAAACGTGAGCTTCAGGATGAATACGTTGCAAAAATGAGAGCGAAAATGCAAAAGACGGTCTGGCAAAATGCCACTTGTACCGCCTTCTACAGAAAGAATATGACAGAAGAGGTGACCAGTCTTTGCCCGGAGCCTGTGGTCGGTTTTATCTTTTCACGTCAATGGTTTCGTTTGAGTGATTATCATGTGTTGAAATGAAGTCGAGTAACGGCAAGGGGTATTGGCTTTAACTTAACTGTACAGCTTATGTGCTTGGCGGAGAGAGGGGTTCTTATAGGTAGCTGTATTTGGAGATGCGATTGCCCGCAGTTTTCGCAGAAATCGGGTAAATCGCGTAAATCGTAAATCGAGTAAATCGGGGGCAGTATGAAAGCGCCGGGATAAACCGGCATAGAGTAGGGGATGAAAGAGCCCCACATGAAAGGAGAAGCCACTCCATCATGACCCCGAGTCATGTGCGGGCAGCCGCGAGGTTGCACGTGAAGCAGTTGACAGGGGAAGCGTAGGC
>JAUZQK010000038.1 GCA_030951025.1 Mariprofundus sp. | reverse complement strand
AGCGAGCAGGTGGGGAAGTGAGTCAAAAACAGCATGATTTTGAGAATCATAGTGGCAACTATGTGACGATAAATCAGGATATTTTAGGCCACTTACCCTGCCGCGCAGTAGATTTCTCATAAGTCCGACAGACTCCTAGTCTGACTGGTTCTTTCGTTCAAGCGTCTGAAACACCATGCCAAATCAGCATCACAGCCTCCAAAGGTCTAACCCAGATTATTCATGCATACTGCCGCCCTAGCCTTGCAAGAATTTTATGGCGGCCATAAATGTGCCCAATGCAACCCTTCCACGTTCCTCAAGCAGCAGGTCGCAACATGTTGAATCGCTAATCCAGCATTTGTCGCATGCGGTGGCTTAACACACCAAGGTTCGCCGGCTTCGTCAGCGCCTCGCTGTTTGGTATTGATTCACTATTGTTCCACATTTGTTCTTTATCATAACCGGTCAAAAACATTACCGGCACATCAGGATTTACTGCTCTGATCTGTTTAGCCAGCACCATACCATCGCAATGGGGCATCACCATATCCAGTATCGCCAGCGCAACATCCTGTTGGTTCAGCTTAAACAGCTCCATCGCCTCCAGCCCATCGCTGGCCTGCAAGACCTGATAGCCCAGCGACTCCAGAATTTCAGCCATAACGTTACGCACCACCCGCTCATCATCAGCCAGCAGGATCAATTCGCCATGTCCGCTCAAAACCTGTTGTGAAACAGGCTCAGCACATACCACCTTCGATTTCAGCAAGGGGATGTACAGATGGACGATCGTGCCTATTCCTTGCTTGCTGTTTATATCCACAAAGCCCTGATGCGTTTTCACTGCACCATAGACCATCGCCAAGCCAAGGCCTGTTCCCTTGCCCTGCTCCTTGGTGGTAAAGAAGGGTTCAAACAAATGTTGCATCTGTTTAGCAGACACACCATAGCCATTATCTTCAACACTCAAATGTGCAAATGCTCCTGTCTTGAACCATGGGTGACTGTCCAGGAATGAATCATCTGGAGAAAACCGTTGCATACGGACAGTGATGCATGCTGCTGCCACATGCTCGACCGCATCGCGGGCATTGCTGACCAGGTTTGCCAGTACCTGATGCAGTTGGGTGGCATCGCCCTTGATCTGCAAGTCATCGCTACAAATATCCTCATAAAAAGTGATGTTCTCAGGCACCGATGCATGCAGTAATTTCATGGTTTCTTTGATAAATGGCGATAGCTGCATTGCCTGCATGCTAACCACGTCTTTGCGGGCAAAGGCCAGCAGTTGCTGGATCATGTCGGCGGCATTTCGGGACAGCGCTTCAACATTGCTCAGTCTCTGCGTCACTTTCGGGTTTTCCCCCAGCTCCTTTTTGGCCAAATAAATATTACCATTCATGCCGGCCAGCATATTATTAAAATTATGTGCAATACCGCCGACCATGGTGCCCACAGTTTCCATTTTCTGTGCCTGATGAAAACGATGCTCCATATCTTCCAGCAGACTGAGATCGGACTGAATGCCGACAAAGTGCGTGATATTCAGAGATGTATCCATAATCGGCGAAATAGTCAGCATGGCAGGATAGAAGCTGTCATTTTTTCGTTTGTCGATAATTTTGCCTTTCCAGATATTGCCCCGGGCAATGGTTTGCCACATATCTTCATAAAACGCGCAGTCCTGATGACCGCTCTTGAGCAGTCGCGGGGTATTGCCGATGGCCTCTTCAGCACTGTAACCGGTGACACGGGTGAAGGCCGGATTAACATATTCGATGATGCCTGCTCGATCCGTAATAACGACTGATTCCCCCGCCTGTTCAATAGCAGAGGATAATTTCCGTACCCACTCTTCCGCCTGCTTGCGCCTGCTGATGTCACGCACGGTGGCTTGCAACACTCTTTTGCCGTCCAGCTCTAAAGCCGACAGCAATATTTCGGCTGGAAACTCTGTGCCATCCAGGCGCTTGTGTATCCACTCAAAACTGCTGCTGCCATCGTTCAAAGCCCTGACAATACGCTTGCGTGCCAGAGTCATGGAGTCTGTGCCGCATGGCTGGGTAGAGGGCGAGAATTCTGCTGGATGCCGCCCCAGGAAATCATCACCGGAGTGACAGCCAAATATGCGTATTGCCGCTTCATTGCCACGCATAAAACCAGTCTCATCCAGCATCATCATCGCATCCATGGATGACTCAAAAAGCAACTGGTACTGCTGTTCACGTTTCCCTGCAAGCGCCTGTTCTCTGGCGCGTTCGGGTCGCTCTGCACTGAAGACAATGCCATAAGCCATCAGCAATTGCGTTAGCGGCATGGATGCGGCACGCATTTTTGTTGCGCTGGGCTGGACAGCCAGCAACTCGCCAATGGCGGCATCATGCAGCTCGCCAATATCTTCTAGGGGCAAGTGAATGTGCGCCATCTGCCGTCCCAGCTGTTCAATATCCACCAGATATTTTTCTTCTGATGATTGCACATAGGCTTGCAATAATAAGGTATAACGTCGAATGAGATTCTGTTTTTCAAACACTTTAGGCTCCCCTTATAAATGAACCTATGCTTGAATCATTGTGTTTCGAGCCGGGTTCCTAGCTTGATTCGAAAACTGCGACATCCGGCAAAGCCGATATACAGAGTGGTGCAAATAACAGGCCTTTATTTCGCAGCCGCATGCTGCGGCATACCAAACAAACATGTTATCGGCCTAAAGTTTGAAACCACTCATCCATTAGGATGATTGCACCCACCGTTGAACCACTTATCCTGTGTCATCCGCCACATTCCGTATTATTCATGTGTCATGCGGGATAATAGGCGAAGGCTCTGTGTTCATACCGGAGAGGAGCAATGTGAAGATACTTATTGTGGATGATCATAGGGTACTGTGCGAGTGCATAAAGCTTTTTCTGCAGGATAAATATGGTGATACACTGACACTGCTTCAGGCTGGAACCGGCCAGTCAGCTTTGAATCTCGCTGAACAGCATCCTGAACTTGATCTCATACTGCTCGATATTGGCCTGCCCGACATGCATGGTTTTGAAGTGATACAACAACTGCAGGAGAATAATTCCGGCATCTCCATCATCGCCTTTTCAGGCACGGTGACGCAACAGTTTATTCGCCAATGTCTGGCATTGAATATCGCCGGTTTTATTCCTAAAACCTCGTCAGCAACAGAGATGACGGCCGCCATTGACCTGGTGCTTGGCGGCGGCATTTATATCCCCCATGAAGCCTTGTCGGATACAGAACATGACACCAACGTTGCTGTTCTCACCAACAGGCAGTTGGATATTTTGAGACTGATCCGTAAGGGCATGTCGAATGATGAAATCGCATCAATATTGGATATCTGCACTCCCACCGTCAAAACACATGTACACAGTATACTTGCAACGCTCGACGTAAAAAATCGCACCGAAGCCGTAAACGAGAGTTTACTGCAAAACCTGCTCTAATGCCGGAGACGGTAGCGCTTATGCTTTTGTTGCCGACCAGGTATTGCTGTTGGATCACATCAATGCACAAGTCGCTGCACGCATGGTGTGTGCGCTGATACATTGGAAACAGCTCGAAAAAAAAACGCAGCCGCCGCATGCGAGCGCAGTTACAACGCCTCGCACAGCAGCAAGGCTTATCTGCCGATGTGTTTGAAATTATTAATAAAAGCTTGAATTAAACACTATTCAACTTAAAACAGTATATTATTACGATGCTTCTCTATTCAAGAGCAGCTAATATGTGCCATGCTTTCCATAGGGTAGTTTTGGCAACAACACAATAAAGGGGAATCTCGTATGAAATTAGCAATGGTTGGTTTAGGTCGCATGGGCGGCAATATGGTAAAACGTTTAATGCAAGGCGATCATGAAGTGGTCGCCTATGATGTAGATGCAGCACCCGGTATCGCTCTAGCAGAAGAATTTGACGCTGTCACAACAGCCAGCAGCTTGGCCGATGTGATTGCACAATTACCAACACCGCGCGTAATTTGGGTGATGGTGCCACATCAATTTGTCGATGGCAGCATCGAGAACCTATTGGCTGCGGGACTCGAAGCTGGCGATTTGATTATTGATGGTGGCAACTCCAATTATAAAGAAGGCCAGCGCCGTGGCGCTGAACTGGCTGAAAAAGGCGTGTTATTTGCCGATTGCGGCACTTCAGGTGGTGTTTGGGGTTTGCAAAACGGTTATTCGCTGATGATTGGTGGTGAACAACAAGCCGTTGATCTGATTGCTCCTGCTTTGACTACGCTGGCATCGGATAACGGCAAGGGCTGGGGTCGTATGGGGCCAGTCGGTTCAGGCCACTTCGTTAAAATGGTTCATAACGGTATGGAATATGGCATGATGCAGGCCTTTGCTGAAGGCTTTGAACTGATGAAAGCCAAAGATGAATTTGACCTGGATATGCATCAAATTTCGCGTGTCTGGCAGCATGGTTCGGTGGTTTCTTCATGGTTGCTTGATCTCACCGGCGATGCGCTGGAACAGGATGGTGATTTATCCTCATTGTCTGATTGGATGGATGATTCTGGCGAAGGTCGCTGGACAGCCAATGAAGCCATTGATTTGGGTATCCCGACCCCGGTGATGACGCTGGCTTTACAAATGCGCTTTCGTAGCCGCCAAACCGATGCTTTTGCAGGCAAGATCGTCAACGCCCAACGCGCTGGTTTTGGTGGCCATGCCATCAAACCAGCCGACAAATAAGCAGGTTCTTGAACAATAGATCCAAAACTTTCACCACAGAGTACGCAGAGTTACACAGAGTAAATCAAGATCGTCATCATTGATGATTGTTAAGGTTTTCCTCTGCGTACTGAAAGTGAGTGCTCAGCAAGAGAGACCATCCTGGGGTGCTATGGTAGATGATTGTTATTCATCGGCTGGAAGCCACGAAGCGGGATGATGTGCGATTGAATGACAACATAAAGCAGTAACTATTGAGACTACCGGAGACAACAGCATGGCCAGAGATGATAAGTTCGCTTCTATTATTGGCAGTGAACAAGCCGAACCCGCCAATATCGTTATATTTGGTGCTTCCGGTGACTTAAGCAAGCGCAAGCTATTACCTGCTTTGGCGCACATGCATCGTTGGAACTTGCTAGGCCCACATTCACGCATCATTGGCTCGGTGCGTGAGGACTGGAGCAAATCGCACTGGGTCAATTATGTACACGATCAACTGCTGCAATATTTCCCCGATGCCATTCTCAACCCGCGTTCATGGATGCGCATTGCCGACAAGCTCGATGTGGTCAATGGTGATTTGGCAGATCCTGAAATGTATCAACGCCTGGCCAAAGTGCTGCACAGCGAAAATGGTAAGAAAAACGCGCTGTTTTATTTAGCTATTCCACCATCATGGTATGAGGTTGTGACCAAGAACCTCAAAGATGCCGGGCTAGCTGATGAATCAGAGGGTTTTCGTCGCATCGTGGTTGAGAAGCCTTTTGGCATGGACTTGAGCAGTGCAGAGCATCTCAATGCATCGCTGCAACAGTATTTTGATGAATCACAAATTTATCGTATTGATCACTACCTGGGCAAAGAGTCGGTGCAGAATCTGATGGTTTTTCGTTTTGCTAATTCGGTGTTAGAGCCCTTGTGGAATCGCAATTATATTGATCATGTGCAGATATCTGTATCTGAATCGTTGGGCATCGGTTATCGCGCCGGTTATTACGATACATCCGGCGCTCTGAAAGACATGATCCAAAGTCATTTATTGCAAGTGCTTACCCTGGTGGCTATGGAAGCACCGCTTACACTCGATGCGGATGATGTGCGCGATGAAAAGCTAAAAGTCTTGCGTGCCATGCGCCCGATCAATGCGGAAGATGTCGATCAAATCGCCGTCAGAGCACAATATTCAGCCGGCAAGGCCGATGGTGTTGAGATTCCAGCTTACCGTGATGAGGATGGTGTAGCTGATGATTCCAGCACTGAAACCTTTGCCGCAGTAAAGTTTCATGTCGATAACTGGCGCTGGCAGGGTGTGCCGTTTTTGCTGCGTACCGGCAAGGCATTGCCGGATCGTGTATCTGAAATCTGCATTCGTTTCAAAGCGCCACCACAAACATTGTTTGATCTGCATGAAGGCAATGTACGCAACAACGAGCTGATTTTTCGACTGCAACCGGATGAGGGTATGTTACTCTCCATGACTGCCAAACAACCGGGGCTATCCACCGATTTGCGTGGTGTGCAGCTCGATGCCAGTTATGGCATGGCAGGCTCCGGCATGCCGGAAGCGTATGAAACATTATTCCATGATGTGCTGCTCGGTGAAGCGGGTTTGTTTTCGCGCGCCGATGAAGTAGAAGAATCATGGCGCATTGTTGAGCCGATCATGCAGGAATGGGCTAAACAAAAAAATATCACCACTTATGTCGCGGGTAGTATGGATATCGAAGGCATGGATGCGTTGTTGGATGAATGTGAAGGTGATTGGCGTGATTTAAGCTCAACAAACGGGTGATGCCTGAATAACAGGTTCAAAACCTTGCACCGCAGAGTACGCAGAGTTACGCAGAGGAAAGACAAAATCTAGACATGCTTTTCTTTGCGCTCCTTTGCGCACTGAAAGTAACACGGTAAAATGTGTTAAATTTTTCTTATTCATCATAACACAGGTCAAGATGGGAGCGATTATGCAAATACATCAGCATGATAATGATGAGTCAGTGGCTCAAACTGTGGCGCAACGTATCGTTGAATGTGCCGCAACGGCCATTGCGGAGCGTGGTGTCTTTCATTTGGCGCTGGCCGGTGGCACAACACCGCGCAACTGTTATGAGCATTTACGTCATAAAGATATCGACTGGCCTAAGCTGCACATTTGGCTCGGTGACGAGCGCTGCCTGCCCATCGGCCATTCTGAACGTAATGACCGGATGGCCGATCTGGCTTTGTTAAATCACGT
>JAUZQK010000037.1 GCA_030951025.1 Mariprofundus sp. | reverse complement strand
AGGTGACGCTGTGACTTAATAGCTTCAGCAGCGTTCATTTGAATTGGCTGGGACGGCAGGATTCGAACCTGCGCATGACGAGATCAAAACCCGTTGCCTTACCGCTTGGCCACGTCCCAATTCTCAAACTTTTAACTCTTTCAACTTATCACTCTTTCAACTTATCACTCGATAAGCTTATCGTGTTGCGTTGCATGGGGTGAATATCACAAATATTACCCACATGTGTCCAGCTGGCCAGATGACGATGTTGCAGTGCATCTGACACTTTGTTTGCTTGCTGGTGACTGTCAAACAGGGCTACACATGTAGAACCGCTGCCACTCATCCATGCTGTTTCCGTTTGCTGGCGTAAAAAGATAAGCAATTGCGCCACGTCTGGATTCAGTTTGCAAGCACTAGCTTCAAGATCATTCTCTCCGATGCTAGGTGAATCGCGGCGCATAGTAGCCAGCCTATCAGGGGTGGTCAACGTGCTATCAAAGTGATTGAACACTTCAGCTGTAGAGAGGCCGCTTTCAGGTCGTGCCAATAGCAGTGTTTGTGTCGGCAAGGCATGGGGATAATCCACCAAGCTGGCACCGATACCGCTGGCCAGACTGGCTTTGCGGTATAAAAAACAGGGGATATCAGCGCCAAACGGGGTGGCGAAATCAATCAGCTCATCAATGCTGGCATCAATGCCCCATAGCTGGTTGGCAGCCATGATTGCAGTGGCGGCATCGGAAGATCCGCCTCCGAGGCCTGCTTGCTCAGGGATGTGTTTGTCGATATGGATGCGCAAGCCAGCTTTAATATGGTGTTTCTCTCTCAATGCCTGCAAGACATGGTAGACAAGATTTTTTTCTCCGCCCAGGTGTGGTTGTGAGCAAGTGATTTGCAGTTGATCGCTGGCCTCAATATGAAGTTGGTCACAGGCTTGGCTATAAGCAAAAGCAGTATCGAGCTCATGCATGCCGTTGTCGTAGACAGCAGTAATGTGCAGGAACAGGTTGATTTTAGCGGGAGCGGGTAATATCAGCATGGCTCTTGATGATTAAGCGGGCAGTGCGATGATGTTGAACATCGATGATGGTGAGGCTATGTAGTTTTTCCTGCCAGCGCAGCTGGATTGGGCTGCCGGATTCGGTGCTTTGCCAGGTATCATGTTTGATGCGGTGGAAGTGGGATGGGGTTTGATTTAATAAAATTCTGGCCAGTTGATTGGGTGGAATCACGATGCCGTGTTTGGCCAGTTCCTGTTGTTGGATCGGTCGCCAATAAGGGGCTTTGTTGTCTCTCACCTGCATGCCGTCTTTAGTCCAGCGGAAATCGACAACGGTGCCGCTTAAGGCATGGCTGAGTCGTAGCTTGCCTGTGTCTGGTCGAGCCGCTTGCCAATCGAGTGATACTTGCCAGCGTCGAGTCGTGTCAAAGACAATCAATCGGCCAGAAAATTTGGCATAGGGACCGATTGATAAGCGTTCGGATGGGTTTGTTATGTTTTGCTTTGCCAGCATTGGATTGCTGGCGCATGCCTGCAGCACCAGCAGCAAGCATAAATATATAGCTTGTTGAAGGCGTGATAAGTGTATCATTCGGTGCTTGTGAGGCCGTTAATTATTTTATTTTTGATGGTTTTTGTATGCTCGCTTTTTAATGCGATAGCCTTTTCCCAGGCTTTGCGTGCGGCTTGTAGCTCACCATTTTTCCATAACATATCACCATAGTGTTCGTGCATGATGGCATCATCCGGCGTTTTTTCGAGGGCTTTGGACTGTGTGCTGATGGCTTTGGCATAGTCACCGTTTTTGTAATAGATCCAGGCCAGAGAGTCGAGATAATAGCCGCTGTCGGGCTTGAGCAGCAGGGCACTGTGCATCAATGCTTCTGCTTTACCGAGCTTGATGCTCTGAATGGCATAGGTGTAGGCCAGGAAATTCATGGCTTCGGCATGGTTGGGATTGAAGCGTAGCAGGCGCTGGAGCATGGCTTCAACCTGATCGTATTGTTTGAGGCTTTCAAAAGCGATGGCACGATTGAATAATATCTGTGCTGGTGGACGGGGTAAGGCAACCACAGCTTTGGTTTCGTCCAGTAGCAGTTGAAACTTTTTCTGGTCCAGTCGAATGGTGGATAACATCAGTAGCGCATCCAGCTGCATGGGTTCCTTTTTCAGGATGCCTTGTAAGCGTTGCTCGGCTTGATCGATGTTATTGCTGACCACATCAATCGCAGTCAAACGCAATTGTGCTTCGGTGGCGAGTGTTGCGTTTGATCCAAGCGTTTTATATATGTTGCGGGCTTCAACGGTGCGGTTGAGTGCCTCCAGACTTGCGGCCAGATAAAAGCGGCTGCTGTCGTCCGGTTTTACATTGAGCAGCTGGCGGAAGATGGCTTCTGCTTGGCTGTAATCCTGATGACGAAAATAAAGCATGCCGAGGGCATGTAGCAGAACCGGGTTATTCTTTGAGAGCTCTACGGCATGGCGATATATCAGGATGGCTTCAACCGGCCGTTGGTCTTTGACCAGCAATTGGCCGAGCGCATTGGTGATGCGAAAGGCGTTGGGGTGCGCGCTCAGAAAGTTACGCAAGAGAGATTCCGCGCTATCAAGCTGTTTGTTTTGCATCGCAATGGCGCTGAGCATCAATACTGGTGTATCCAGCCCGGGGGCGAGTTTTTGCATGCGTTTCAGGGCTGTTGTTGCGCTGCTGAAATCACGTTTTTTGATGTATATTTGGGCTTGCAGCAGGCGCAGTTCGGGCTGCTCCTTGTTGTTGATGGCAGTTTTAAGTGCAGTCAGGGCATCGTCATAGCGTTTCAAACTGGCCAGCAGCTTGATTTGTAAATTGCGTGCATCGAGATGTGTGGGGTGAGCCTGCAAAAAGAGTTCAAGGCCTGCCAGTGCTGTATCGTTTTGACCTTGGGCGGCATAGAGACGCAACAGTGCGAGCTCCAGATATTCGCGTTGTTCTGTATTTAAACCCGTGCCCTGCAATAAAGCGGTGATATGTGGCTTGCTTTGCGCGGCTTGTCTCGATTGTAGCAATAGCTCAATCAGTTGAAGGCGCGGCTTGATGGCTTGCGGATCTTTTTTGATTAATGCGGAGAGAAATTCAATGGCCAAGGCCGGTTGACCATCATCAATGGCATTCTGGGCGGCCAGAAAGAGGAACTGCGGTTGCAGTTCTGAAAGGTTTGCATGGCGCTTTTTAGCGGCGATGGGTTTTAAATCTAAATCGTCAGTAGCAGTCGGTTGTTTTGGTGTGCATGCCGGGATCATGAAACTCAAACACAAGAATAGTGGGATCAAACGCAGATTTGTTGATGCCTTGATGGATGATAAGCTCATGATGTTTGCTCTTCTATGCTGATGCTCTGGAAACCATTGCCAGCGTTATTCACAGCCCAGCATTGCACAGCAGCGGCCTGGCCATCACAGACACTGATGATGGGGTAGGCAAAGCCTTCCCATGCACTGTTGAGATCGGTAGGGGATGGTTTGGCCGGACAATCAGGATGGGAATGGTAGACTCCGATGATCTCGGTGCCCGTACCACGCAATTCACGATCGATGGCCTGATAAGCGGCTGGATCGAGCTCAAAACGGTCAGCGGCACGTTGTTTGTTTAGGTTGGCAACAGGACGCACATCGTGCACCTGCCAGCCGGTATCGGTGACCTTACCAATCAACAAACCGCAAATTTCAAGTGGATAGCCTGTTTCAGCCGCATGACGCATGCTTTTAAGGGCGATTTTAGAGATTTTAAACAGCATCGGGCTGGACTGTTCATCGAGCACCGCCAGATATTCGGCGCTGTGGAAGCGTTCAGGTTCGTACGTGGGTGTGTTCAAGTGGAATCTCCAGTTTCAATGGCAGTCTAGTGGCAAGCCTATCGCTTACTAGCAACTTGCCAACCATCACGTGTTTGTTGAGTCTTGCTCAATCAGGAGGATTGATGATATGAAATTAAAACGTACTTGGATTGCTCTGGCTGCTTTGGCCTTATTGCCCATGTTGCAGGCCTGTTCACAAGGTTCTGCTGGCAGCGTTGAGTTTGTGCAGCCTAAAGATGGCGCTACGGTAGGTCAGGCTGTAAATGTTGTGATGGCGGCACATGGTATAAAAATTCATAAAGCTGGAGATTTGATTGAAGGCACAGGCCATCATCATATTATCATTGATGGCTCATTTGTGACCAAAGGTGATGTGGTTGCCAATGATGCAACCCATAAACACTTTGGCAAAGGTCAGACCAAAACGGTGTTGCATTTGATGCCGGGTGATCATACGCTGACCTTGCAATTGGCTGATGGTCATCATCAATCGTATGGCAAATCAATGAGTCAAACAATTACAGTGCATGTGAAGTAAGCCGTTGAAGTCGCATAAAAAAGGGAAGGCATAAGCCTTCCCTTTGTTGTTTGGGTGTTGAAACCCGATGTTCGAGCTTAACGCTTGGAGAACTGCGGAGCGCGACGGGCTTTCTTGAGGCCAGCCTTTTTACGTTCCACTTTACGTGAGTCACGGGTCAGGAATCCAGCCGCTTTTAAGACCGGGCGCAGGCCGGAATCATATTCGAGCAGGGCGCGAGCCAAGCCGTGGCGAATAGCGCCAGCCTGACCGGAGATGCCACCGCCAAAAACATTGACGCGTACATCAATGCGACCTGAGAGCTGAACTTCACTCAAAGGCAGGATGGCCTGCTGACGGATGATTTCAACCGGGAAATAATTATCCAGTTCACGACCATTTACCATGATGCGACCAGCACCGGCGTTGATCAAAACTCGAGCTACACTGCGTTTACGACGGCCTGTGCCGCGATATACTGTTTCTGCCATTGTAATAATCCCTTAAGTCAATTTCATTGCTTCAGGCTGTTGTGCTGTGTGTGGATGATCACCACCAGCATAAACCTTTAGCTTTTTAAGCATGGAACGACCCAAAGGGCCTTTTGGCATCATGCCTTTTACAGCCAATTCAATGATGCGTTCCGGAAATCTTTCACGTTGTTTTTCCAAAGTGATGCTTTTCAGCCCACCCGCAAAACGAGTGTGATGATAATATATTTTAGCGCTTTCTTTATTGCCGGTAACACGAATCTTTTCAGCGTTGATGACGATGATATGATCACCACAATCTGTATTCGGGCTATATTCCGGGCGATGTTTACCGCGCAGGACGGTAGCTATCTGCGTAGCTAAACGACCAAGTACAAGATCAGTGGCATCAACAACAAGCCATTTACGTTCAATATCGCCGGGGCGAACAGTCCAGGTAGACATAAATCTCTCCGTATTTGCAATGCTTCTGGCACTCATAGAAATCTTGAATTTATGAGTCTGCCTTGCAAGGGCGGTGCATTATAAGAGGGGGGTAGTTGATGTCAAATGCCAGTGAGTCTTTGGTTGCAATAAATAGAGTTGTTCGGTTGTTTTAATGTAATCAAAATAGCTCAATGTGGAATGGAACAGGAAAGACCCGCCGATGGCGGGCCTTTCCTGTGTAGCACTTAGTGCGATGATACATCAGTCATCATATTGCTCATGTTTACCCTCTTTTTTACCATGAGCACCATAATAGTCATCATCATTGTCACGGGATAGACCCTGCGGTTGTGCTGCTGCGGATGCATTGTTGCCACTGGCATCTGTTGCTGACACATTGAAGGTCATAGCTGGCGCTTCAATTTCAACCACACCTTTCTCGATTTCAACCTCCGTCTTCTCATCTTCGAATTCAAATTCGATGATCTGACCATTGGTCACTGTTATAGGTGTCGCATGACCGTTGATATTCAATACCGCTGTAACTGATGGGCTAGCATCAACAAGATCAGTTACTGTGAACTGGACAGTAAATCGTCCCTCATCAGAATCATGACTGCTATTCTCATCTTCCTCATCACCCGAACCGAATAGAATCAGATTCGCCGTCACAACCGGAGCAGTCGTATCAACAATATTCACATTCTGTGTGCCTGTTGAGACATTGCCATTGGCATCTGTTGCAGTCCACGTCACCACTGTTGTACCCAGTGGGTAGCTTAGTGGCGCATCCGAAGTAACAGTCACCGGATTGAAGATATCAGTCGCAGTCGCTGCTCCTATCGCAACAGGTGTAAGCGCACCAGTTGCTTCAAAGCCAACAATATCAGCTGGCAATGTCAGAACAGGAGCGATGGTATCTACCACGGTTAACACCATAGCATCACTTGCGCTGTTGTTTTCGCAGTCTGAAGCGGAAGCCGTCAACGTGTGCGAACCGAGAGCATAGGTTGCGGAGGCAAAGGCTGTAAGGCTAGTGCCACAACAGCTATCACTGCGTGTTGCCTGTGCAGATGCATCAAACACGGCACCAGCTGCACCGGTTGCTTCTTTCGTAACATCCGCGCCTGCATTTACAGTCGGAGCTGTTGTGTCTTTGACCGTTACTGATGTATTCGATGTGGCCGTTTCTCCATTGCCATCATCCACTATCAGTGCTACTGGGGTAAGGCCTAACGAAAATGATGCTGTTGGATTTGCCCCGATAGCTGAACCGCCGGCCCAGAGCCACGCATAAGTCAGGCTATCACCATCCGGGTCAGAAGATGCCGAAGCATTCAAGATGGCATTGGCACTGGATGCACCTGTACATTCTAGTGTCTGTGTAAGACCTGCATTAGCGACCGGAGGATTATTGGTTGCTGCACAAGGTGTGTTAGGTAGTTCCAGATTGTGAACAGCATAAGCATTCAGGACTGCACGGCTTGCCGTAGCACTGCTGTTGGCATGAAATGTAACGACCGCCGTTGTTGCCGAAGGAATAAATTCATACATGAGTTTAACCGTATTCGGG
This sequence comes from Mariprofundus sp., assembly GCA_030951025.1. Classification (GTDB taxonomy): domain Bacteria; phylum Pseudomonadota; class Zetaproteobacteria; order Mariprofundales; family Mariprofundaceae; genus Mariprofundus. The sequence continues at coordinate 1,231 of JAUZQK010000037.1, read as the reverse complement.
ATCCAATTGACCAGAGAGGCTGGTGTACCATTTATATCGAAGGATATATTATTGCCCGTCGAGTTTACATCATTAGAGAAAAACAGCTGTATACGATGAATCTGACCTGGCGTAAGGCCACCAATTGTTAATGATGAAGGTGCTCCATTCGGTTGAAAGACAAGGCTGTCCAGCAACTGATTCATCTCGGGTGTTCCGACTGGTAAGGAGTCGGTGAAGAAATTACCACTACCGTTAAACAGGTTCGTAGTACCAGCTCCGTCATTACCAAAACACACCCCATTCACATGAACCGGTTGAGCGCCTGCACCGAGGTTGTTGGCTGCGACAAGCCCACCGTCGTTCAATACATCGGATGTGGTCGTAATTGTTGTTTGGGTTGGTGGCGATAGCGACGCAATCCACTTGGTATGCATTTCATTGTAGAGTGCGACAAAATCACCGCCAAAATCGGCGCGATTATTATAGATGCGAAGCTCTGCGACTTGACCCTGATAGGTTTGACCACCGTCACGATGAAAGAAATCGTACAGTTTGGTTGCAGAATAAGAAACAGCACCGCCACCCGATGCATTTGCGGTGGGGCTGTTGACATAAAGCTGATTTAACGATGAATCCGCAATCACGATATCCCATCCGCCAGTTCCCGTACCAGCGGCTTTTGCGCCGCCACCGCCTGAGAAGTTGAGTTCATAGTTAAAAGCAGAGTCGATCCACAGCATCGGTCTGGAAGACGGATCATCATCAGCCAGGTTGTGGTAGGCGCCGATATTGTTTGGCTTGATAACGGCAACGAGAATCCAGTCTCCGCCCGCAGCAGGCAGGGCAATATTGTCACCCATGCGATCACTACCGTTGAACGCAACAGCCGGGCGACCATTGGGTGTTTGCGCTGTTAAATAGGTTGGCGTGCCAGCTGCAGTTTGTCCGCCCCAAGACGACACAACTGCGCCATTGGTCAAAGCTAAGGTGCTGGCGTCAAAACTCACGATGGGGGTAGTGGCAGGCGCCGGAGCGGATGCTTCGTACTCTACGATGTAGCCTTCAATACCATGCCAATTGACTGGCGAATCGTTCCAGCACTGTGCAACGCAAGCATTTTTTGGTCCGACTTGAAACTCAACGGCTGATGCTTCGGTCAGAGTAAATCCACCGTTAGGTTCTCCCGTCCGCCAACCAGTATAGCTCCAGCTTTCTCCAGTGCCCCATGCCCAACCTGCAACAGGGTTGG
>JAUZQK010000036.1 GCA_030951025.1 Mariprofundus sp. | reverse complement strand
ACCATCCGGCAGGGATGTTATGCTGCATAAATGCCGTGCCACGAATATCGTGCATGGTTTTAATGGATTCGCCGGCCGCCAAACGGTGCGATACCTCAATAATCTGCCGTTCAGCATTGCCGAATAGCAGTATGTCGGCTTTTGAATCGGGTAATACTGAGCGGCGCACGTTATCCGACCAATAATCATAATGCGCAATGCGGCGCAGCGATGCTTCGATGCTGCCAATGATGACTGCCACACCTTTAAACGCTTCACGACAGCGCTGGGCATAGACGGTGACAGCACGATCCGGCCGTTTCCCAGCCATTCCACCAGCTGTATAACTATCATCGGATCGAATACGGCGTTCGGAGGTGTAGTGATTAACCATCGAATCCATATTGCCGGAAGTAACACCAAAATAGAGATTGGGTTGGCCAAGCACCCGAAATGCATCAGCTGATTTCCAGTCGGGTTGTGAAATGATGCCGACACGAAAACCCTGTGCCTCCAATACCCGCCCAATCACGCCCATGCCAAAGCTGGGGTGATCGACATAAGCATCGCCGCTGACGATAATAATATCGCATGCATCCCAGCCGAGTGCTTGCATTTCAGCTTTGTTCATTGGTAGTTGAGTCGCAGGTTTAAGCTCAGGACGATACTTCGGCCAGCTTAGAATAGAGCGGGGTGGAGATGGTGCAATGGTGTGTGACATGGGCGCATGCTAACAGGCAAACGTTGATTGTGCTTAATTGATGCAAGGCGTGGTTTCATTCCCCCGTATTTATTGCGACCGCTCAGTTATTTTATGGCTGCAATCCTTGTGTGATTTGTTGCTTGAATGATGCATCGCTCCAGTCGCGTGGACCCAGGTGACGTTGGCTGATGCTACCATCGGCAGCGATGATGAGGGTGGTGGGCAGGCCGCGAACACCCAGCTTTCCAGCCTGAGTTGAATCGCTCAGCAGGGCGGGCATGGTAATGTTTTTTGCTGTGATAAAGGCGGCTGCATCTTCAAGATTGTTATCGAGAGAGACTGGGATGGTATTGATTTCCGGATGTTCGTTCAGCCATTTGGCAAATTCAGGCAACTCGGACTGGCATGGCGGACACCATGAAGCCCACAAGTGCAGCACCAAGGGTTTGCCTTTCATTTCTGCCAGGGTATGAATGTCACCATGTTGATCCATCCACTTGAAATCAGCCGCTTGAGCGGTGGATGACATAAAGGGGCAGGATATAAATAAAACGGCAATAAGGATGAGTGACTTTTTCATGTTGTTAATCTCCATTGCGGCAGTGGTCGATGCTTGACTGGAAATCTTGCAGTTGAAAATAATTACACCAGTATTTTAATAGAGCTTGCGTTTTGTGTGATGGGCATGATAATTCGGCGCACATATTAATCCGGCTTATTTAGAGCAGTGGAGGGTGCAGGCCCTATGAAACTGCGGCAACCGGCCAAAGATGTTTTGTTTTATATGATTTATATAAACATACATCGGCGGAGAATGGTGCCAATGCCTGCCTGAAAAGTGTCAACTTTGAGGGAGCGATGAAGCGGGTTGTTCGTTTGGTGTACCACGCGTGCACTCTAGCTTTCAACCTTCGCTGTCATTGCGAGGGTTTTTTTATGCCTGCGTTTTGCTTGGATTGGTGGAAGATACTTGAATCCGTCGTCATGGAGTTTGATGAATGAATATTGTACGTGCGTTGAAATGTCGTGAATGTGGTCAGGAATATGATATTGAACCTACCCACGTGTGTGAGTTTTGCTTTGGGCCGTTGGAAGTGGTGTATGATTATGACAAGCTGGATGGCTATTTCACCCGTGAATTGATTGAGTCGCGTCCGCAGACCATGTGGCGCTACAAAGAATTATTACCAATCAATGGTGAGCCGACTGTTGGTGCACAGAATGGTTTTACACCGTTGATTCGTGCCAAACGTCTGGAAAAAATTCTCGGTGTGAAAGAGCTGTATATTAAAAACGATTCGGTGTGTTATCCGACGCTATCCTTTAAAGACCGTGTGGTATCGGTAGCGTTGTCCAAGGCGGTTGAATTTGGTTTCAAGACCGTGGCTTGTGCGTCAACGGGTAATCTGGCCGGTTCCGTGGCAGCCAATGCAGCGGCGGCTGGCTTGGAATCTTATGTGTTTATTCCGCATGATCTGGAGCAGGGTAAGGTGCTCGGTGCGGGGATTTTTGGTACGAACATTATTGGCATCAAGGGTAAATACGACGATGTGAACCGTTTGTGCTCGGAAGTGGCAGGTAAATATGGCTGGGCATTTGTGAATGTGAATGTGCGTCCATTTTATGCCGAAGGATCCAAATCCTTGGGTTATGAAGTCATGGAGCAACTGGGCTGGAAGGCGCCCAAGCATATCGTCGTGCCGATGGCTTCCGGTTCGTTGTGTACGAAAGTGGATAAATCGATCAAGGAGTTCATCAAACTGGGTCTGATTGAAGACAATGGCACGGCTGTATATGGCGCTCAGGCGACCGGTTGTTCGCCGATTGCCAAGTCGGTCAAAGATGGTACGGATATGATTCATCCGGTGCATGCCGACACCATTGCCAAATCGCTTGCGATTGGTAATCCGGCCGATGGTTATTATGCCAATCGGGTGATCAATGAATCGGGCGGCTGGGCTGAAGATATTTCAGATGAAGAAGTAATTGCGGCAATGAAGCTGCTGGCTGAGAGCGAAGGCATCTTTGCTGAAACGGCGGGTGGTGTAACACTGGGTTGTGCGCAGAAGATGATTGAATCCGGTCGTTTGCCACGTGATGAATCGATTGTATTGTGCATTACCGGCAATGGTTTGAAGACGCAGGAAGCAGTCGCTGATGCGATTACCAAACCGCGTATTATTGAAGCGAGTTTAAAAGAATTTGATGTGTTGGCAGAAGCCGATGGCGTAGGCGTGTAACTGTTCAGCTCACCTGCGGCAATCTGAATCAGTTACAATATATTGTGATAAGCCGTTTTGATGTGATGAACTGTAGTTTAAAAGCGAAGATAAATAGGAGAAACAAATGACTGTAACTGTACGTATCCCAACCCCGTTGCGTAAACTGACTGGTGGTGCTGATGAAGTATCGATTGAAGCTGCCAATGTTGGCGCAATGATTGAAAATCTGGAAGCAGCACATCCAGGCCTTAAAGAGCGTTTGTGTGATGAGGCTGGCGAAATTCGTCGTTTCGTGAATGTCTATGTCAATGATGAAGATGTGCGTTTCATGGGCGGCCGTGACACTGAGCTTAAAGATGGTGATGAAGTGTCCATCGTACCTGCAATCGCTGGCGGTCGTTAATGCAATCCCGTGTCTATCTGACCTTTGATCAGCAGCATGTGCGTGAGCCATTGATCTGGAAGTTGGCCAAAGAGTTTGATGTGGTGACCAATATCCGCATGGCTGAAGTCAAAGATGGCATGGGGCTGGTTGGTTTGGAAATTGATGGTGCTGATGATGTGGTTGAAGCGGCTATGCAGTGGTTGATTGCTCAGGGTGTGCAAGTTGCACCGATTGAGCAGGATGTCATCGAAGGCTGATACATTAAGAGCATGAACCACAAAGACACAGAGGCACAAAGAAAAACGGATACAAAGAAAAACTGATTTATATAGGGTTTCTTTGTGTCTTCGTGCCTTGGTGGTGAGGAAAAGGAGTTAGATATGCCGATATACAATAATGCAGCAGAAACAGTGGGTAATACACCGTTGATTCGATTGAATCGTATTGGTGCTGGGCTTGGTGCTGAAATCATTGCCAAGTGTGAATATTATAATCCACTAAGTTCGGTCAAGGATCGTATCGGTAAAGCCATGATCGAAACGGCTGAAGCCGATGGCCGACTGAAAGAGGGTGGTGTGATTGTCGAGGCGACTTCCGGCAATACTGGCATCGCTCTGGCGTTTGTGGCGCGTGCCAAGGGTTACCGTTGTATTCTGGTGATGCCGGAATCCATGAGTTTGGAGCGGCGCAAGCTGTTGAAGTTGTTGGGGGCGGAATTGGTGCTGACTCCGGCTGAAAAAGGCATGAAAGGTGCTTTGGCTGAGGCGGAAGCGATTACAGCATCCACCAGCGGTGCATTTATGGCGCAGCAGTTTGATAATCCGGCCAATCCTGAAGTGCATCGCCAAACCACAGCTGAAGAAATTTGGGCCGATACCGATGGCAATGTCGATGTGTTGGTGGCTGGCGTGGGCACAGGTGGCACCATCACTGGTACTGCGGAAGTGTTGAAGCGATACAATCCGGCCTTTAAGGCTATTGCAGTGGAGCCTGCTGATTCACCGGTGATTTCCGGTGAAGCACCGGGGCCGCATAAAATTCAGGGCATTGGTGCTGGTTTTATTCCGAAAAACCTGAATCTGGATATTGTTGATGGCGTGGAAAAGGTGAGCAATGATGAAGCCTTTGCTATGGCACGTCGTTTATCCGATGAAGAAGGCATTCCCGGTGGCATATCTTCTGGTGCGGCCGTTGCAGCAGCATTGAAAGTAGCGGCACAGCCTGCAATGAAGGGTAAACGTATTGTGGTGATTCTGCCTTCAATGGCAGAGCGTTATATGTCCACGGATTTATTCAAGGGTATTGAAGTATAGATTTGTAACCACAAAGGCACAAAGGCACAAAGTAATCTTTTCTCATGATTTGGTTTTCTTTGTGTCTTTGTGTCTTCGTGGTGAGAGAGGTTATCGTTTATGATTGATTTTACAGAAGAGCAGATTGAGCGTTATTCGCGGCATATTATTTTGCCGGAAGTGGGTGCTGAAGGGCAGTCCAAATTGCTCGAATCCAAGGTGTTTATGATTGGAGCCGGTGGTTTGGGATCGCCGGTAGCCTATTATCTGGCTGCCGCCGGTGTGGGTACGATTGGGATCGCCGATGCCGATGTGGTGGACTCCTCCAATCTGCAGCGCCAGATTATTCATAATCTGGATCGTGTGGGTATGCCGAAGGTGGAAAGCGCGCGTGAAACCATTCAGGCACTGAATCCGGATGTGAAGGTCAATACTTATAATTACTTTGTTACCGAAGATAATATTCGCGATATTATCAGTGAATATGATTTAATTATCGATGGCTGTGATAATTTCCCGACTCGGTTCCTGGTTAATGATGCCTGTTACATGGAAAAGAAACCGTTGATTTCCGGAGCCATGTTCCGCTTTGAGGGGCAGGTGGCGACATTCAAGCCACATCAGGTTAAGGGCGCACCATGTTATCGTTGCCTGTATCCCGAGCCACCACCGGCAGGCTTGGTGCCATCGTGTTCCGAAGCAGGCATTTTGGGTGCTTTGGCAGGAGCAGTCGGCACCATTCAGGCGGTTGAAGCGATTAAAGAGCTGTTGGGTATCGGTGATTCATTGGCAGGCAAGTTGATGGTGTTTGATGCGCTGCGTATGGAATGGAAAAAATTAAAACTGCGTAAAGATCCGGGCTGTCCGCTCTGTGGTGACAACCCGACGATTACAGAATTGAAAACCTACGAGCAGTCCTGCGAACTGAAGTTCGGCGAATAAAAGATTTAACCACGAAGGCACAAAGTAAGCTTTTATTGGTTTTCTTTGTGTCTTTGTGTCTTTGTGGTTCCTAGAGGTTAATAACATGACAACATTTGATTTTGCACATACATCCGACGTGGATGAATTTGAAGCCGGTTACAAGGCGTTTAAAGCTGGAACCATGACAGAAGAACGCTTTACACCGTTCCGCTTGCAGATGGGGGTGTATGGCCAGCGTCAGGAAGGCGTGCAAATGCTGCGGGTTAAATTGCCGGGTGGTAATATCACACCGGATCAGCTCGATGTGATTGGTGATTGTGTGGCTGATTATGCCGGTTGCATGCCAACCGATGGCACTTTGAGTACAGCGCCGGAGAAATTCGCGCATGTCACCACGCGTCAGGATATTCAGGCGAACTTTGTCAGTCTCGATGATGTGCCTGCCTTTTTGCGGCGTTTGGATGCCGTTGGGCTGACCACACGTGAAGCCTGCGGTAATACGGTGCGTAATGTGACGACTTGCTTTTTGGCTGGCCGTTGCCCATCTGAACATGTGGATGTCTCCATCCATGCACGCCGCTTTGCGGAATATTTTTTACGTCACCCGTTGGCACAGCAGTTCCCGCGCAAGTTTAAGGTTACATTTTCCGGTTGCGATACTGATTGCGGCCTGTCCGGCATGCACGATATTGGTTTTATTGCCACAGTGAATGCCGAGGGTGTGAATGGTTTTAAAGTCTGGGCTGCCGGTGGTTTGTCGTCGCAGCCGATGAGTGCGTTATTGTTGGAAGCATTTATTCCAGAAGCTGATATTTTATTGGTTGGCGAAGCTTTGATGCGTATGCACTTCAAGTATTCCGATCGCAAACGCCGTGCTCGTGCGCGCTTGAAATATGTGGCGCAGAAGCTGGGTGCTGAAGGCTTTGTGGAAGAATATCGCAAACAGCGTGCGGTGATCGAATCAACCCATGCCGATGATACAGGTTTTGCAGCAGATGCATGGCGTGTGCCAACTGCCGGTTTGCCGCATTCTGATAGCGGTGTGGTGGATCAGCACAATGGTAAAAAGGCTGTGTTGCTCAATTTGTTCCGTGGTGATTTAACGCCGGTTCAATGTCATGCTGTGGCTGATGCAACACGTGCTGCTGGTGTGGAGAGTATGAGTGTGACGGCCGAGCAGGGTGTTGTGATTGCTGATGTTGAAGCGGTTGATGTCGATGCTGTGCTGAAGGTGCTAAACGATGCCGGTCTGGCGACGGAATATGCGCGTGGCATTGCCGATGTGACGGCTTGTCCGGGCACTGAAACCTGTCGTTTGGGTATTACCTCCAGCCGTGGTCTGGCGGCGGCCTTACAGCCTTTGATGGCGGATCTGAAAAAAGATGCCACCTTGGCAGGTATCACGGTGAAAGCATCCGGCTGCCAGCATTCCTGTGGCCGCCATCATATTGCTGATTTGGGTTTTCATGGCATGGCCAAGAAAGTGGCTGCGCAAGCTGTGCCGCATTATCAATTGCATATTGGTGGTTCCGGCGTGGGTGGTTCTCCGCTGGCTTTTGCGACTGATCCGGTGCCGGCCAAATATGCGCCGGAAGCAGGTATTACTGTGCTCAAAGCGTATAAAGCAGGGCGCGAAGCAGATGAATCGATGCATGGCTGGGCAACCCGGTTGGGCAAACCAGGCATATCGGAAATTCTAGCGCCATTTAAGGCTGATGCCGGTGAAGTCGAAGGCTTGATCTACGACTGGAGCGAGAATGAAGCGTTCAATACCAAGGGCAATAAGAAGGGTGAGTGTGCGGGCGCGGTATTGTCGATGTCCGATGCCTTGATTTCTGAAGCTGAATACGAGCTGTTGATTGCGCGGGCACATGTTGATGCGATGTTCTGGGCTGAAGCACAAACGGCCTTGCGTCGTTCGATGATTTCTGCGGCGCGGGCATTTTTGGTGCCCTTTGGTGAAGCGCCGGAAGAGGATGCCGATGTGTTCGGCCTGCTGATGAGCCATGCTGATGCGGATGTATTGGCTGGTTTTCAAGCGGTGCAGATGGCTATGATGAATATTGATTTGGCTGAGCCAGCAGCAGGTGTAACCAGGCTCAAGGATGCGCAGGGGGATTGGTTAAAACTGGCGGAAAAACGCTTTGCGGCAGTGCCGGAAACGGTTGAAGTTGAGAAGACCGAAGTTCCCAAAGAAGCGACCAGTGCCTCTGATGATGTTACCTTGCTAGATCTTTCAGGTGTGGCTTGCCCGATGAATTTTGTCAAAACCAAGATCAAATTATCCATGTTACCGATTGGCGCACAATTGGATGTGATTCTCGATGATGGTGCGCCGATTGAAAATGTACCTTTATCTCTGGAAGAGCAGGGGCAGAAGATTCATAACAAAGAGAAAATTTCAGATACCCAATGGAAAATCCGGGTTGAGAAGATTTCGTCCATCTAAGCTGCTTAAGCTGAGTGACGTTACGTTAAGCTGATGATTGCCAGCACCGATCTGCATCCCTTCGCCAATTCAGGACGCACCAAATTATCCTTGGTGAGTCGGGGTGTGGCGTTGCCGCAAGGTTTGCAACATGCATCCCAGTGGGTGTCGCAGGCCAATGCGATTGAAACGGTATTGGATATTCGCCTATCAACCGGGGTGATGTGTACGGTGCCGGTAGGTCAGCCATATACGCAAAACAGTAGCTTTTCACTGGTGCGTGAAGGTGGCAAGGATATGCTCTGTTGCGGTGGTGAGCGTGAAGAAGTTACGCTGCTTCCTGCCCCTGCGTTTTATCAACAGAGCACACGCAGTGGTGCGCGCATGGGCAGTTTTTCGGCCTTGCATGATCGGTTGCTGATTCTACACCCGTTCCTGGGTTGTGGTTTCTTTAGTCAGCCGGGTAATGCCTGTCAGTACTGCCAATATGATTCAATGATGAATGAAGCGGAACCACCGTTGCGTGATCCGTTGGAACTGGTGGAAGCGGTGCGCGCTGCCTTGGCTGAACGTGAAGTCGAAACGGTATATTTGTACAATGGTTATTCACCCTCGGATGATGTGGGTTTACGCAGCCTGGTGCCGGTGATTGCTCTTTTGCGCAAACATCTGGGGCATCGGCAGATTGCGCTGGAGACAGTTGCACCAAATGATGTGCAGGTGATGGATGAATTGTATGAAGCCGGGTTGGATATTTTTATCTGTAACCTTGAGATCAATGATGCGGATAAATTCGCTGAAATCTGTCCTGGAAAAAAGGCTATTGGTGGGCAAAAAGCCATTATGAAGGCATTGGCCTATGCACGTTCCGTATTTCGATCCGGCGCTGTGGTCAGTCATTTGATTGTTGGACTGGAGCCGCTGCAATCGACCTTGGATGGTATGAAAAAGCTGGTGGAGCAAGGTATTGTGCCAATGCTGCTGCCGTTTCGCCCATTGCCGGGCACGGCGCTTGGTGAGGGTTCGTTACCCAGTTTGGATGATGTAGAACAAGCATTGTTGATGCAATATGAGCTGCTGGACAAAGCCGGCATGCCGACCCATCGCTTGCGTGATATGGGGCGTGTATTAACGCCGATGGAAAGTGGTTTGTTGATTGGTAAAAAGCCTTATTTGTCGGAGCAGGTGATCACATCGAGCATGGGTAGTCATGTATCCGGCTGGATGGACAGTTTGCGCCGTTATCTGCGCTCCAATGGTAAAGTGGATGCCAGTTATCAACAGACACAATCGCATTCCTTGCACTGGCTGCTGGCCAAGGAAGGGTTGCCGTTTGTTGCGCTAGCGATACTTTCTGCGCTGTGCTTATGGGGAGGCACGCTGGATACACCTGCGGGGTTAACCGGTAGCGGTTGGCATGCTTTGTTGATTTTCATGTTTTGCTTGGCCTTATGGGTGAGTGGTTTGATCCCGTTGGCGGCAACATCGCTGCTGGGCTTGGCATTGTTGCCTTTGTCGGGCGTACTACCGGCTGTCGATGCCTATGCCATGTTTGGTTCATCGGCCGTGTTTTTTATATTGGGTGCTTTCATGTTGGCCGCCGGTGCACGTGTGACAGGACTCTCTGAACACATGGCTCTGGCGTTGATCAAACGCGTGGGGACAAGCCCCAAACAGTTGTTACTGGCTATGTTGTTGTTGCCTGCCGGCATGGCTTTCTTTATGCCGGAGCACGCCGTGGCAGCTGTGTTTTTACCCATTGCCTGGGAGATTGTGCGCAGTCTGGACTTGAAGATGGGAGACCGTTATGCCCAGTCGCTGTTTTTTGCTGTGGCTTGGGGAGCCATTATTGGTGGCGTGATGACCTTGCTTGGTGGTGCGCGTGGGCCTTTGGCTTTAGGAATGGTGCAAGAGATTTCCGGTCAATCGTTTAGCTTTATGGATTGGACCTTAGCGGCAGCACCTTTGGTTGTGTTGATGTTGCTGATCGCTGCTATACTGCTGTTGCTCATTACGCCTTTTGAGCATGTGAATATTGAGCGTGCGCGTCAGTGTGTGGAACGCAGGCAGTTGGAAGTGGGTAATTTAGAACCGCGTGGTTGGTTGATGGGTGGCTTGCTGCTGCTGACTGTGTTGGCATGGATGCTGGGTGGTCATGCCATATCGCTGGCTTCGATTGCACTGCTGAGTGTCGCGACTATGTTTGCCTTGCGTCTGGTCTGCTGGGAAGAAATTGAACCGCATGTCAGTTGGAGTGTGATCCTGATGTACGGCGGTGCGATTGCGGTGGGCTCGGCTTTGAGTGTGAGTGGTGCAGGCGCCTGGTTGGCCATGCAATTCTTTCCAGAGGGCTTGGTGGGTTTGGCGTTGATTGTTGCCCTGACGCTGGCAACCTTGTTGTTGACCGAAGGGGTGAGTAATGCAGCGGCAGTGGCAATTTTGTTGCCCATTGCGATCCCTGTTGGTCTTTCTGCCGGCATTGATCCGTTAACCATTGCTTTGACGGTCGGTATTGTGGCGGGCTTTGCATTTATGCTGCCCATGGGGACACCGCCGAATGCGATGATTTATGCGACAGGTTTTGTACAGCGTTTGGCGATGCTGCGTTTTGGTGCGGTGTTGTCGTTGTCTGCTTTGCTATTGTTTGTGATTGTGTCCAGCTTTTGGTGGCCGCTTGCAGGCGTTGCTTCAGGTGGGTGATGTGCTCTGTAAAGCCTCGGAGCTGCGATCCAAGCTGAATGGCTGCTTGCAGCAGAGAGAGCCCAAGGGTGTCAGTCGCGCTAAAGTCGCATAAATGCGCAGCTAAAGTAGCACCTCCAGGGGATGTTAAATAGTTACAAAGATTGTTGATGAGAATGATTGAAGATGATTGAAGATGATTGAATTGGTGGGAGATAGTGATGTCTGAAGGTAACGAATCGAAACATAAAGGCTCAAAACATAAGCTGACGCAGTTGAAAGCGTTGGAAGCGGAGTCGATTCATATTATCCGTGAAGTGGTAGCCGAATTCCGTAATCCGGTGATGTTGTACTCGGTGGGTAAGGATTCGAGTGTGATGTTGCATCTGGCGCGCAAAGCCTTTTATCCGGCTCCGTTACCGTTTTCCTTATTGCATGTCGATACTGGTTACAAATTCAAGGAAATGTATGAATTCCGTGACAGCTATTGCAAGGAAGTCGGTGCGGATTTGATTGTCAAACGCAATGAAGATGCGATTGCCAAGGGTATGAATCCGAAAGAATTCGGTGTGGCGCGTTGTTGTGGTGCATTGAAAACGGCGGGTTTACTCGAAGCCCTGGAAGAGGGTGGTTATGATGCTGCTTTTGGTGGTGCGCGCCGTGATGAAGAGCGTAGCCGTGCCAAAGAGCGTGTGTTTTCCATGCGAGATGAGTTTGGTCAGTGGGATCCAAAAAATCAGCGGCCTGAGCTGTGGAATATTTATAATGGCCGCATTCATGATGGTGAGTCGGTACGTGTGTTTCCGATTTCCAATTGGACGGAGATGGACATTTGGTCGTACATCCGTGAAGAAGAAATTCCGATTGTACCACTGTATTTTGCCAAAGAGCGTCCGATGATCAAACGTGGCAATATGTTGATTCCGTATTATGAAGAAAACAAAGATCAGTTGCTGGAAGGTGAAGAGCCGGAAATGGTGATGTCGCGTTTCCGCACGCTCGGTTGTAGTCCGTGTACGGGTGCGGTGTATTCGGATGCCACGAACATGGATGAAATCGTCATTGAAGCTGCAGCTGCGCGCAGATCCGAGCGTGAAACACGTATCATCGATCACGGCTCGAACAGCATGGAAGATAAGAAAAAAGAAGGCTATTTCTAGGGACATACTAAACCACAAAGGCACGAAGGCACAAAGATGTATCCTTGGGTTTCCCTTTGTGTCTTCGTGCCTTTGTGGTGAAAAAGGAGTTTTATAATGACTAAATTTAATTTTGAATTGACCAAAGAAATCGAACTGTTGCGTTTGGTGACGGTCGGTAGTGTGGACGATGGTAAATCGACCTTGATTGGTCGTTTGCTGGTCGATACCAAGGGTGCATTTGAAGATCAATTGATGGCCGTGCGCAAAAAGAAGGGCACAAAAACGATTGCATCTGCAGCAGAAATTGATCTGGCCATGCTGACCGATGGATTGTCGGCAGAGCGCGAACAGGGCATTACCATTGATGTGGCTTATCGTTATTTTGCCACGCCAAAACGTAAATTTATTATGGCCGATTGTCCGGGTCATGAGCAGTACACACGCAATATGGTGACTGGTGCATCAACCGCCAATGCGGCGATTATTCTGATTGATGCACGCAATGGTGTGATGCCGCAAACCAAACGTCATACCCATATTCTTGGCCTATTAGGTATTCCGCATTTGATTGTGGCGGTGAATAAAATGGATTTGGTGGATCATGATCAATCGGTGTATGAGTCGATTCGTGCAGAGATGCAGGCCTATTGTGCCAAGCAGGGTGTGAAGGATTTGATTTGTCTGCCGATGTCGGCGCTCGATGGTGACATGGTTGCCATCCGTGGTGATAAGATGGATTGGTATGAAGGCCGAACTTTGCTGGAAACATTGGAAGGTCTGTCTGTACTTGATGCGGTGGATGAACAACCGTTCCGTTTACCGGTGCAGTTAATCAACCGTCCACAAACAGCCGACTTGCCGGATTATCGTGGTTTTATGGGTACGATTGCTTCAGGCACAGTGAAAGTTGGAGATGCAGTCAAAGCGATTCCGAGCGGCAATATTTCGACAGTGAAAGAAATCGTAGCCTTTGATGGTAATTTGCAAGAAGCCTTTGCGCCGCAGAGCATTACCTTAACGCTGAACGATGAAATTGATCTCTCGCGCGGTGATATGCTGGTGCATGAAGGTCGTGAACCATCCGATAGCAAAGAACTGACAGCGAACGTTTGCTGGATCGGTGATGAACCATTATTGCCACGGGGTAAATATTTGATCAAACACACTACCAATAGTGTGAAGGCTGTGGTGGCCAGTATCGATTTCCGGCGTGATATTCATAGCCTGGCCAAGGATGATGCCGATGCGTTGGCGATGAATGAAATCGGCCAGATTACCTTTAAATTGCAAAAGGCACTGCATTTCGATGCCTATAGCGATAACCGTGCTACAGGTAGTTTTATTGTCATTGATACATTTACCAACAATACCGTGGGCGCAGGGATGATCGTCTAATCTCAGTTCTAAACGCCTTGTGTTTTCCAAAAGGCGGGCACAAATAGTGAGCTGCTTTTGATGAAGACCCTGCGTTAGACTGCCATTTTACTGGACTTTATCGCAATGGTTGTCTATGAATGAGAGGTAGGCTGGTTTTTTGGGAGGGCTCGTATGGGTGAACCTGTTTCGACACAGGGCAACAAAGCAGCAGTGTTATTGGCTGAGAATATCCAGTTAAAAGCGACCATTATTCATTTGCGCGAGCTGTTGGAGCAGAGCGAAATAGCGTCTGAGCAGCGTGCTGCAGATGCAGCTGCAGTGCTTAGCCGTGAAATTGCCCAGTTGAAAATTGCCGTGATCGAAGTGCGTCAGCAGATGGATCAATTGCAACTCACACATGCAGATCAGATTTTACGCATTAAACAAGAGTGTGCCAAAGATGCAGAGCAATACCAGCAGAGTATTGTGAAGCTGAGGCAGCGACTGGAAGAAAGTCGCTCAACTAACCTGTTGCATGAGCATGATGAGCGTTTGAAATTCAAGGCTGAAGTGACACAGCTGCAAGCAACAATTGTAGCGCTGAGAGAAGCAATGCAAGGGGGCGAACATGCCTAATAAAACAGCAGTGCAAGGTACAATCAAGGGCTCGGAAAGCGAACAGTTTAAACATATGGAGATGCTGCTCAATATCACCCATACCATCGCTGCAATGGATACCATTGATGAGGTATTGCATGCGCTCGTCGGGCTGACAACAATGGAAATAAAAGCCGAACGCGGCACTATTTTTCTCAACGATAGCCATACCGGTGAACTGTACTCGCGTGTTGCTCAGGGTGATGTGCAGCGGGAAATTCGTTTGCTGAACACCAGCGGTATTGCTGGCTGGGTATTTCATGCTGATGAAGGGCGCATTATTGCCGATGCCTATAAAGATGAACATTTTAATCGTGATATTGATGAACAGACCGGCTTTGTAACCCGGAATATTCTTTGTGCGCCGATTCGCACCGTCAAAGGTGAAGTTATTGGTGTGGCTCAGATGTTGAACAAAAAGAAAGGGCGCTTTACCAAAAACGATTTATCGTTACTTGAATCGATGACCACGCAGGCGGCCATTACCTTACAAAATGCCCAGTTGGTTGATCAGGCCAAGAAGAATCATAATAAAGAGCTGGAGTTTCTCGATCTGGTGACCAATGTGATCTCCGAACTGGATTTGACGGTGTTGTTGCAGCGGGTGATGAAAGAAGCCACGCGCATGCTCAATGCTGAACGCTCCACCTTGTTTCTTAACGATGAAAAAACATCCGAGTTGTGGTCACAGGTAGGCATGGGTATTGAGTTGACCAAGATTCGTTTCCCCAACCACATGGGGATTGCCGGTCAAGTGTTTACCAGCGGCGAGACAATGAATATCCCGCACGCTTATGCCGATCTGAATTTTAATCCGTCGTTCGATAAACAAACCGGCTTTTTTACGCGTTCGATCTTGTGTGTGCCGGTGATCAACAAACAGGGCAAGTTGATTGGTGTGACGCAGGTGCTCAATAAACAGGGCGGGCCGTTTACCGATGAGGATGAATCCCGGCTGCGTGCATTTACGGCGCAAATTTCGATTGCACTGGAAAATGCCAAGTTATTTGATGATGTGCAGAAAATGCAGAATTATAACGACAGTATGTTGGAAAGTATGTCCAACGGGGTGATCACCTTTGATGAGGATGGTGCGATTGTAACCTGCAATACACCGGCGTTGCAGATGTTGAAGGTCGATGAGGTGGATATTGTTGGACATCAAGCAGAAACCTTTTTTGTCGATGATAATGCCTGGATATGGGGTGAGCTGAAGCGTTTGAATGATAGCGAAGAACCCTATCTTGCGATGGATGCACAAGTGTATATTCAGGCTGGTTCGATGTTTGCCAACCTGACCTTTGTGCATTTGCTGGATCAGGATCAACAGCGTTTGGGTAAAATGATGATGATTGAGGATATCAGTTCTGAGAAACGTATGCGCTCAACATTATCCAAGCACATGGATCCGACCATTGCCAACAGCTTGCTGGATGAATCCGAGGATATTCTGGGCGGAAGCGAAACGATCGCAACGATTTTGTTTTCAGATATTCGTGGGTTTACCACCATCACGGAAGAGCTGGGTGCGTTGGGTACGGTTAATCTGCTGAATGAATATTTCACCTTGATGGTCGATTGCATTCGTGAAGAAGGGGGCATGCTCGACAAGTTTATTGGTGATGCAATCATGGCTGCTTTCGGTGTGCCGCTGAAGCATGGCGATGATGAAGACCGGGCTGTGCGTGTGGCGATTAATATGATGAAGGTATTAACCCAATGGAATGTTGAGCGTGCGGCTGATGGTAAGCCGCCGGTTCATATCGGAATCGGTTTGAACAGTGATCATGTGATTACCGGTAATATCGGCTCGCCGACCCGCATGGACTATACCATGATCGGTGACGGCGTGAATCTGGCGGCGAGGCTGGAAAGCGCGTGTAAATATTACAAAGCACAAATCCTTATCAGCGATAACACGTATAGGTCCTTGAGTGGAACATACAAAATCCGGCCGGTTGATCTGGTTGTGGTGAAGGGTAAAACGCAGCCAGTTGAGATCTATGAGGTGCTGGATCATCACAGCGAGCAGAGTTTCCCTAATCTGATGGATACCGTAAATTATTTTTCTGAAGGTTTACGTTATTATAGGGCAGGTTCGTGGTCGAAGGCCATCGATATGTTTGAAAAAGCATTGCTGAAACACCCGGCCGATGGTTTGTCGCAGATGTATATTGAACGCTGCCGTAGGCTGGCTGAAACACCGCCCGAAGGTGAATGGAATGGTGTTTGGACCATGACTTCAAAATAGTGTCAGTGATGAATTGTTGCGTTTTCAATGAATTCATCTATAGATAATGTTTCCACCATCACGAATACCGTCTCGGGTTTTGTGATTAATCAAACGACAGGTGTGCTGAGTGCGATGCCAGGTTCACCGTTTTCAACGGCTGGGCTCGGTAATACGGGCTTTTTCGCGAGAAATAATATTACCTTATCCAGAAGTCGTAACCTGTTGTTTGCTAGCAATTCTGGGGATAATAATATTGCAGTGTTTAGTATTGATCCTGTAACGGGTGGGTTAACTGTGGTTGCTGGTTCTCCGTTTCCCAATTCGACAGGGGCAACGATGTCCGGTGCAGGTTCGGCGGTTGTGAATCAATCAGGCACGTTATTGTTTGTGGGCAATCGACTTACGTTTAATATCAGCGTTTTTTCCATTGCAGCGAATGGTGTTTTGACGGGTGTGATTGGATCACCATTTTCAGCTATTCATAGCAATGGCGTTGCAACATTCAGTGGAAGAATGGATGGTCTGCGGCTCAATGATCGTGGAAATATATTGTATGGGGCGGCGAGTTCGGCAGTGCTCGGTGTTGCTGCATTTAGTATAGCAGCCAATGGTGCATTGACTCCATTGCAGGGTTCACCGTTTACGGGTGCGGTGCGTGGCCCGACATCCTTTGATTTGGATGCGGCCAGTGGCATAGCGATTGGTGCTGGAACAGGCGGCAAGCTAACCAGTTATAATATTGCTGTTGGTGGGGCGTTGACTGCCATTGCCCAGACTTCGACTGCGAGTAATCAGTTCATTGTCAATCAGCCAGGCGGTCAGCAGTGTGGTGAATTTAGCCCGGATGGTAGTAAATATATTACCAGTGGTGGCGGAACCGCGAAGATTGCAGTGGTCAATGTGGGTGCAACCGGCCAGTTGAGCGATGCTCCGGGTTCATCGTTCACGACTATACATCCAGCGACGGGTTATAGTGCAATTCATCCGAATGGTTTATGGGTTTATGCGACGGAAAAGAGTGCGACAGCAAATTTTGTAGAGTTTTTTAATATGGCGGCAAATGGTGTTTTAACGTCGCAACAGATAATCTTGGCTGGTGCTAGAGGGTCGCATAATGGCGTGGTGATTTATTAACTTCAGTGTTTATCCGTGCTAAACAAGGCAAGAAGAGTGTGTTTGGTGGCCGATTGCCTTTTCCATGTTTTGAGCATGGTTATATTCAAATTGTTTTAGCTATTATAAAACATTGCTATTTATAATTATTTTAACTATAAATGTATATTAAAGTTTCTGTGAATATTGATTTCTCTGCTGGTTTTTTCACACAGAAGAGAAATGCTTATGCTTGCGTTTGCTCATGGGGGGGAATTGATGAAATTAAGTCTTAGGAATGTTCATAATCTAATTGTGCGTGTGTTGGCACTGTTTCTTGTTGCGGCATTGGCAAGCTGTGGCGGTGGTGGTAACAATGGTACCCCTTCGGTGGCGCTTGGTAATATGGCAAATGTGCAAGTTGCCATGCATATGCAGGGGCAGCAGCCAGCCTCTGCAGGCCGGGTTGGTATTGCGGCCATTTTATTGCCCGGCGTGGCATCGGTAACGATCACGATTTCCGGAACAGGCTTTGCGACGATTATTGATTCATTCAATGCAACACCCGGTCTGGCTGTGACAAGATCGTTTCAGATTCCGGTCGGCGCTGTCGCAACATTTGGTGTGCAAGGCTTTAATACACCTGTTGGTGTTGTGAGCGCTCCGGTTGTTACTGGTACGGCAACGCAGACATTGGTACAGTCTCCAGCGCCTGTGGTGG
>JAUZQK010000035.1 GCA_030951025.1 Mariprofundus sp. | reverse complement strand
CCCATCTCCACCAAACGGCCACCGACATCATTATTGGAGCGCTGAATGGCGTGTTTGATCTTGGACAAGGGAATATTATAAGCCAATAGCGCATCGGGATTGAGTTCGATTTGGTATTGTTTCACAAAACCACCAATCGAGGCGACTTCCGATACACCTTTCACTGTTTGCAAGGGATAACGCAGATACCAATCCTGAATTGAACGCAGCTGTGATAAATCATGCGCACCGGTTTTATCCACCAGCGCATATTCATAAATCCAGCCCACACCCGTGGCATCAGGCCCCAACTTGGGTGACACCGTTGATGGCAACCTATCCGCCGCATAATTCAGATATTCAAGCACACGTGTGCGCGCCCAATACATATCCGTGCCATCTTCAAAAATGACATAAACCATCGAAAACCCAAAAAACGAATAACCGCGTACTACTTTGGTATTGGGTACCGACAACATCGCCGTGGTCAGAGGATAAGTCACCTGATCCTCAACCACTTGCGGTGCCTGACCGGGGAAATCGGTAAATACAATCACCTGCACATCCGACAGATCAGGAATCGCATCCAGCGGTGTGGATTTCATGGCCTGAAAACCGGCAAATGAAATCAACAGTGTTGCTATCAGTACCAAAAAGCGATTTTGTATCGAAGCATCAATAAGCGAACGAATCATTTGAAGGTCCTTGAACCACACAGGCACGAAGACACAAAGATAGTCATATTCTCTTTGCTTTTACTTTGTGCCTTCATCCCCCAGGGGATGCTTTCTTGCTTTGCAGTCTTCCTGATGCCTTCGTGGTAAAATAAATTAAAACCCATTATTTACCATCCATTTTCATATCGCCCATATCCATATCTTGAGACATGTCCATATCACCCATGTTCATATCTTTGGGTGCTTCCGGCTTGGCCTGTGTGGCTTCCATCATCTTGGCTGTAGCTTCTTTGAGTTTGGATTCGGAATCGATCAGGAACTGACTCGATGTGACCACAATCTCGCCGGCTTTCAGGCCTTCGAGAATCTGCACTTCACCTTCGGAATCCACCCCAACAATCACTTTGCGAGGTTCAAAATTGCCCGGCGCACGCTGTACAAACACCTGCTCCTGTTCACCGGTACGTATGATCGCTTCCGATGGCACGATCACCGCATCAATCTGTTTGCCCGCTTTTACATTTACATTGGCAAACATGTCGGGCTTGAGCGCCAATTCCGGATTATCAAATTCCAAACGCATTTTAACCGTACGTGTTTTGGCTTCCATGTAGGGATAAATATAACTGACTATCCCGGTAAACGTACGACCCGGAATACCAGCCACTTTCATTTCCGCCGTATCGCCTTCACGCACCCAGGGTAAATCATCTTCATACAGATCAACAATCACCCAGACACGCGACAAATCGGCAATCATATACAGCTCAGTTTCAGGCGTAATACGCTGACCCTGCCGCGCGCCGATTTTCATCACAATGCCATCGAACGGTGAATGAATATGTACACCTTTCATGATCTTATGCTTTGTTTCCAGCTTGCGAATCTGATGCGGAGGCACATCAAGCAATTCCAACCGTTCACGCGCTGAACGCAATAAGGATGTCGCCCCATTGCGCACATCGGGAAAGGGGCTGTCTTTTAACATCTTCACATTTCTCAAAGCCAGCAGATACTCCTGCTGGGTGGCCACCAATTGCGGTGAATAAATGGACATCAACATGGTGCCTTTGTCAACATGGTCTCCGGTGCGGTCGATGAACAGTTTCTCGATCCAGCCATCATATTTCGGATGCAAACGCGCCACACGCTCCTCATCAAAGGTCACACGGCCAACCGTGCGGACATTGCGGGACAGTGTTTTCAGTTCGGCTCGAACCGTACGCACACCGATATTCTGAACTACAGTCGGATTGATTCTCACCGTACCGGCAGGCGCATCACTGGCTGCACCGTTATCAGCATAGACCGGGATATAATCCATGCCCATATTGTCTTTGGCTGGGATAGGGGAGGTGACTTCAGGATTCATCGGATTGCGATAAAACAATATCTTTTTCTCTTTGGGAGCATCGTCTTCGGCATATACAGCTACATAATCCATACCCATATTATCTTTAGCAGGTACAGGTGAAGTCACCGATGGATTCATCGCATTGCGATAAAATAACACCTTGCGTTCCGAGCTCGCCTGATTATCACCAGAACCGGACGAGGCACCCGTTTGCGTTGCAATCCAGTAACCACCACCCAATCCGAGCGCCAGGGTAACAATAGCAACAGCTATGATATTTTTATTCATGTGTTATCTCCTTCACAATCTTTTTACCGATAGCGGCTTCCAAACGCGCCAGACTTTGTCTGGCTCCGGTCAAAGCACGCCAATAAAGCGTTTCATAGTTGTAGAGTGTTACTTGCGATTGAACAAGATTGAGGAAATCCACCTTGTTCACCTGATAGCCGGCCAGCATAGAATCCACCGTCTGACTGGCTTGTGGAATGATGCCGGTTTTGAATAACGAGGCCTGATCTCTTGTTTTGATAAAATCAGCCAGCGAGGTGGAAGTCTCCGACCATACGGCCTCGGTTGCATCTTGCAGCGCATAACGTTCTCTCTCTACATTGGCCTGCTGTTGACCCAAAGCACGATCCTGTTTGGTCGATGTGAAAATCGGCAGATTAAAACTGATACCTAAAGAGGCCAGATCCGGTCGTGCCTGACCGGTGGCTGGATTGATATTGTTGCGCGTGCCCCACATCGTACCGACTTTGAAATCTGGATAATAATCCAGCTGCGCTAAATCCACGCGCTTTTTGGCCGCATTGATACGCTCACCCTGACTGGCCAATAATGGCCGCTGCTGCACAGCGATCTGATGCAGCTCTGGTTCGGTCGGTAGCTGTGGTAATTGCTCTTCCACCTGCTTGGGTAAATGAATAGGACTGTAGGTGGGGCGATTCAACAAAGCATTTAAACGCGATACTTCATTCTTGCGCGCTCCCACCAGTCGAATCTCAACATCGAGTAATTTTGACAGTTCCACTTGCGCCAGCAACACATCCTGCTGCAAACCCTCGCCCACAGTGTATTTGGTTTCAGCAATGCGAATAAACTGCCTGAGCAAGGCTTGGTTGCGTGTCACGATCTCCAGAGCCCGATCCAGATAAAATAGATTCCACCATGATATATTCACATTTCGCACCAATCTCAAACGGGTTTCCACCACATCGTAACTGGCCGATAGCGCTTCAAACTGAGCTGCATCTTCTTTGGCTTTCAATTTGCCGGGAAAGGGGATTTCCTGTGATAAACCGATGCGGAACTGGGTCATCGTTTCCCGTTTGGTGGAAAAGCTATCGGTCGGAAAATTAACCGCATCAAACTTGATATGCGGATCAGGCAGACTGCCCACCTGGGGTGGAATTTCAGCAAAGGCCTTGGCGCGACTGGCCATGCTCGCAAGCCCAGGGTTATCTTTAACCGCAATAGCCTCAGCTTCAGCCAGGGTCAGCGCATCGTCTACATTTTGTGCGACCGAAACTTGCTGCAGGGCTGATTCAGGCAATAGGGCGGGAATATTATCATCGCTTGCGAAAGCCGCTTGAGATAATACGAAAGAAAATAAAACAAAAATAGATTGGATCAAAAAATTCAAAGCATTCTCCTGTAAGTTGTGTGAGTTCAAGGCGCACGACAAACATCACATCAAAAGATGTGATAAAACAGTAGAATTAAATCAGATTAAAATGCGTTGGCTGGTTGTATAAAGAAGAGATGCTGAACGCGGTGGTCCGGTAGGCGTTCGTGTGGACAATAACCCTGTCGCACTGCTATCGAATGATACTGCAGTAGGCAAACTAAGATCATCAGTCAAAACCAATAGCATCAAAACAACAGAGGCTGAGCTGGAGCTCGACAATTGATCTGGCTGGTCACAATGGTAACAATTATTATTATGATCCTGCGCATGCTGATCAACAGCAAAATAGCCATCAGCAGCGCCATCAGCAAGCGATTGCGTTGCAACATCACCACTCATGCCACAATGGGCATGCATCTCTTGAGCAGACATCGGCATGGCATTGGCTTCAGATGTTAACAGGCAAAAACCACCCACTATAATTTGCACAGCAAACAGCACCGCCATCAGGCGGGAGAGTCCACGAATATGCAAATAATGCGTCATCATGCGCCGAACGATAATTCGATAAAGATGAAAATACAATGAAACAATGCCGTCATCAGCATCAATCAGATCAACTCAAGCAACCAAACGCCTGAGCTTTTCATCGGCCAAACGCAGGTTTTCACTGATATCATGACCGAGACAGAGCAATAAACGCATACCGATGTCGGAATGCTTTTTACACAAGCGTTTCAATGCAGCATGTTTGAGTATCGCAACGCTGCAGTCCATCATCGCGAGACCATCCACCCGGCGTAATCCGGGTTCCAGAAAAGTAACTTCACCGACCGACATGCCGGGGCCAAAAGTTGCCAGCCGCAAACGTTTTTTCTTGCCATAAACCAGTAGCACTTCCACTTCACCGGATAAAATAACAAACAAGGCATCGCCATGCTCACCGCTGTGAAACAGGAAATCCTTCGCCTGAATATCCTGCATCTCAAAAAAGGGCAGCAATAACTCTTTCTCTTTGGCATTGAAACCGTCCATCAACTCCGATTCAGCCAATGAAATCGTTGCTCCCCGCTCCAGCATGCTATGGCAATGCCGTGTGAGCAGCGCATTTTCAGCATATTCAAGCGCTTTATCCGAATCCCAGAACGCCCGCAAATGGATGTTTTTATGATAGGGGACCAGCATTTCATGACGATGACCATGACGCTTCACCAGACCCATGCTTTTGGGTACATGCGCCAGAATCAATTCACCATCGCGCTGCCGCATGATGCCATACATGTGTTCGATCAGACGCACGGCGGTCAAATCCACCTGCGTAATACGCCGCATATCCAGCACGATATAAGTCGCCCGCTTTAAATCATCCATCATCGCATCATACAAATGATCCGTGGTGCCAAAGAACAGACTGCCCTTGAGATCATAACCGACAATTGCATCTGGATTTTTATTCAAACAACAACATTCCGCTTGAACCCTGCGCCGTAACGATGTGCGCTCGCTAATATTCCAGCGTCGATGCACCACGGCCGATTGCACTTGCGAACGAATAAACTCCACCGCCGCCAACAATACCCCGAAAGCTACCGCAAGCATCAAATCCGAAAACACTGTCACCGCTGTCACAATCAGGGCAATAGCTGCATCAATACGTGCCTGCGGTGTACGCAACCAAAGCACGATATCCTTATCCAGCATGCCGAATATGGCCACGTATAGAATGATTCCGGCAAACACACTGATCGGCAACACTGCCGCCACCGGCCCCATAAACAGAATCAACAACAACATACACGCCGCTGTGACAAGCCCCGTCCATGCCCTGCCACCACTTTGAATGGCCACCAGTGTTGCACCGGTCGTACCGGCACCAGCCATGCCGCCAACCAGCGAGCTCAATATATGGCCACCACCCTGCCCCATCAGTTCACGCTTGGCATGGTGACGGGAACCTGTCGATACATCCGCCAATACCGCCGTAAGCAGGCTATCGAGAGATGCCAACACCGCCAGAGCCAGCGCCGATGCCAGCATCAACAACCATGGCAAAGAAGCTGCTTGTGGCGCAAATATTTCTCCCAGGCTGAATCCAATATGCAAATCACTCAGAGCAGGTAAACTGCCAACCACCCAGCTGGCCGGCACAGCATCGAGCTGGGCAAAAGCAAACAAATGAAATGCCAGCGTGCCCAACAACAAGCCCAACACCGTACCCGGAATCTGTTTAATCCAGCGCGGCAACCAGACCATCGCTGCCAGTGTAATGCCGGCAGCGGCCAACGGAATCCACGCCCCCTGCTGCATGGTCAGATCAATATCACCACCCAGTAATACCCCCGATTGCGAATTGATCATCAGAATCGCCGAACCCGTCATAAAACCAGAGACCACAGGATAAGGGATGAATTTGATCAAATGACCGAGATTCAGAACTCCAACCAGCATTTGAAAAATGCCAGCCATGAGCACAGTCAACAATGTAGCGGTAATCAGTTGATCGCCAACTAAACCTGTCGCGGCAAGGGCAGCAATCGTACCGGCCATCAATACCAGCGTTGGCCCGGTTGGTGCAGCCACCAAACCTTCCGTGCCTCGAAACAGGCCGGACACAACACACAAACAGGCCGCCGCCACCAGCCCCGACATCGCCGCCGCCGCAGGATCAAGTGTATAGGGTGACCATAAGGTAATGCCAAAAGCCATGGCCTGCGGCAACACCAGC
Source organism: Mariprofundus sp. (assembly GCA_030951025.1). Classification (GTDB taxonomy): domain Bacteria; phylum Pseudomonadota; class Zetaproteobacteria; order Mariprofundales; family Mariprofundaceae; genus Mariprofundus. The sequence continues at coordinate 13,891 of JAUZQK010000035.1, read as the reverse complement.
GCCGAAGCAGACAAGCCGCCCCAGACATCCCCCATCTTCATACCTTGCATGGCTTAAGCAAGGTAAGCGGTAGAAATAATGGCGGTCAAAATACTTCGATGTTGTTCACCACGTCGCATCAGCACCTCCTGACTTATCCTCTCGAATAACAAGATTCAAAATCTTGCACCGCAGAGTACGCAAAGTCACGCAGAGGAAAGACAAAATCTAAGCATGGTGTTTTTTGCGCTGCTTTGCATACTGAAGGTGAATCAGCGCCACATAAACATAGCAAGTAAAGCATTTACATTTTAAAACCTCCATCATATTCTCGGACGAATAAGAGGGTCATTGCACTGCGGGAGTGGTGAATGAACTAACATGGAGGTGCGTGTATCATGGATGATATAGCTATCATTGGCGCTGTTGGTATTTTATTATTGATAGGTATTATTTTAAAAGCCCGTCAACTGAATAAAAACACATCAGAATAAAGCCCTGCGAACATAGCCTCATCGTTGATGAGGCTATGTTTACTTTTTACTGGCTTACCTGCACATCACAAAAGGTAAATATACGCGGCTGACCGGCTGAAAGCGCCAGTATCTCAGCATAATCCTCAATATTTTTCTGCAGTGATGCAGGCAGAGCAAAGCCAAACGCGGATGCGACTTGCGATAACCTGCGCGAAGTCGATGCATCAGCATTGCCAAAGAGTTGCAATAAAATCATCTCTCTCAAACCCAGCTCCGGTTTAATCCACTGCAAGCTGTAATCATCTTCAATACTGGCCAGTTTCGCTGCCGCTGCGACGGCTGATTTAAAACTACCCAGTTCATTCACCAAACCCAAACGCTGTGCATCCACCCCTGTCCACACACGGCCTTCAGCCAGCTCTGCAACAGCTTCAATCGACATACCCCGGCCATCGGCAACCACCGTCAAGAAACGTCGATAAGTATGCTTCATGGCCAGCCCCATCACCTGCACCAACTGGGCAGGCATGGCTCGATCCGCGCGAATGCCACTGGCAATGGCTGTCGTGCCCAGGCCATCGCTGTGGATACCCAGCTTTTCCAAGCCCTGTTCAATATTTGCCATCACACCAAACGCTCCAATCGATCCGGTAATGGTGGTCGGTGCTGCCCAAATTTCATCAGCAGGTGCTGCTATCCAATAACCACCGGAAGCCGCCAAACTACCCATCGATACCACCACAGGCTTGCCCGAGGCTTGAAAATGAATCACCGCACGTCGTATCGCTTCAGAGGCTTGCGCGCTGCCGCCGGGGCTATCGATTCTAAGCACAAGCGCTTTAACAGACGGATTCAGTCTGGCTCGATCCAGCATTTCAATCATTGATTCACTGCCCACCATGCCCGGTGGCTGTTTACCATCGACAATCATACCGCTGGCGACAATCACACCAACCTGCTGAGCCTTGGCGGGTGGCAATTCAGATGCTGTCGCCGCAAGATAATCATGAAAACCAATACTATCGTAATTGCCGCTGCCCACCGCCGCCGCAATAGCGGCCTCAATGCCATGGTAATCAGCCAGCTCATCAACCAGACCTTCAGCTTTGAACAGCGCCGCATAATCGCCGTCATACGTAGCCAAAAAATCAGCCGGCCTATCCAGCATGGCCTGCAAATGCTCAGCCTTGATACCGCGCATAGCGGCCACATCCTGTTTGTAAGCGGACCATAACACCGATAACAGCGCCTGATTGGCTGCCTTGTCTTCATCCGACATATCGTTGCGAATCAACGGTTCAATCGCCGCTTTGTATTTGCCGGCTCGAAACAGCTGCACATCAACATGCAGCTTATCCAGCGCCGCCTTAAAATAATTGCGGTAAATACTAAAGCCCTGCAAGGCCACCACGCCCATCGGATCCAAAAACACCTGATCAGCCATGGCTGCCAGATAATACTGGGATTGTGAATAGTTCGGCCCAACCGCAATCACGGTTTTACCCGAAGCTTTAAATACAGCAATCGCATCCCGCAATGCCTGCAGTTTCGGCATCGATGTTTTACCCATGTTGCTCAGCCTTAATACCAGCACCCGAATACGTTCATCATCCGCAGCATGGGTAATCGCTGCAATCAAATGGTGTAAATTGGCCTGATTGGGCGCGCTGAAACTCAAATCTAACGGCAAAGCAGCCGATGAGGGTAGTTCCAGCTCTTCGACGATTTGACCGCTGGGCTCAATAATCAGAGCCGCACGGCTTGGCACTTCCGGCCGGGCAGAAAAAATAGCTGCCACAAAGATCAATAAAAACAATAAAAATATGCCATTGACCAACACATTGCGTAAACGGCCAAGCCAACGGAACAGGGTAGAGAAAAAACGTTTCATGAATATCCTTTTGATTGAACCACGATATATAAATTCAGGCCAAACCGTAGCAGCAATCCGCCGCAGGCACACATCTTGTTTTGCATATCGTGACGGATGCCATGATAGATCGCATGATGGAGATTATGCTGAATTTGTTGTTGTGATTTATCTACCGTAGGATGCCGCCAAAGTGATTGAATCTCATCAAGGATTGAATCTCATCATGATTGAATCGCATCGGGATGGTTTCACAATGGATTTTTTACAGGCAATAATTCTGGGGCTGATTGAGGGGGTCACTGAATTTCTACCCATCTCATCCACCGGCCATATGATTGTCGCCAGCCAGTGGATGTCGCTACCACAAACAGACGAAAACAAAGCTTTTGAAGTTATCATCCAACTGGCCGCCATTCTTGCGGTGGTGGCCAATTACCGAGAAAAATTCAGCCTCACGTATATTGATCTGTGGATGAAGGTCAGCCTGGCTTTTATTCCAATCGGCGCTGTTGGGTTGTTGTTTCACAAACAAATCAAAGCCATGTTCACTGTCGAAGTGGTTGCACCAATGTTTATCATTGGCGGTATCATCTTTCTAATCATCGAATATCTGCACCGCAACAAAACATACCCTGTGCAACGGGTGGAAGATTTAAGTTACAAACAAGCGCTATGGATTGGCATCGCCCAGGTCTGCGCCCTGATCCCCGGCACCAGCCGGGCTGGCGCATCGATTGTCGGTGCGTTGCTGGTGGGTTTGAGCCGCAAAGCCAGTGCAGAGTTTTCATTCCTGTTGGCCTTGCCGGTGATGCTGGCAGCCAGTGGTTTTGATTTATTAAAGCACTATCAGGATTCCAATAACTCCAACTGGCTCGTCTTGGGCGTTGGTTTTGGCGTAGCCTTTCTCTCGGCATGGCTGGTGATGCGCTGGTTTATTCGTTTCCTTGAACACTTCACCTTTGTCGCATTTGGTGTCTATCGCATCATCTTTGGAGCCCTGTTATTATGGATGATCGCATCATGAATACACAATATTTCGTATGGTCAGGCATTGATCCGGTTGCCCTGCAACTAGGGCCTTTAGCAATTCACTGGTATGGTTTGATGTATATTGCCGGTTTCTTCTGCACCTGGTATCTGGTGCGCAGACAGCTGCAACAGGCGGGCTTATGGGAAACCCAAGTCTCACCCGATGCTTATGAAGGTTTGTTTACCAGCCTCATCCTCGGTGTCATCGTTGGTGGCCGCATTGCCTATGTGCTGTTCTACAACTTCAGTTATTATCTCGGTCACCCCATTGAAATCCTGTATATCTGGCAGGGTGGTATGTCGTTTCATGGTGGCATGGTGGGGCCTATCATTGCCGGCTGGTTTTACTGCCGTAAGCATCGGCTACCGTTTTTAGAATTATGTGATCGTTTTTTTACCGTTGCACCGCTCGGCTTGATGTTTGGTCGTTTGGGTAACTTCATCAATGGTGAACTATGGGGGCGGGTTACTGATGTGCCCTGGGCAATGGTTTTCCCACACGTAGGCCCTGAAGCACGCCATCCCAGCCAACTCTATGAAATGGCCTTAGAGGGTGTGGTCTTATTTGTACTCATGTGGTCATTGCGCAACAAGGACTGGCCTGCCGGTGCCCGCGTCGCAGTCTTTTTGATTGGTTATGCTATTGCCCGCATCATCTGTGAGAATTTTCGTCAGCCCGATGAACAGCTTGGCTTTCTATTTGGTCCGGTGACCATGGGCATGCTGTTATCATCGAGCATGATTGCTGTAGGCGCTGTGTGGCTGGGCTTATTGTTTAAACGCCAGACAAAAACCTGAGCACGAGGCAGGAACTACCTCAAAGCGGCATATTCTGCCTGATGTTATTTCAAACACCGACTCAAGACATTGAAATATAAAGCTTTATACTCTGGCCTTATGCTTGCGCAGCCTTATTATGCGAGCGATATCACCGTCACCGCCAGTCTTTGCGCCGATCCAGGCTGCTAACCAACAGCCTTACACACCCAAACCCGTGGCTGAAAAAATACAAGTCCAGCCTGTAAAGGCTGAGCTCGAAAAAACGTCAGGCGTATGGGAGAATAAATCATTCAGCTTGTGGGATGTCCTGGATGTCATCAATCCATTGCAACATATCCCGGTCATTTCGACTATTTATCGCAAAATCACCGGTGATGAGATGGGTTATGCCGCGCGTATTGCTGGCGACACCTTATACAGCGGCCTCTTTGGCAGCCTGATTTCAGGCCTGGTTTCGGCGGTTGCCAATGTATTTGTTGATTCCACCACGGGTAAAGATATTGGTGAACACATGATGGCATCCATCACACCGACATCGGAAAAAAGTGTGGGTGCTGCTACCACCGCACCGCCGCAAGCAACAATACAAAGCGTGACACCGCCAATGACCCAGGCCGGTGTAAATAAAACCGACGTAACTCAACCCACCACAATTCAATCCATCATAACTCAATCCATCACAACTCAACCCATCACAATTCAACAGCAAGCGGCAACGCAGTATGCAGGTTCAATCCCTTCGCCAAGCCCAGCAGTCATGCAACAGCTCACGCTGCCACCCATCGACCCCACCAGACTGCAGGCGGGCATCGATCAATACAAATGGCAGATCATGGCCGATGAAATCAAAACACGTTCCAGCCGCTGGGTTTAAACCAGCTCGATTTAATATTATGCTTTTGTGACGGGGGAGAGATCGAGTAAAGCAGCCAGATCAATCAGACCTTGTTGCACATAATCATAGGTGCTGTTCACACTGTCTTTTGTTTTGCCGCTGAGTGCCTGCATGCTTTCAAGAATGCTATTGGCTTGCTTGAAACCCGTTTCGATACCGCTTTGCACATGTTGAAACAAACGTTCTCTGGAACGCTGTTCGTTGATGGGTAGATCAGCTTGTGCCGCTTCAGCGCGACCGATGAGTTGGGTGGCGAAACTTAAAATGCTGTCGGCAACCCCTTTCGGACTCATATCCTGCCCTGAGTCGATAGCCTTTTGTAATGCACCATCACCAATATAGGGGGCAAACTGGGCATTAATCTTTTCCAGGGCAGATTGAAGAATTAATGCGGTGGGATTGTTTTTCACACTGAAATCGATGGATGAGGCACTGATAGGGCGAGAGCTGGTCAGGGCAATGTTATTGTTTTGTTTCTGAGAACCTGTTGTTGTAGGAGGCAGTAATTTACTGAGATCAATATTGGAAATACCGGATGCCATAGCAACCTCCTGTGAGCTTTACCCTTCAATGGGTCTTAAGAAGCAGGCTCAAATTTTCACCGCAGAGGACGCAAGGGAGGCAGAGGAGAGTCAACGACAGTTAAGGGATGAATACCTGTGAGGATGCTTTTCCTCTGTGTACTCCGAGTCTTTTGCGGTGAATGCTTTTAGATCTATCGCATAAACTGGCTGCAACATAAACATCACCGTGCCTTTATGGCTAAAAGTTTCTACACTGCGCGCACGGAGTGGCTTGGATGATCGCGTCAGAGAGTAATTTCTGCCGAGGAAAGTCCGGGCTGCACAGGGCAGAGTGCCGGATAACGTCCGGTAAGGGTGACCTTGGGACAGTGCCACAGAGAATAGACCGCCAGTCATCGTTGATTTCTGGTAAGGGTGAAACGGTGCGGTAAGAGCGCACCGCCCCGGCTGGTAACAGTCGGGGGCACGGTAAACCCCGCTCGCAGCAAGGCCAAATAGGAAAGCGCCAAGCGTGGCCCACGTTTGCTTTCGGGTAGGCTGCTTGAGCCTGTCAGTAATGGCAGGCCTAGAGGAATGATCATCGCCGCTTTCTCGTTAGAGATCTGCGGAGACAAAACCCGGCTTATAGAGCCACTCCGTATTTAATCTTGAGTCGTGAGCCGTTAGTCTCGGCTCACGATGGAGGCACGAGTCTATTATGAGTTTGAGTTTTGCAGATGCTGCCAAAGCTAAAAAGCTGCGCGAATATTTTAATCGCCATGGGCGGATTTATATTGTCGTCGATGCGACCCAGGATGATGTACTGGTGCCTGAGAGTTTGAGTGGTGATCCGGCTCTGCGGTTGGTGCTCAATATGCGCATGCCACAGATTATCCACATTAATGATGATCGGATTGATTCTGATTTTTCTTTTTCCGGTCAGATATTCTCCTGTCAAATCCCCATGCATACGATCTGGGCGACTTATTTGCCCGAAGGTGAGCTTGAGCAGGGTATCATCTGGGATGACAGTGTGCCGGAAATGATTAAAGCTATTGTGCAGTCCGTGCGCAGTAATATGTCCGATAAAGGGGTGCAGCAGCTGCACGACAAACAGACGCAAAAAGCAGCCAAGCCTGAGCTTTCTGATAAGGATGAGTCATCTACGACGATTACGGTGATTGAAGGTGGCGCAAAAGGTCAATCCAATGATGCTAAAAAAGAACGCAAAACTAATCATCTGCGTGTGGTAAAATAAATGTTCAAGGCAATGTTTAAGCTGCTTTTTGCGGCCTTGTGTTTATTGGCTGTGCAGCCGTTTGCATTTGCTGCCGATGCACGCATGCAAGTCGATGTGGTGGCAAAGACTGAACAAGTCGAAGTAAGCTGGTTGCATGCCAATGTGCGCAAGGCAGCCGCCTTGGCATTACCGCAGCTGTGGCAACGCATTGTGCCCCGGTCGGCACATGGCTTGATTCCAAAACGGCTAAAAGCGATCCAGTTCCTGGAGAAAGCCAGCCCAACAGCCAGTGGCATGCGCATCAGCTTTCATCAGCAGCGTGTCATGAATTTTCTGAAGAAACACAAGATACCATACATTGCCCAGCAGCCTGCTTTGAACATCGTATTGCAGGTTTATAATCAAGCCGGTCAAGCCATGGGTCAGACAGCCAATGCGCTGCTGGCTAATGCAAGCCATCTGGCTAAGCCACTGGGTTATCGTATGGATGATCGAGGTGCATCGCTGGTGCTGCTATGGCGTTGGCTGGATAAGCAAGGTGTGAGTTTGAATCTGCGCGGCAACTCGAAACTCAAGGAGTTTTCTGAAACGCGGCGACTACGCGCCGGTGATCCACTGAAACAATTGCAGCCATGGCTGCATGAGGTGTTACTAAAGGCGCGCGATGCCTATGTTGAGCAGGCAACAACTCCGGTTGAGTCTGTGCAGGCAGAGGCTGGCACAGGAACTGCGCTTGCTCCGGCTGGCCAGGGTGGCCAACAAGGCATGACTGGATTGCCTGCTCAGGGACTAGCCTCGGCGGCAGTGATTGCGGCTGGATTCAATACACCACCAGTAGCTGTAACACATTCCCCCCTCACCTTGATCCTGCGTGTGCAACGCCAGGCATCACTGGCTGATCAAGTGCAGCTTGAAGATGAGCTGCAACAGGATCCACGTATTTTAAATCTATCCTTGCGACAAGTGAATCAACAGGGGCAACAATACCGTTTGCAATTGAAAGGTTCGGATGATCAATGGCTAACAGCATGGTTTGCGCATCGTGGCATGACATTAACGCCAACGATTGAAGGCTGGGTGGCGCATTAGGTTCTATTCATGAAACAAGACCGTATCCTTAATATACCCAATGTATTGACGCTGGGGCGTATTCTTATTACGCCGTTCATCATTTATGCAATCATTGAACATCAGGCTGTGCTGGCGCTGATCTTAATGGCGGTTGCCGGCATCACCGATATGTTGGATGGAGCGATTGCGCGCTATTTTAATCAGCGCAGTACTGTCGGCGCATATCTGGATCCGATGGCAGATAAATTATTACTGATCAGCACCATTGTCACCTTATATGCCATTGATCAAATTCCGCTATTTCTGTTTCTTGCCGTTATTTTTCGTGATGTGATTATTGTGCTCGGCGCAATTGCTTATGAAATGGTCACCCATAAGCTCAAAATCCAGCCCAGTATTGCGTCAAAAATCACCACTTTTTTGCAAATCACACTGGTATTGACTGTCTTGTCGGATATGGCCTGGCAGATACCGGGTGATGGAATATTACAGATATCGATCTGGTTGACCTTTGCCTTTACCTGCATCTCCGGCATTCAGTATATGGTGGTGTGGATGCTCAAGGCCATTGCTGACGAAGGTCGCTAATGCGCGATAACAAACATCAATTACGTTTGCAGATGAATATTCCCGACAACCATGATTACGGCACATGGCTCAGGCATGCCGGTGTGGAAGATGCTTGCAATCGCTTGGCCTTATGGAGTCTGCATGGTGGCAGGCTGTGGCTGAGTTCACATAGTGCGGCGGGCAAAAGCCATTTGCTGCGCACCCTTGCTTCGGAACATAGCAGCATGGCATTGCTCGATGCCGTTGATGATGGTGAAAACAATAGCTGGCAGCTGGCGCAACAATGGGAAAAACGCATGGCAGAGCAATCATCTTGGTTGATTGATGTGGCAGCTGGAAACATGTCGATTTCGCTGGCTCACGCCCTGTTTCATTTATTGGAACGGGCTCGTGATCAGCAGCGCTCTGTTGTCCTTGCCTGGCGTGGGGCAACGGATCCTATGCCACCGGAGCTGTCTTCACGATTGTTGGCCATGGAAAGGGTAGACATGCATGCACCGCCAAACGATGCCGATCTGTTGCAGATATTGCGCTCGAGTGCCGGTAATTTACAGTGGGATATTCGTGAGCAGGTATTGCAAGCCATGCTGATTTATTTACCCCGTCAGCTGGATGTTCTGGTGGCTGCTTTGAAAGAGCTGGAAGCCTTATCCTTCGAGCAAAAACACAAGCCCGGCCCTGCATGGGTAAAACAACAACTGCTGCGCATTGCCGAGGATCTATCTCCCGCTGTGCTCGAATAGCTGTTGAGCTTCGTGCATATACGTGGCCAGGCGTTTACGCCAGCCGGGTAACCAGCGTTGTTCATGGCGTTCTGGCGGCGATAAAGCCACACGTCGGCTTAGCATTGCATCTCCAGCCTGGGCAAATGCCTGGATAGCGGCGAGTCCGGGCTGTGTTACCGACATGTGTTCCAGTACTTGTAACATGCCCCAGCCTTTGCCCTGATAGCGCTCCAGTGGGCTGGTGCCCTCGCCTTTAAAATTCACATAATCCATCAATACATACAATCCCATTGGCGAAGCCGCGACGTATTCAAATTGGCTGCGGATATGTTGCTGTGCGGCTGGATCAACAGCTGTGAGCAAACTCGGCAATGTTGAGCGCAAGCGTTGCAACATAAAGCGGGCTTGCAGAGGCTTGCTGTGTATTAAAAAGCTACGTAAATCCTGCATCTGTTTTGAATCATAAGCAGCCAGAAAAGCAGTTCTATTGTGCCAGGGATTGGCCTGATCGGGGTGCGTGCTCAGCCAGCCGGGTAAGGTGGCACCATGTTGCTGCATGAAGCTCAGCAAGGCGGGAAAGCTTTCTTTGAATGTTTTTTTAGTACCTGCCGGATACCAGATAAAATGACCAATGCCGAGAGAGGCGAAGCCTTCACCCTTATTCCAGGCCGTTAGACAAGCATTGCTAGAGGCGCATTCGTTTTGGAAAATCAGTGCAGCCGATTGTTGCAACTGGGCTGTTTCAGGTTGATTTGACTCGCGTTGTAGCTGTTCAGTGCCATTTGCATGGCTGGCCAACAAAAAAAGGGGGAGCAGCACTCCCCCCAGGTATTTTATCCAAACCTGCATTTAGAACTTGTAATTGATGCCAAGAGAAATAACCGGATAAAACTTGAAATTATTCAATGAGTCATCCAACTTTTTCTTTTCTGCAGCAATATCCGTCGCCAGTCCAACTGCTGGTTTACTGGTGGTCAGCGTGGTTTTGGGTTTACCTTGATAGAGCGCACCGACCTCAAAGCTAAAGCCCAAAGGGCTGCCTGCAGACACGGAATCACCCCAGCCAATACCGAGATAAGGAGCAAATTTATTAAAATCGACAGTTCCGTTCACAGAGCCGATTTGAGCGGTGCTATAGACAGTGTTATTAATTGTGAAATTCTGAGCCACACTCGGTACTCCGGTCACATTGAACTTGTTACCATTGTAATACAGGCCAGCACTTATTCTGAATTTACCTGCGAAGGGGTACAGATCAGCCAGGATGCCAGCTGAACGCAGTTTCAAAGCGGCATCATAGCGAACCGTCGTATCGGTAATGGTTTTATTGTAATTAAAACCATTTAACTGCAATCGCGCATTGAGCAGCATCGGCACCACATTGGTCACCACTTCTCCGCTGATACCCAAGGTCGATGCCTTGATACCCACGGCAATATCCCCAGCTTGTGCATTCGTTCCAACAGCTGCAATGCAAAGCAATGCAGCAGGCATGATCCATTTTAATTTCATTTTTCCTTCCTTTGACAGACTGTTCTTAGACAGGCTGTTTGATAGTCCAAATTATTTATTAGCTGACGGCATTATAAGAAGCGTTTGATTGCTGTCTTCTACTTTGATGAGACAACACTGCTCCTGCTACTTATCCGTCAGCCAGGCATCGAGTCTTTCCAAAGCACGCTCTGATACCGAACGCCTGCGCTCAGCGCGTGAAAAGCGGCGTTTTCCTTCGCGTTTTTTACCTGGTGGCAACAGGCCAAAGTTGATATTCATGGGTTGGAAGCCAGCCACCTGCGTTTGTGAGATATGCGCCAGCAATGCACCATGAGCGGTATCCTCAGGTGGTCTGTCAGGTTCTTCCCCCTTAGCCATAGCAGCTAAAAAGCGGCCAGCCATGAGCCCCATAGAGGCTGATTCGACATAACCTTCGACACCGGTAATTTGACCTGCGAACAGAATCCGGGCATCGGATTTCAAACGCAGTGTGCCATCCAGCAGAGCCGGTGATTTGATGAAGGTGTTGCGATGCAAGGAGCCAAGCCGAAAAAACTCGGCCTTTTCCAGACCGGGAATCATCCTGAATACCCGTTTTTGCTCACCATACGTCATCTTGGTTTGAAAGCCGACCATATTCAACAGCGAGCCCATACGGTTATCACGGCGCAACTGAACCACGGCATAAGCCTTTTCGCCTGTTTCCGGATGATCGAGCCCGACCGGTTTCATAGGGCCAAAACGGGGTGTATCTTCACCACGCTCGGCCATTTCTTCAATCGGCATGCAGCCTTCGAAAAAAGGAATATCTTCAAAATCCTTGAATGCAACTTTCTCCGCATCAACCAGCTCTTTGATAAATGCCTTGTACTGCTCAGCATTCATTGGGCAATTCAGATAATCGCCAGCTTCACCCTCTGCGACATTTTTATCATAGCGGTTTTTCCAGTAACAAATGTCCATGTCGATAGATTCCGCATCGAGTACCGGCGCAATGGCATCGAAAAACATCAGCCGATCTTCACCGGTCAGTGTGCGAATCTGATCGTACAGGGCATCGGAGGTTAAGGGGCCCGAGGCGATCAGCAACAAACCATCGTCGGGCAGTTCAGTGACTTCTCCTTCGATGAACTCAATCAACGGTTCGGCTTTGAGTTTGGCTGTGACCAGTTCGGCAAACTGTTCCCGGTCCACTGCCAAGGCAGTGCCGGCAGGGATTCGCGCCTGATCACCGCAAGCCATGATCAACGAATCCATGCGCCGCATTTCTTCATGCAGCAGCCCCACGGCATTTTCCAGATGATCGGCACGAAAGGTGTTGGAGCAAACCAGTTCCGCGCAGTGGCCGCTATGATGTGCTGGTGTCATTTTCAGCGGCCGCATTTCATGCAAACGCACTGCAATGCCGCGCTTGGCTAGCTGCCAGGCTGCTTCTGAGCCGGCTAAACCTGCACCAATAATGGTTACAGTTTGAGGGGGTGAGAGGGTGTTTTCAGTCATGCCGCCAAGCTAGCTTTCAATCGAACGATATAACAGATTCAAAAACATTCACCGCAAATGACACAGAGAAAAGTCAAAGGCTGCATTGGAAAGATTCGCAACCGATCACAAAGGGTTTAGTCCGGCTGCATGAATCCTTTGTGGCGATAGCGCGCCAGCATGGTCTCATTGCCCGGCAAGCCGCCACTGTGCACATAAAGGATAGTGCCTGTGATATTATGTGCGTGCTGTAACAGGGCAAACCACATCGGACAGCCATAGAGCAGATCAAATTCGATACCGGCCTGTTTTAAATCATGATAGATGCTAAGCAATTCAGGATAGGGCTTGGCGAAATGGAATTTCTTTTTATTGTTTTCGAGCATGTGCAGGTTTTCTGGTATTGCACCGAGATGAGACATTTGGCTGATCAAATACGCCTTATCACCCACGCAGGCTGTGCTCAGCACATCGGCATCGGGTAAAGCACGAGCAAGATAAAATGCAGTCGTACCGGTGCCGGACGGGGTAATAAGGTGCAACTTTTGCACGGCGTTTTGCCCCTGCCATTGTCTGATTTCCTGTGCCAGTTGCGCAATGCCTGCCTCAGCTATGGGGTCGGCAGCGCCCTGGGGCAATAACAAATGTGAGGCCTTGGTATCTGAATGCAGCGCTTCAACAACATGCTGATAATCCGCATGATCAACACTGTGTAACTGCATGCCAAGCTTCAAAGCGAGAGCTAAATTGCCATCTGGCGCTGCCTTGATGCGCTCAGGTACAGTCTTTGTGGTGTAATGAAACTGCCAACCCTTACGCTGACACAGCGCGGCGATTGAGAGCATGGCATTCGACTGTGTGCCGCCATAGGAGATGATGGCCTGGTATTGTGCTGCGGGGCAATGTATGAGGCTGTACAACTTGCGGTATTTATTACCGCTGAACAGCGGATCAATCAAATCATCGCGTTTAACAAAAAACTCGCGATCTTGGAATATAAAACGCTCGACAATGGATTGGGGCATGCTTTGGACACCAGTTTCAACATCAACGTTCAACATCAATAATAAGCTTAGGCCAAACGCAAAAATCCAGAGTGACATTGATTCACTCTGGATTTTATTGTTGGTATCGGACGTGGGAACTCAATACAGTGCACCATTTGCAATGCATTATTTTCCCCTGCTAACAACCCTGATTTTGATAAGCCAAAAGAAATTGAGGATTTATCTCCTTACAAGGTGAAATTTTAGTGTGTTCTGCCTAATTTCGAAGACCGAGCGTTGCGAGCAATCTTCGTTAGGATAATTAATTAATTCTCAGTTCAAACTGAACTAAAAACCCACAAAAAGTGGTTAAGCAATAGTGTTATTATTGCCATCGATGAATGGATGTAAAGGCCTGATTTGTGGTGGTGCAACAAATCTGCGTTTGGCCTGTGCGCGTTTGTTTGTGCGTAAATTTGAAATAAGCAAAGCATTACTATTTAGCTGCTCTTGTTCCACAAGCTGGAGTTATCCAGTTTCTGGACTATGCTTTGTTCTGACTTGTGGGAGGGTGTGTGGATCTGTTTCAGTTTCGGGGAAAATTCGTTGATGATTATAACTGCTTTATCCGCAGCTTTTAATGGTAGAGCGGTTGAACCTTTGGGTTGCTTATAGGTGAAAACTACTGCTTATCACGCCAAATATTTTGCCCATGAGTTAACCATTCAGCATGGCGCTGGCGGGGTGGAGAGTCTGCCAGAGTCTCAATTTGATGGCTGTGTTAGCTTTAA
>JAUZQK010000034.1 GCA_030951025.1 Mariprofundus sp. | reverse complement strand
GGTGATCGAACTCAAGACCACCGATTTTGAACCCGAACATGCGGGCAAACTCAATTTCTACATCAAAGCCGTGGATGAGTTATTACGCACCGAGGGTGACCAACCGACCATTGGCATCCTGCTCTGCAAAAAGAAAGATCGACTGGTTGCCGAATACGCTTTAAGCGACATTCAGAAACCGATGGGGGTGTCGGAATATCAACTGACCCAATCGTTACCCGAAAATCTACAATCCAAACTGCCAAGCATTGAAGAAATCGAACAAGAATTGGCTGGTGATCTATGAAGTTTCAGGCTTATCCTGAGTATAAGGATTCTGGGGTTGAGTGGCTGGGTGATGTTCCTTCTCACTGGGTAATTAAAAAGCTGAAATATATTTGCAAAGTTCAAACAGGAAGTAAGGACACGGTAAATGCCATTGACGAAGGAATATATCCCTTCTTTGTTCGCTCTCAAACAGTTGAGCGGATTAATTCAATAGGTGCTGATTGTGAAGCCGTTTTGACTGCGGGTGATGGGGTAGGTGTCGGAAAGGTCTTTCATTACTATGATGGGAAGTTTGATTATCACCAACGAGTTTATATGCTGAATAGTTTTTCTCAGGTATTGGGTAGGTTCTTTTTTTATTACTTGTCGAATAATTTTTATAAAGTTGCTTTAGAAGGTAATGCAAAATCGACGGTAGACTCTTTGAGGTTGCCTCAGTTTTTAAATTTTGATTTCTCACTACCTAATATTGAATCTCAAAAGGATATAATAACTTTCCTCGACCACGAAACCGCCAAAATCAACACCCTGATCGAAAAACAACAACAGCTTATCAAACTTCTCAAAGAAAAACGCCAAGCCGTCATTAGCCATGCCGTCACCAAAGGCCTAAACCCCAACGCCCCCATGCGCGATTCAGGCATCGAGTGGCTAGGCGAGGTCCCCGCTCATTGGGGATTGAAAAAGCTTCGTTACCTTGGTTCGTGCCAAAATGGTATCAATATAGGAGCAGAGTATTTCGGCTCTGGTTATCCATTTGTTAGTTATGGTGATGTTTATAAGAACGAAGTACTACCAAAATATGGTAGTGGATTAGTTCAATCAACAGAACAAGACAGGGAGACATGTTCTGTATTAGCTGGTGATGTTATTTTTACAAGAACATCAGAAACTATTGAAGAGATTGGATTCTCCTCAACTTGCTTAACAACAATAAAAGATGCCACTTTTGCAGGTTTCTTAATTAGATTTAGACCGTTAAGGAGCAATCTTAATCCTAATTTTTCCAAATATTATTTTAGAAGTGAATTAATGAGAGTTTTTTTCATTAAAGAAATGAATTTGGTGACCAGAGCATCTTTGAGCCAGGATTTACTTAAGAAATTACCTGTACCTTTGCCTTCTATAGGCGAACAAAAAGAAATTGCAGAGTATCTTGATCAAAAATCATCTCTTTTTTCTAAATTGGTTAAAAATGCAGAGGCTGCTATTGAGTTAATGAAAGAACGCCGAACAGCACTTATTTCCGCTGCGGTGACGGGTAAGATTGATGTGAAAAGTCATAATAAAAGTTGAAAGTAGTAAAAATACATTTAAATTGTGTGTAGGGAACGAGGTTCTTATGAGTGATAAAGAAATCAAGACTGAAAAAGTTGAAGGCTTGGATTATGATGAAGATGATGCTTTGGGTGAATATCCTATTGATACAGTATTGATTCGAAACGAGAATCGAACAGTTCATGATGTGTTACGAAGAATTGAAAAAGGATCTTTTGTTATGGATCCTGACTTTCAACGCGACTTTATTTGGGAAGATGATAAACAAAGTAAATTAATTGAATCTGTACTAATGAGAATACCTTTGCCAGTTTTTTACTTGGCGGAAAACAAGGACGGTCATATGGTTGTTGTTGATGGTCTACAGCGACTTTCCACGTTTCAACGATTTGTAAATAAAGGTTTCAAATTAAAACTTCCTAAACAAAAAGAGCTGCATGGTAAAACCTTTGATGACCTTTCTGCAAAGCTACAGAATAGAGTTGAAGATTGTAATCTTACTTTATATGTGATTGATGCAAAAGTTCCTCAGCAAGCCCTGTTGGATATTTTTGACCGTGTAAATAGTGGGGTGCCTTTAACCCGGCAGCAAATGAGGAACTGCCTTTTTGCTGGAGAGGCAACAAGATTTCTTAGGAAGGAATCGAATACTGACTTATTTTTAGAAACAACAGGAAGAAGTTTGAATAAGAAAAATATGCGTGATCGTGAATTTATCAATCGCTTCTGCGCATTTCAGATTCTTGGGGTGGATAAATACAAGGGAGATATGGACACCTTTCTGGCGGATTGCTTGAGCATAATGAATAAAATGCATGCCGATGATTTGGAACGTCTTTCTTCTGAATTTAGAGTAGGACTAAAAAATAATAAAATCATTTTTGGAAGACATGCTTTCAGAAAACATACCGACCCGACTTCTAGTAGAAGTGTCATCAATGCATCTTTGTGGGATGTGATGTCTACAGGGCTATCAAAATACCCAGAATCTGTGATTGAGTCCAAAGCAAGTGAGATTCGGGACGGCTTCTTTCAGTTGATGGTGAATATTGATTTTTCTGATTCCATTACCCTTGGAACTAACCAAGTAAAACGTGTGTATCAGCGGTTTGACATGGCTCACTCCATGTTGGAGGATATACTAGGATGATTTCTGAAATTAGTTTAAGTCAATTTAAATGCTTTGAGAACCTGAATCTCCCGATAAAGCCGTTAACATTACTGTCTGGAACCAATGCATCTGGGAAGTCTTCAGTTCTTCAATCCTTAGTATTGCTTCATCAAACAATGCATGACCATGAATGGGCAATGCGGTTGATGCTTAATGGGAAAGAACTCAAGTTGGGAACTGTTTCTGATGTGGTAAATAAAATATCTGGCCGCCGTTCGATTGAAATGGGTATTACTGGAGAAACAGAGAGTTATCGCTGGTCTCTAGTCGGTGAAAGAAGTGACATGTCGATGGCAATAAACAAGGTCTCCGTAAATGGCAAACAAATTAGCAATCCTCATAAGTTACATTTTTTAGCCCCTGAAGAGATGGCTAGCCCAAGCACATTGTTGGAGAGTATTAGGAGTCTGACATATATTACGGCAGAAAGAGTTGGCCCCCGTGACTTTTATGACCTTGAAGATGAGCACAAAATAAACACTGTAGGTAAATCTGGAGAACATGCTGTTGGCTTACTTTATAATGGTCGAGATAATGAAGTTCATTCCGAACTGCTTATCGAAGGTGTACCACCTACTAGGCTGAGACAAGTTGAAGCATATATGCAAATATTTTTTCCAGGTTGTGGACTAACTGTTCAGAAAGTTTCACAAGTTAATGCTGTAACTCTTGGGTTACGAACATCTGATGAAACAGATTACCATAGGCCTATTCATGTTGGTTTTGGATTTACTCAAGTTTTTCCAATTATTGTAGCGGCTCTTTCAGCTTCCAAGGGAAATATGCTTTTAATCGAAAACCCAGAAGTCCACCTCCACCCAGCTGGACAAGCCCTTATGGGCCAATTTTTAGCGAAGGTTTCAAAAGCTGGAGTTCAAGTAATTCTAGAAACCCATAGTGACCATGTATTAAACGGTATTCGTAGGTCAGTGAAATCTAAAAATATTGAGCCTGATAAGGTTGCAATTCATTTTTTCCGCCCACGGACAGAAGAAGTGCCGCAAGTACATAGCCCTCAGCTTGATGAAAATGGCAACCTTGATGCTTGGCCAGAAGGATTCTTCGATCAATTTGACAAAGATATGGATTACTTTGCGGGCTGGGGAGAATAAGTTTGAGCATTCTC
>JAUZQK010000033.1 GCA_030951025.1 Mariprofundus sp. | reverse complement strand
TTTTTAAGCAAGGTGGAGATTGCAAATAATAGCATCCTATTGCTCAAGTTTTTAGCGTAAAAACACCTGCTTTGATAAGTATCTTTTTAGGGAGCTATCCGAAGTTGAGGGTGTAAGTGTTTTGTGTGAAGGGGATGGATTGAGGGGGAGTTTATTTTATGATGAGGAATAGGTTTTTATGTGGTTCGTTGTTGCTGCTAGGGGTGACCTCTTTTAGCGCGCTGTGTGCAGCAGGGAGTGTTTCTGAGTTGGCGGGTGTTTTAGAGAAAGCCTCTCCCGCTAAGGCACATACTCAGTTAGCGGCTGAGAATGCTACCCCTGAGCAAAACAAGTCTGATATTGCGAAACAACCTAACGTGGTTAAGCAGTCCGGTGCTGCTAAGAAAAAGGGATCTGCTAGGCAAGTAGTTTCTCAAATGCCTGTAAGTAGCAATAAAGATATCGACTTTAGTCAGATTGATTCGGATTATGATATTGGTCATTTTGAAGAAGCATTGTGGGCTTTGCAGGATTTGCAAAAAACATATCCGGATGATGGAGGGGTGTTATACCGCTTGGGGCTGATTCATGAAGGCATGCTTGATTTTAGTGCTGCCCGCAAAGCATATAAAAAATCTGCCAATCGTTTATCTGAAGCATCGCTGGCTGTCTCTCATTTGGGTAATTTGTTGTATAAAATGCATCAGTATAAACCTGCGATTGGTGCCTTTAAAGATTTGCAGTCCTTGCAACCGAAAAACGCTTATGCATCGTATATGCTAGGCATGGTATATATGAATACAGCGCAGTATTCCGATTCCATCACATCGTTTGAACAAGCTGTTGAGATTGATGCGTCGTTTAAACAGAAGGGGATCTATGGGCAAGGCCTCAGCTATGTGCGTATGGGGCAGAATGAAAAAGGTCAGGCTTTGTTGAAAGAGAGTATCGCACTCGATCCTGAAGCGGATGTGGCTCTGATAGCCAAGAAGGAGCTGGCCAATGCAGAGCGTTTGGCAAGCATCAGTTATCTTTCCTTTTTTGGATTGTACGGTTTTAAATATGATAGTAATGTGGTGCTCAAACCTTCAGAATCACCGAATATCCCGTTAATCACCGGCAATAGCGACTTTGAACATACTTTTTTACTGGCATTAAATTATGCCAAGCCCCCCAAAGAAGGGGTGGGGCATAAATTTGCAGCTAGATTTTATCAGAGTATTCATAATCGTTTGAGGACATTTGATATCACGGATCTTGGTGTGACATGGACACCATATATGAAATTTAATGATCAGATATTATTGTTTATGGATGCCTCAGCAGATCAGATCTTGTTGAATTACAGAAGCTATTTGAGCAGCTATAGCTTAAAACCGACACTGACGTACAACTACAACAAGCAGCTTCAGTTGATGTTCTCAGTTACATCAAGATGGGAGAATTATAACATCGTGGTAAACCAGCCGAATCTGGATCAGGACGCATGGATTCATACGGCACGCCTTCAGTTGTTTGTCTTTACAGAAGATCACCGATCATCACTACAACTGGGTGGACACCGTACGGTGAATAGTTCGCGTGGCTCGGATTGGAGCTATCACGGTTATGGTATTGATGGCGGTTTTGATGTGGCGATGCCCTATCTGGAAAAGTTAAAATTGAATGTGCATGGCGCTGCTGAACGTAATGTTTATCAAAACCTGATTGTAGGGCAAGGCCGCTTTCGCCGTGATTCATTATATGATGCATCGGCCAGTTTATCTTATCCATTTAGCTACGCAAATGTGGGTCTTATGGCTAGTTATACGCATAATGTTTCAACTTTGGATGTGTTTAGTTATGTGCGCATGACGACTGGTTTTAATGTTAGTAGGAGTTTCTAATATGCATTTCATGAAGCGTTTTTGCTATGCGGTCATTCTTTCCTTGTTGTTTATTCCAGCAGCTTTTGCTGATACTGCTGTGGCTGAGTTTAAAAAAATACACGGGCTTGTTGATGTGTTTCATGTTGGAGAGAAAAAAGCTGTTACGGTTGGTGTCGGGGCGATAGTGAAGGTTGGTGATATTGTGCGCACCGGCAGGCGTTCACGGGCGCAATTGCAGCTTGCTGATGGCAGTGTATTGAATATTGGTTCGTTAACAAAAATCCAGATTGGTGAGTTTTCGTTCGATGCAGAAAAAAAGATTCGCAAAAGCAGTATTAGCGATTTACGTGGCAAGGTGCGTGCGGTGGTGAGTAAATCGACCAATAAAAACTCATTTTTTCAAATCAAAACACCGGGTGCTGTAGCAGCTGTGCGCGGTACAGATTATGGTGTTGATGCGGTTTCACCGAATGAGACGGTCGTTGTGACCTATTCAGGTGCTGTTGAGGTGTCCAATTTGTTTGGACCGCAACAAAAACAATCTGTGATGGTGCGAGCCAATCAATATACCCGTGTTATTTCAAATCAGGCACCGACCCCCCCAGCAACAGCGCCTGCAAATATTATCAATAATATGACTACAGGTACCCAGCAGGTGAGCAGTTCAGGCTCATCTGGAGGTGGCTCGAGTTCAGGTGGTGGATCGAGTAGCGGAACAGCCGCTGCAGCGCCGGTGAATTCAGGTGGTGGCACAGGAGGCGGTACAGCGGCCAGCACATCGACTCAGCCTGCTGTGCCTCAGACTACGGCTCCAACAGTACAAGCAGGGGCTGTCGTCCCCGTGGTTGCGACACCTCCGATTGTATTAACTACACCTGCGGTTCAAAACCAGAATGTTAATATTGTCATCCAGTTTTAATGTGTGCCGTGCCTTATGTTGAGCTGTTCTATGGTGTTGATGCTGTGCTGATAGGGAGCAGTCATTAAAAAAAGCAAAACACATGGAGTTTACTGGTAGATTGGACTGCTGCTGGTCTTGCCTGCATGTTATGCGGTGTTTAATCCACCCTTGATTGTGCAGTTTTTAGAAAATAAAACCTATGATTTTCGTTTTCTGATGCGCGGACCTATTGATCCGGGGTCTGAAGTGGTGATTGTCGGGATTGATGAACAAAGCCTTGAACATGTCGGACGCTGGCCGTGGCCGCGTATTAAATTGGCCAAGTTGATTCAAAGCATGGCGGATCAGGAACCGGCAGTGATCGGTGTCGATATTATCTTTTCTGAGCCTGAGCTATCGCAAGGGTTGGAATCATTGCAGTATATTAAAGGCATGCTTCAAAAAAAAGATGAGCTTGATGCTGATGTGTTGGGTGAAATCAATCGATTGGAAAGTGCAGCATCACCGGATAAAATTCTGGGTAAAACCTTTCTGGATTATGGTCATGCTGTCTTGCCGATTGGTTTGTTGTTTGATGGGCCGAAAGATAAGACCGAAGAACTGCCCTTTATATTGTATGACGTGGCTTTTATGCGAGTAAAAGAAACAGACTATCAGTTGCCGATTTGGGGTAAAGATACGCTGTTACCTGTGGATGATATATTAGATGGCGTGGCAAGTCTGGGTCACGTGTTTACGTTTTATGATGAAGATGGTGGCATTCGCTGGGAGCCGTTGTATGTGAAGGTGGGGGACCCGAAAACGGATGTGTTGTATTTACCATCGTTCGGTTTGGAGATTGCACGCCAATATCTTGGCTTAGACGCACGGCAAATGCAGCTGCTGGCTGGGCGTGCGGTTACGCTCGGTGATCAGGTGATGGGTACCGATAAAACCGGTCTGGTGCTGATTAATTTTGCAGGTCCTACAGAAACATTTCGCACTGTATCGGCTCTGGATGTCATGCAAGGCCGTGTGACAGATTTGAAGGGAAAGATTTTAATGCTGGGGCTCACTGCCCTCGGCACTACAGATATTCATGTGACACCTTTTTCGCGTATTCCGGGAGTCGAAAAGCAGGCTGCTGTGGTACAAAATATATTGCATCATAATTTTATGGTGCGGGAAGAAATGAGCAAGTTCTTCTCGGCCGGTTTTATTGTGTTCGCCGCCCTGTTCCTTATTGTGCTATTGCCCAGAACCCAAGCCTGGGTGAGTGCATCCTGCGCTTTGACGTTGCTGGTGTTGTATTTGATTGGCACACAATATTTATTTGTCGTGGAACGGATTTGGATTGATTTGATGTTGCCCGTGGTGGCGGTGGTGCTGTTATATACTGCTATGATCGGCTATCGCTTTTTTACCGAAGAAGCTAAATCCAGGCAAATCCGCCAGATGTTTTCATCTTACACCACCAAAAAAGTGGTGGATCAACTGCTAGCCAATCCGGAACTGGCTTTGCTCGGTGGCACCAACAGAGAAGTGACAGTGATGTTTTCCGATGTGCGCAGTTTCACAACCTTTTGCGAGTCACGCACACCTGAGCAGGTGATTGCATCGTTGAATGAATTTTTATCTGAAATGACCGATGTTATTTTTGACTGGGATGGTACGCTGGATAAGTTTGTTGGTGATGAAATCATGGCTTTTTGGGGAGCACCGGCAGAGCAAAAAGATCACGCGATTCTAGCCTTTTGTTGCACCTTGGGCATGATGGATAAAATCACTGAGATGAAGGTCGATTGGACAAATCGTGGCCTGGAGCCACTCGATATCGGTGTGGGCTTGAACTCGGGCGATGTGGTGGTGGGTAATATCGGTTGTGAAGGCAAGAAGATGGATTATACCATCATTGGTGACACGGTGAACCTGGGAGCCCGTGTCGAGGCAATTACACGTGAATATCAGGATTATCTGATTATCACGGAATTTACCCTAGAGCGGATCAAACCTTATTTGGTGGCGGATGATCATGGCATGTATTCGATCAGTCTGGAACAGGGCAGCTTTGAAAATATTCAGGTAAACCCCTTGGAAGAAGTGAAGGTGAAGGGGAAAGATAAACCGGTGATGATTTATGAAATCGCCTTGGCGAGCTGGGGTAAACCGAAGCCGAAACCCAAAAATTAAGTGTGGTGGTTTCGTTTATGCCGGAATTTCCAGTACCAGCTTGCCAACCACCGAGCCACTTTCCAGTCTATGATGTGCTTCAGCAGCCTGTTCTAAAGGCAGGCTATCGGATACGAAGATGGATAGTTTTTGCTGATCGAAAAACTGTGCTCATTGATCGAGAATATCGCCGTGGTGTTCGGCCGCTTCCGTTAAGCCCAGTAGCATCGGTGTGAGCATCAGTTCCTGCGAGATGCGCAGATTACGCAGACGAATACTTTTCCAGTCGGCATCGGTTGGCACTTGCAGGATGGTGACAATATCGCCATAAATACGGGTGGCGTTTACCAGGAGATTAAATGCATCGCCGCCAACGGTATCAAGTGCCACATCAACGCCTAAACCATCGCTCCAGTTTAACAATGCCTCGCAGACATCTTGCTCGTTGTAGTTGATGACCAGATCCGCGCCAAGCTCCTGCACCAAGTCTGCTTTTTCAGTATTGCTGACTGTCGTAGCGACTTCGCAACCGGCCAGCTTGGCCAGTTGAATGGCCACATGCCCCACACCACCTGCACCAGCATGGATAAACACCTTCTGCCCGCTTTGAATGCGGGCACGATCAAACAGCGCCTCCCAGGCAGTGATAAGTACCAATGGTGCGGCAGCGGCATCAACAAAATCAATACAGTCTGGTTTCATGGCTACATACGATTCCGGCACAGCAACATATTCCGCATAATTGCCGGCTTGTTGCCCCAGTCCGCCGTAACAGTAATACACCGCATCGCCAGCTTCAAAGCGCGTCACATTGTCGCCGACCTGCTCGATAATGCCAGCCCCATCACAGCCAAGAATGGCAGGCAGCGTTGCAGGAATTAAAAGACCATTCTGGCGTAACTTTGTATCAATGGGGTTGATGCCAGCGGCCATCACCTGAACCAGCACCTCATTATCACCGCAAGTCGGTTTTTCAACTTTGCTTGCTTTTAGTACATCGGGTGAACCTGTTTTTTCCATTAAAACTGCGCGCATATGGTGGCCTCTTGTCGGTGATTATTAATATCGGAATCAAGCATAGTTTGGAGTCTGGGAACATCAATATAATATTCGTTGATGACTGGTGCTTTTTGTCTGCAGCGACTTTTGATCTACGAGGAGGGGTGTTGTAAATACTTGCCATTTTTCGTTTCCTTTATAAGATGCCGCCATCTGATTGAAGGCGTTTACCCAACACCTACAATCAAGTGGTTTTGAACCGCACTGCCAACAAAACTGCCACCAAGGCACACTACAGCATGCGACTCCAAACTCTAAACCTTTTAAAGTGTTGTAAATAAAGCGTTTTATTTTTTACATAGGCTCGTAGCTCAGGGGTAGAGCACCACCTTGACATGGTGGGGGTCGGCGGTTCGAAACCGCCCGAGCCTACCAGATTGATGATCGATGAATGCAAAGGCCGGACTGAGAAGTCTGGCCTTTTTGATTCGGGTCATCC